>NZ_JAHBAW010000001.1:0-355000 GCF_018390395.1 Pseudomonas sp. RC4D1
ATGTCCCGACTCAATCCCCGGCAGCAAGAAGCCGTGAACTATGTCGGCGGCCCTCTTTTGGTGCTCGCCGGCGCAGGCTCCGGCAAGACCAGCGTGATCACCCGCAAGATCGCGCACCTGATCCAGAACTGCGGCATCCGCGCCCAGTACATCGTCGCCATGACCTTTACCAACAAGGCCGCGCGAGAAATGAAGGAGCGGGTCGGCACCCTGCTGCGCGCCGGCGAAGGCCGTGGCCTGACCGTGTCGACCTTCCACAACCTGGGCCTGAACATCATCCGCAAGGAGCATGCGCGGCTGGGCTACAAGCCGGGCTTCTCGATCTTCGACGAAGCCGACGTCAAGGCCCTGATGACCGACATCATGCAGAAGGAGTATTCCGGGGACGACGGCGTCGACGAGATCAAGAACATGATCGGTTCGTGGAAGAACGACCTGATCCTGCCGGCCCAAGCCCTGGAAAATGCTCGCAACCCCAAGGAGCAGACCGCAGCCATCGTCTACACCCATTACCAACGCACGCTCAAGGCGTTCAACGCGGTGGACTTCGATGACTTGATCCTGCTGCCGGTGAAGCTGTTCGAAGAACACGCCGACATCCTGGAGAAATGGCAGAACAAGGTCCGCTACCTGCTGGTGGACGAATACCAGGACACCAACGCCAGCCAGTACCTGCTGGTGAAAATGCTCATCGGCAAACGCAACCAGTTCACCGTGGTGGGCGACGACGACCAGTCGATCTACGCCTGGCGTGGCGCGCGCCCGGAAAACCTGATGCTGCTCAAGGACGACTACCCGTCCCTGAAAGTGGTGATGCTGGAGCAGAACTATCGCTCCACCAGCCGTATCCTGCGCTGCGCCAACGTGCTGATCTCCAACAACCCCCACGAGTTCGAAAAGCAGTTGTGGAGCGAGATGGGCCACGGCGACGAGATCCGCGTGATCCGCTGCCGCAACGAAGACGCCGAGGCCGAACGGGTGGCCATGGAGATCCTCAGCCTGCACCTGCGCACCGACCGGCCCTACAGCGACTTCGCCATTCTTTACCGGGGCAACTACCAGGCCAAGCTGATCGAACTGAAGCTGCAGCACCATCAGGTGCCCTATCGCCTGTCCGGCGGGAACAGCTTCTTCGGACGCCAGGAAGTCAAGGATCTGATGGCCTACTTCCGCCTGATCGTGAACCCGGACGACGATAACGCCTTCCTCCGGGTGATCAACGTGCCGCGCCGGGAAATCGGCTCCACGACCCTGGAAAAACTCGGCAACTACGCCACCGAGCGCAAGATCTCGATGTACGCCGCCACCGATGAAATCGGCCTGGGCGAGCACCTGGACAGCCGTTTCACCGACCGCCTGGCGCGTTTCAAGCGCTTCATGGACCGGGTCCGTGAACAATGCGCCGGCGAAGACCCGATCTCCGCACTGCGCAGCATGGTCATGGACATCGACTACGAGAACTGGCTGCGCACCAACAGCTCCAGCGACAAGGCCGCGGACTACCGGATGGGCAACGTCTGGTTCCTGATCGAGGCCTTGAAGAACACCCTGGAAAAAGACGAAGACGGCGAAATGACCGTCGAGGACGCCATCGGCAAGCTGGTCCTGCGGGACATGCTGGAACGCCAGCAGGAAGAGGAAGACGGCGCCGAAGGTGTACAAATGATGACCTTGCATGCCTCCAAGGGGCTGGAGTTTCCCTACGTGTTCATCATGGGCATGGAAGAGGAAATCCTCCCGCACCGCTCCAGTATCGAAGCCGATACCATCGAGGAAGAACGACGCCTGGCCTATGTGGGCATTACCCGTGCTCGCCAGACCCTGGCCTTCACTTTCGCGGCCAAGCGCAAGCAATACGGTGAAATCATCGACTGCGCACCGAGCCGCTTCCTCGATGAATTGCCCCCGGACGACCTGGCCTGGGAAGGCAATGACGACACGCCGACCGAAGTCAAAGCCGTTCGCGGCAATAGCGCTTTGGCGGATATACGCGCGATGTTAAAGCGCTAAAATCGACTATTTTTAACTGACCTTTGGCGCAACAGGCGCTATTTGAGGAAGCTCCGTGGAAGCACTGCACAAGAAAATTCGCGAAGAAGGCATCGTGCTTTCCGATCAAGTACTGAAAGTCGACGCCTTTCTGAACCATCAGATCGACCCGCAGTTGATGAAGCTGATCGGCGATGAATTCGCCACGCTATTCAAGGACTCGGGCATCACCAAGATCGTCACCATCGAAGCCTCGGGGATTGCCCCGGCCATCATGACCGGTCTGAACCTGGGCGTGCCGGTGATCTTCGCCCGCAAGCACCAGTCCCTGACCCTGACCGAGAACCTGCTGTCGGCCACCGTATACTCCTTCACCAAACAGGTGGAAAGCACCGTCGCCATCTCCCCACGGCACCTGACCAGCAGCGATCGCGTGCTGATCATCGATGACTTCCTGGCCAACGGTAAGGCGTCCCAGGCACTGATCTCGATCATCAAGCAGGCCGGCGCCACCGTGGCCGGCCTGGGCATCGTGATCGAGAAGTCCTTCCAGGGTGGCCGTGCCGAACTGGACTCCCAGGGCTACCGCGTGGAATCCCTGGCCCGGGTCAAATCCCTGGCCGGCGGCGTGGTCACCTTCATCGAGTAACCTCGCCCGCCAGGCCTGCTCAGGAGTTGACTTGTGTAGGAGCTGGCTTGCCAGCGAAGGCGCCCTTGAGAGCAGCGCAAGACTTAATGGCCCATTCGCCGGCAAGCCGGCTCCTACGACAGCGTTGGCGAAGTGGCCTGCAGCCCGGCCAGCAGGAACCGCTGATACAGCTCCTCGCGCAGCCCATCGGGCTGCTCCAGCCCCATGCGTTCAAGGTGCGCCGCAAATTCCTCAGGCTCCGGCGCATCGAGTGCCGCCTTGCCCAGCTCAAGGATCTCGCTGAGCTTGAACTTGCTCTTGAGCCAGTTCAGCGCCCGCAGCAGGTCACGCTCTTCATCGCTGAAATCACTGCCCAACGGATACTCCGGAAACAGGTGGCTATGACGCGCCTGGATATTCTGCAAACGCTGTGGGCTGTTGTCGGTAAAACGCGGGTTCAGACGAAAATCCTTCGGCAGTTTTCCGGCCTTCTGTGCCTGCTCCATCAACCCCGGCTGAAAGCGTGAGTCGCTGATGTTGAGCAGCGCCTCGATCACTTGCGCATCCGTTTTACCCCGCAGATCGGCAATGCCGTACTCGGTGATCACGATGTCCCGCAGATGGCGCGGGATGGTGCAATGGCCGTACTCCCAGACGATGTTGGAGCTGACCTCGCCAGCGGATTCACGCCAACTGCGCAGGATCAGCACTGATCGGGCATCTGCCAAAGCATGTCCCTGGGCAACGAAGTTGTACTGCCCGCCCACACCGCTGAGCACCTTCCCGCCCTGCAACTGATCGGACACCGCCGCGCCCATCAGGGTCATGGTGAACGCGCTGTTGATGAATCGCGCATCCCGGCGCTGCAGGCGCTTGAGTTCTTCATGGCCATACAGCTCGTTGATGTAGCTGATGGCGGTCATGTTGAACTGCGCCAGCTTGCTCTTGGGCAGCTCGCGCAACCGCTGATAGAAACTGCGCGGGCCAAGGAAGAAACCACCGTGGACCGAGACCCCGCCAGCCGTGGCCGCATCCAGGGTGCCGGCGTTGGCTTGCTGTTGCAGCTCCAAAGTTGGGTAGACCTTGCGCCGCACGATGCCGGCATCCGCCAGGGCCAGCAGGCCGTTGACGAACATTTCACTGCAACCATAGAGCCCCTGGGCAAAGGGCTCGACGCCGCCTTCGCGGTCGATCAGCGCCTGCCAGTGGTCAACCTGCAGATCCGCCAGCAGGGCACGATAACCGTCGTTGTCGGCCTGCCGTGCCAGCAAGGCTGCGGTCAGCGCGTCGCCCATGGAGCCAATGCCGATCTGCAAGGTGCCGCCGTCGCGCACCAGGGTGCTGGCATGCAAGCCGATGCAATGATCCTGAATCCCCACCGGCATGTTCGGCGTGGAAAACAGGGTGCTGCGCTCTTCTTCGTCGATCAGCAGATCGAGGTCCGCAGCGTCGATCTCGGAGTCCCCGGGCATATAAGGCAGGTCACTGTGGACCTGGCCGAGAATCAGGATGGTCTCCCCCGCCGCACGACGCTTGGCGATCATCGGCAGCATGTCGAGGGTGATATCCGGGTTGCAGCTCAGGCTCAGGCGGCCGGGGTGTTGCGGATCGCGGGCCAGCAGTTGCGCCACCAGGTTGAGGCCGGCGGCGTTGATGTCCCGGGCGGCATGGCTGTAGTTGCTGCTGACGTAGTCCTGCTGTGCTGCGGCGCTGTGCAAAAGGCTGCCGGGCTGCATGAAGAACTGCTCGACGCGGATGTTCGCCGGCAGGCTGTCGCGGTGCAGGTCGGCAAGGAAATCCAGTTCCGGATAGTCGCCGAACACCCGCTCCACGAAGGGTTCGAGAAAGCGCTTCTGCAAACCGTCGCCCAGGGACGGACGGCCCAGGCTCAGGGCGGTGTAGATCGTCAGTTGGCGTTCTGGCAATTGGCCAATGCGGCGATACAGAGCGTTGGCAAAACGATTGGGCTTGCCCAGGCCCAGGGGCATGCCCATGTGAATGTGCTGCGGCAAACGGGCGAGCACTTCATCTACCGCATGCTCGATAGAACAGGATTGCAGCATCTGACCCTCCGGGGACCATCCATGAATTGAGGTTGGACCGAGCTTGCCGGGAGTTTGCTGCCTTGAACAGTGCACTGGCTGAATTACGCCCACAAAAAAGCCGCTCGTAAGCGGCTTTTTCGCTGAAGATGGCGGCTTATTTCAGGCCGGACATCTTCTGGATAGCCGCTTTGAGATCGTCATCGGTGCAATCGGCGCAGGTGCCTTTAGGCGGCATGGCGTTGATACCGGTGATGGCCTTGGCCAGGATGCCGTCGAGGCCGCCCTGGTGATCGGCGCGCTCTTTCCAGGCTGCGGTGTCACCGATTTTCGGCGCACCCAACAGGCCGGTGCCGTGGCAAGCATTGCAATGCTTGGCAATCACGTCATCCGGGGATTTCGCCCCACCGCCACCACCTGCAGAAGCAGCGACTTCCATACCCTTGCATTCCTGCCCCTGAACGCAGACCTGGCCAACAGGCTCAAGACGCTTGGCAATGTCATCATTAGTCGCAGCTTGAGCGCTGACTGCCCAAAGGGCCAATACGGTTGCTGGTGCGGCCAGCATTTTCATAATTAGGTTCACGCGTACACCCTCAATGGTGGCTAGTCACGCCTGCGGCCACGGTTTCGCAGGCGGGCGAAAGTATAACGGTTAGCCCGCCACACTGAAACAACCCCAAAGTCGAAGGGGTCTTAATCGCGGCGAAATGTCGCTGGGGGGCTCTCTGCAAACCTTGCAGGATGCCTCTTGGTCTAGAAATTCGCCGGCGTGGCTGCGCTGATTAGTCGCGCCGGAGCATCGAACGGATTACGGAAACGGTGCGGCTTCGTACTCTCAAAGTAGTAGCTGTCGCCGGCCTCCAGGACAAATGTTTCCAGCCCTACCACCAGTTCCAGGCGACCTTCGAGAAGAATGCCGGTTTCCTCGCCGTCGTGGGTGAGCATCTCTTCCCCGGTATCGGCGCCGGGCGGGTAGATTTCGTTGAGAAACGCAATAGCACGACTCGGATGCGCCCGGCCCACCAGCTTCATGGTGACTGCGCCATCGGAGATATCGATCAGTTCGTGGGCCTTGTAGACAATCTGAGAAGGCGTTTCCTGGAGGATTTCCTCGGAAAAGAACTCGACCATGGACATGGGAATGCCGCCCAGCACCTTTCGCAGTGAACTGATCGAGGGGCTGACACTGTTCTTTTCGATCATTGAAATGGTGCTATTGGTGACGCCCGCACGCTTGGCGAGTTCACGCTGGGAAAGACCTTTCAGTTTACGGATGGATTGTAGTCGTTCACCGACGTCCAATGCGGCAGCCTCCTAGGCGGGAATCAGGCGTTGTTGTAATTGAGCGTTATCATGGCGACAGCGTTCAGTATTTACAACACTTGGCCCCGATTCCCCCGAGGGCAGGCGACTTTCGGTACAACCCGCGCAATCTCAGTCTTCGCAGTACACCAGCGGCACCCGACGCAGGTTGCAGAACAGCTGATAAGGGATGGTATTGGCGGCCAGGGCAACCTCGCTGGCGAGGATGTTCTTGCCCCACAATTCCACCCGGGAACCCAGCCCGGCCTGTGGCACATCCGTCAGGTCGACACACAGCATGTCCATGGACACCCGGCCTAGCAGGCGGCTGCGCTGGCCGTCCACCAGCACCGGAGTGCCGGTCGGCGCGTGGCGCGGATAGCCATCGGCATAACCCATGGCGACCACGCCGATGCGCATCGGCTTGTCGGTGATGAACTTGGCGCCATAGCCCACCGGCTCGCCGGCGGGCAACTCACGCACACAGATCACCTTGGATTCCAGGGTCATGACCGGCTGCAGTCGCTCAGCCACGGAGTTGTTTTCTTCGAACGGCGTAGAGCCATAAAGCATGATGCCGGGACGCACCCAGTCACTGGGCACGCTCGGCCAGCCCATGACCGCCGGCGAGTTACGCAAGCTGATTTCAGCCCCCAGCCCCTGACGAGCCGCCTCGAATACCGCGACCTGTTCACTGCTGCGCGGGCAGTCCAGCTCGTCAGCACGGGCGAAGTGGCTCATCAGCACGATCTTCTCGACCTTGCCGCTGGCCTGCAGCCGTTGATAGGCCGTCTGGTAATCCTTGGGATGCAGGCCAACCCGGTGCATGCCCGAATCCAGCTTGAGCCAGACCGTCAGCGGCTTGGCCACCGGTGTCTGCTCGATGGCCTCGAGCTGCCACAGCGAATGCACCACACACCAGAAATCATGCTCGACGATCAGCGCCAACTCGGAGGCTTCAAAGAAACCTTCCAGCAGCAGGATCGGCGCACCAATACCGTCGGCGCGCAGTTCCAGGGCCTCTTCGATGCAGGCCACGGCAAAGCCGTCGGCCTCGGCCTCCAGCGCCTGGGCGCAACGCACGGCGCCATGGCCGTAGGCATCAGCCTTGATCACCGCAAGGGCGCGAACACCCGAGACTTCACGGGCCAGTTGGTAGTTGTGACGCAGGGCTTGGAGATCGATCAGGGCACGGGCAGGGCGCATGGCGGCAGACTTCTAGGCGGTCATGGGAATAAAAAACCGGTGCTGGATGACAGCTGGCCGCCACCGGCACCGGGAGAGGGATCTTGTCGCTTAAGGCAGAGCAGCCACCACGGAAAGCTCGATGAGGATTTCCGGCTCGCAGAGCTTGGCCTCCACAGTGGCCCGGGCCGGGGCCACGCCTTTTGGCAGCCACTGGTCCCAGACACTGTTCATGCCTGCGAAGTGGGCATCGATGTCCTTGAGGTAGATGGTCACCGACAGCAGCTTGCTCTTGTCGGTGCCCGCCAGGTCCAGCAGACGCTCGATGTTGGCCAGGGTTTCCCGGGTTTGCTGTTCGATCCCGGCACTCATGTCATCGCCGACCTGCCCGGACAGATACACCGTACCGCTGTGAACGACGATCTGACTCATGCGCTCATTGGTGAGCTGGCGCTGGATTGACATGTTTAGCTGACTCCTGAGGGTTGCCATAACGGGAAATATCGAGGCCTTCGGCACTGATCTGCGGCTTTTTCTTGGCCATCAGGTCCGCCAGCAAACGACCGGAACCACAGGCCATGGTCCAACCGAGGGTGCCATGACCGGTGTTCAAGAACAGATTACGGAACGGCGTGGCACCGACGATTGGCGTGCCATCCGGGGTGGTAGGACGCAGCCCGGTCCAGAAACTGGCCTGGGACAGATCGCCGCCCTGAGGATAGAGATCGTTGACAATCATCTCCAGCGTTTCACGCCGGCGCGGGTTCAGCGACAGGTCAAAACCGGCGATTTCGGCCATGCCACCGACCCGGATACGGTTGTCGAAACGAGTGATCGCGACCTTGTAGGTCTCGTCGAGGATGGTCGAAGTCGGTGCCATCGCCGGGTTGGTGATCGGCACGGTCAAGGAGTAGCCCTTGAGCGGGTACACCGGAGCCTTG
Source organism: Pseudomonas sp. RC4D1 (assembly GCF_018390395.1). Classification (NCBI taxonomy): domain Bacteria; kingdom Pseudomonadati; phylum Pseudomonadota; class Gammaproteobacteria; order Pseudomonadales; family Pseudomonadaceae; genus Pseudomonas; species Pseudomonas sp. RC4D1. Next base: position 8,091 of record NZ_JAHBAW010000001.1, read on the forward strand.
ATGCCCAGCGGCTTGAGCAATTGCGGCGAGTAGCTGCCCAGGGCCAGCACGTAGCGGTCGGCGGTTTCCAGTTTGCCGTCGATCCACACGCCATTGATCCGGTCGCCGGCGAAGTCGAGGCGCTGGATGTCCTGGCCAAAACGGAACTCCACCCCCAGCTTGATGGCCATTTCAGCCAGGCGCGTGGTGAAGATCTGGCAGTCGCCGGTCTGGTCATTCGGCAGGCGCAGGGCACCGGCAAGGATGTCGGTGACGCTGGCCAGAGCCGGCTCGACCCGGGCGATGCCCTCGCGATCCAACAGCTCGAACGGTACGCCGGATTCCTTGAGCACGGCGATGTCTTTCGCCGCGCCGTCCAGTTGCGCCTGGGTGCGGAACAGCTGGGTGGTGCCCAGGCTGCGACCTTCGTAAGCGATGCCGGTTTCCGCACGCAATTCGTCGAGGCAGTCACGGCTGTATTCGGACAGACGCACCATGCGCTCTTTGTTCACCGCATAACGGCTGGCAGTGCAGTTGCGCAGCATCTGCGCCATCCACAGGTATTGGTCGATATCGGCGGTGGCCTTGATTGCCAGCGGTGCGTGGCGTTGCAGCAGCCATTTGATGGCCTTGAGCGGCACGCCCGGAGCAGCCCAGGGCGAGGCATAGCCAGGGGAAACCTGGCCGGCGTTGGCGAAACTGGTTTCCATGGCTGCAGCCGGCTGGCGGTCCACCACGGTCACATCAAACCCGGCTCGAGCCAGGTAATAGGCACTGGTGGTTCCGATAACGCCACTGCCCAAGACCAGAACGCGCATTTTCATATCCCTCATCGCGGCTTGACCGCTGACGTTTGTTATTCAGAGCAAAGATGGGCGCAGTGTAAGAAACATTGAGCAGTGATTTTCACTATATAACCGCCTATATTTGGCGAGAATTCTCGGCAATATCGCTTTTCACGGAGGGGCATCCCCTATGCGCACCAATCATCAGACCCGTCGTGCCCTGGACAAGATAGATCGCAATATCCTGCGAATTCTGCAGGCCGATGGACGCATTTCCTTCACCGAGCTGGGGGAACGGGTCGGACTCTCCACCACCCCTTGCACCGAGCGAGTGCGCCGCCTGGAACGCGAAGGAATCATCATGGGCTACAACGCCCGGCTCAACCCGCAGCACTTGAAGGGCAGCCTGCTGGTGTTCGTCGAGATTAGCCTGGACTACAAATCAGGGGATACCTTCGAGGAGTTTCGCCGGGCGGTGCTGAAGCTACCGCACGTGCTGGAGTGCCATCTGGTGTCCGGGGACTTCGACTATCTGGTCAAGGCGCGGATCTCGGAGATGGCGTCCTATCGCAAGCTGCTGGGGGACATCCTGCTCAAGCTGCCCCATGTACGGGAATCCAAGAGCTACATCGTGATGGAGGAAGTGAAGGAAAGCCTGAGCCTGCCGATTCCGGACTGAGATGAGGGGCGCCGGTTCCGCGGCAAGCTGGCTCGGAGCGCGAGGGGCTAGACCAGGACCTGACGATTGCTGGCCATGTAGTCGTGGATCTGCTTCTCGACCCGGGGGTGGATCATCTCCACGGGACGCCGGCCGTTGGGGCACGGCAGGCTCGGCGTGGTGCCGAACAAGCGACAGATCAGCGGGCGTTCGTCATACACCGTGCAGCCATTGGGGCCCAGGTGCACACAGTTGAGCTCGTCCATGGCGGCGTCCTGCTCGGCAGCGGTCTTGCGCGGCAGGCGGGACATTTCCTCAGGCGAAGTGGTGACTGGGCCGCAGCAGTCGTGGCAACCAGGAACGCACTCGAAAGAGGGAATCTGCTGACGCAAACTACGGACGATTTGACGGTTACAGCTCATGAAAAAGGCTACCGGGGCATGAATAGCCATGAATTCTGCCCTAAATGCCTGGCAGCAGACAGGGCCGGGCGTCATGCGGTTGCCGCAAACGAAAGCCCCGGCTTATGCTCCGGCAATTTTTAAAGACCCCCTGATCAGGACACTTTCCATGCCCGCCAGTGCTCAGCCATCCGCCGCCAGCGATCGGCACACCGCCTCTTACTATGCCGCCAGCAGCCTGCCGCAGCCGGACTACCCGACACTGGCAGGCGAGCTGACAGCGGACGTGTGCGTGGTAGGTGGCGGATTCTCGGGGCTCAATACCGCGCTGGAACTGGCCGAACGCGGGTTCAGCGTGATCCTGCTGGAAGCCCGCAAGATCGGCTGGGGCGCCAGCGGCCGCAACGGTGGGCAGTTGATTCGCGGGGTCGGCCACGGCCTGGAGCAGTTCACCAAGGTGATCGGCAGCGACGGCGTGCGGCAGATGAAACTCATGGGCCTGGAGGCGGTGGAAATCGTCCGCCAGCGCATCGAACGCCTGCAGATCCCCTGCGATCTGACCTGGGGCTACTGCGACCTGGCCAACAAGCCGGCAGACCTTGAGGGTTTTGCCGAAGACGCCGAAGAGCTACGCAGCCTGGGCTATCGCCACGAAACCCGCCTGTTGCAGGCCAGTGAAATGCACAGCGTAGTGGGCTCCACACGCTACGTTGGCGGGCTGATCGACATGGGCTCGGGCCATCTGCATCCACTGAACCTGGCCCTGGGTGAAGCCCGGGCGGCGCAGCAGATGGGCGTGCGTCTGTTCGAGCATTCGGCAGTGACTCGCATCGACTACGGGCCCGAGGTCAAGGTCCACAGCCATCGCGGCACGGTCCGCGCCAAGACCCTGGTGCTGGGCTGCAACGCCTACCTCAACGACCTCAACCCGGAGCTGGGGGGCAAGGTGCTGCCGGCCGGCAGCTACATCATTGCCACCGAACCCTTGAGTGAGGCCCAGGCACAAGAGCTATTGCCACAGAACATGGCGGTCTGCGACCAGCGCGTCGCTCTGGACTACTACCGGCTCTCGGCCGATCGGCGCCTGTTGTTCGGCGGTGCCTGCCACTACTCGGGACGCGACCCCAAGGACATCGCCGCGTACATGCGGCCAAAGATGCTGGAAGTGTTCCCGCAACTGGCCAAGGTGAAGATCGACTACCAGTGGGGCGGCATGATCGGCATCGGCGCCAACCGCCTGCCACAGATCGGTCGACTCAAGGACCAGCCCAATGTGTATTACGCCCAGGCCTATTCAGGCCACGGGCTGAACGCCACACACCTGGCGGGCAAGTTGCTGGGAGAGGCCATCAGCGGTCAACAGGGCGGCGGCTTCGACCTGTTCGCCAAGGTGCCACACATCACCTTTCCCGGCGGCAAGCACCTGCGCTCGCCACTGCTGGCCCTGGGCATGCTCTGGCATCGCCTGAAAGAGCTGGCCTGATCTTCCGCGGCTCCTTGTCGCCGCGGATTACAGCCGCCAGAAAGGCTTGAGGCCTTCGGCCCGCGCCTCCTCGCGGCTCAGCCCCACATCCCGCAACTCCTCGGCGGTCAACTCCAGCAACGCCTTGCGGGTACGCAATCGATGCCAGTACAGGTCCCAGGTTCCCAGCCCGGACGGCGCAGTGCACGACAGGGTCGCCGCCGCCCGCTCCTGCTCGACTTCCAGTTCCTGACCGCGTAACGACAGCCGCACATCGCTCAAGCCGTTCATCTCCATTGCTCCTGTTTACTCAAGTTGCCATGAGCGAGCATGATGGGCGCCGCACCAAAACCAATACAGACCCAATACAGCGGTATTACTTCCATACAGATTTGCCAAAAATCCCGCTGAATGCCGTATTTTTGCCTCATCTGTACTGGTCCTCCGTGACTGCCACTTCGAGCCAACGCCATGACCCTCTACGTGAACCTCGCCGAACTCCTGGGCACCCGCATCGAACAAGGCTTCTATCGCCCCGGTGATCGACTGCCCTCGGTGCGCGCGCTGAGCGTAGAACACGGGGTCAGCCTGAGTACCGTGCAGCAGGCCTACCGCGTGCTGGAAGACAACGGCCTGGCCATGCCCAAGCCAAAATCCGGGTACTTCGTCCCCCCCAGCCGTGAGTTGCCTGCGCTACCGGCAGTCGGTCGCCCGGCCCAGCGTCCGGTGGAAATCTCCCAGTGGGACCAGGTGTTGGAGCTGATCCGCGCGGTGCCGCGCAAGGACGTGGTGCAGCTGGGCCGCGGCATGCCGGACATCACCACATCAACCATGAAGCCCTTGCTACGGGCCCTGGCCCGGCTCAGCCGGCGCCAGGACATGCCCGGCCTGCACTACGACAACATCTACGGCGTGCTGGAATTGCGCGAGCAAGTGGCGCGGCTGATGCTGGATTCTGGCTGCCAGCTGGGGGCCAATGACCTGGTGATCACCACCGGCTGCCACGAAGCCCTGTCTTCCAGCATTCGCGCTATCTGCGAGCCCGGGGACATCGTCGCCGTAGACTCGCCGAGCTTCCACGGCGCCATGCAGACCCTCAAGGGGCTGGGCATGAAAGCCCTGGAAATCCCCACCGATCCTATTACCGGGATCAGCCTGGAAGCCCTGGAACTGGCCCTCGAGCAGTGGCCGATCAAGGCCATACAGTTGACCCCCAACTGCAACAATCCCTTGGGCTACATCATGCCGGAGTCGCGCAAGCGGGCCCTGCTGACCCTGGCCCAGCGCTTCGACGTGGCGATCATCGAGGACGATGTGTATGGCGAACTGGCCTACACCTACCCGCGCCCGCGAACCATCAAGTCCTTCGACGACGACGGCAGGGTTCTGCTGTGCAGTTCCTTCTCCAAGACCCTGGCCCCCGGCCTGCGTATCGGCTGGGTCGCACCCGGCCGTTATCTGGAGCGGGTGCTGCACATGAAGTACATCAGTACCGGCTCCACCGCCCCCCAGCCCCAGGTGGCCATCGCCGAATTCCTGAAAAGCGGTCATTTCGAGCCCCATTTGCGCAAGATGCGTACTCAATACCAGCGCAATCGCGACCTGATGCTCGATTGGGTCAGCCGCTATTTCCCCACGGGCACCCGCGCAAGTCGCCCCCAGGGCAGTTTCATGCTGTGGATCGAACTGCCCGAAGGCTTCGACGCTCTGAAACTCAACCGGGCATTGCTCGACCAAGGCGTGCAGATCGCCGTGGGCAGCATCTTTTCCGCCTCGGGCAAATACCGCAATTGCCTGCGGATGAACTACGCTGCCAAGCCAACCGCGCAGATCGAAGACGCGGTACGCAAAGTCGGCTCCGCAGCCATCAAGCTGCTCAGCGAAACCCAGGACTGAACCCCGGGTCACGTTGCAGGAAGCCCACTGCCCCATGCCAACCCGCGCCGCGATGCGAGACGACCTGACTTGAGCCGTAAACAGGGGTTTATCCTGCCGCTGATCCTGACCTTCGGGCTAGGCGGCTGCGCCACCCAGGAAGTGCCTTACCAGCCCAGCCAAGCGTTGGCCGCCGGTGACTCCAGCTTCGCCCAGTCCATCCGGGCCCAGGCCGCCCCCTACCAGGGACGCTCCGGCTTTCGCCTGCTGCCCAACAGCACCGAAGCCTTCATGGCCCGCGCCGAGCTGATCCGCAACGCACAGAGCAGCCTCGACCTGCAGTACTACATCGTTCATGACGGCATCAGCACCCGGATGCTGGTGGACGAGCTGCTCAAGGCTGCCGATCGAGGTGTGCGGGTACGCATCCTGCTGGACGACACCACCAGCGACGGGCTGGACCAGATCATCGCCACCCTGGCCGCCCACCCGCAGATCCAGGTCCGCCTGTTCAACCCGCTGCACCTGGGCCGCAGCACCGGCGTTACCCGAGCCGTGGGCCGCCTGTTCAACCTGTCGCAACAGCATCGCCGGATGCACAACAAGCTGTGGCTGGCGGACAACAGCGTGGCCATCGTCGGCGGGCGCAACATCGGCGATGAATACTTCGATGCCGAACCCAATCTCAACTTCACCGACATCGACATGTTCAGCGCAGGCCCCGTGGCCGAACAGTTGGGCCATAGCTTCGATCAATACTGGAACAGTGCCCTGAGCCGCCCCATAGGCGAGTTCCTGTCTTACGCACCTTCGACCCAGGCCCTGAACAACACCCGCCAGCGCCTGGAAGAGTCGCTACAGGACAGCCACCGGCAGAACCAGGCCCTGTATCGCCAGTTGATGACCTACCAGACTCAGCCGCGCATGGATATCTGGCGCAAGGAACTGATCTGGGCCTGGAACCAGGCCCTGTGGGACGCCCCCACCAAGGTCCTGGCCAAGGGCGATCCCGACCCGCACTTGCTGCTGACCACCCAGTTGGCACCGGAACTCAAGGGCGTCAGCAAGGAACTGATCATGGTCTCGGCCTACTTCGTCCCGGGCCAGCCGGGGCTGGTGTACCTGACCGGCCGGGCTGACGCCGGGGTCGCGGTCAGCCTCTTGACCAACGCCCTGGAAGCCACCGACGTGCCGGTGGTGCATGGCGGCTACGCACCCTATCGCAGGGCCTTGCTGGAACACGGCGTGAAGCTCTACGAGTTGCGCAGGCAACCCGCAGAGCGGGGCGGCGGCAGCGGTCCGCGGCTGTTCCACAGCAGTTCCTTGAAGGGCTCGGACTCCAGCCTGCACAGCAAGGCGATGGTCTTCGACCGACAGAAGAGCTTTATCGGCTCATTCAATTTCGATTCACGCTCAGTGCTGTGGAACACCGAGGTCGGGGTACTGGTAGACAGCCCCGAACTGGCCGAGCATGTACGCGCCCTGGCCCTGCAAGGGATGGCGCCGCCCCTCAGCTACCAGGTCAAACTGGAGGACGGCAAGCTGGTCTGGATCACCGAGGACCATGGGCAGCTGCACAGCCTGAGCCACGAGCCCGGCAGTTGGTGGCGACGCATCAATGCCTGGCTGAGCACTCGCATCGGTCTGGAGCGCATGCTTTGACGCGCTACAAGGGTTGCGCCTGGACGCTACCAAAAGCGCCCTGACGCAGCAGCAGAAGCAACAGGCCAAAGGCGCCCGCCGCCACCAGCAGCAACATCGCATGGCCGCTGACCCACTGGCTGCCCGCCCCTGCCACCAAGGGACCGATCAGACAACCGATACCCCACAGTTGCGCCACATGGGCATTGGCTCGTACCAGCGCATCGTCGCGATAACGCTCGCCGATCAGGATCAGCGACAAGGTGAACAGCCCACCAGCGCTGGCCCCGAACAGCACCCACAACGGCCAGATCAATACGCTGTCCAACAACAGGGGAATGGCCAGGCTGGAGCACAGCAGGATCAGCGCGCAACCGGTGAACAGGCCGCGCCGGGAGACGCGATCAGCCAAGGCGCCGATCGGCAGCTGCAACAATGCATCGCCCACCACTACGGTGCTGACCATGGCCAGGGCCACGTCCTCGGTGAAGCCCTGGCTCAAGCAATAAACCGGAAGCAGGGTCAGGATCAGAGCCTCGAAAGTCGCGAACAAGGCCACCGCCCAACCAATCGCCGGCAGCGTCTGACAGAAGCGCCAGAGGTCGATCAGGGTGACATTGCAAGACTCGGTGCTCGGCGCTCCGCTACGCCCCAACAGCAGCAAGGGCGCCGCCACCAGCAATCCCACCGAGACCCAGAAGCCGTAGTCCTGCGTGGTCCCCAGGACGCCCAGCAGCAAGGGGCCGGCCAGCTGACTCAGGGCATAGCCGCTGCCATACAACGCCACCAGCCGCCCCCGCCACTGCTCCACCACCAGCTGATTGATCCAGCTTTCCCCCAGAATGAAGATGATGGTCAGCACCACGCCCAGAATCAGGCGCAACGCCAGCCACACCGGATAGCTGGGCAACAGCGCCAGCAGTCCAATAGAGAGCGCACCCGCCCACAGGCACAGGCGCATCAGGTTGGCGGTACCGAAGCGGGCCGCCAGCCGACTGGAAATCTTCGCGCCCAGCAGCACGCCAATGGCCGGCATCGCCGCTACCACGCCGATGGCAAAGGGCCCGTAGCCCCAGCTTTCCAGGCGCAAGGACACCAGCGGCATGGTCATGCCCAGGGCCAGGCCGACACTCAAGACAGCGGATAAAACGGCGAAATAGGTCGCCCAAGGCATTTCCACACTCCTGTGGATGATTATTCTGCAAGCCACAGACAACACAGCCGGACTCCCCTCTCGGGAAGTCCGGCTGCGCTGCGGATCAATGGCTGCGGATAGAAGCGCCCATGCGACGTGGCGCTTGCCGGCGCAAGCGCCCTTGCGGACGCCATCGCCTCAAACCCGAAGACTCAGAGCTTGATCCAGGTCGCTTTCAGCTCGGTGTACTTGTCGAACGCGTGCAGCGACTTGTCCCGACCATTGCCCGACTGCTTGAAGCCGCCGAACGGCGCGGTCATGTCGCCACCGTCGTACTGGTTGACCCAGACGCTGCCGGCACGCAACGCCTTGGCCGTCAGGTGCGCCTTGGAGATGTTTGCAGTCCAGACCGCCGCCGCCAACCCGTAAGGAGTGTCGTTGGCAATCTGGATCGCCTCTTCCACACTGTCGAACGCAATCACTGACAGCACTGGGCCGAAGATCTCTTCCTGGGCAATCTTCATCGCGTTAGTGACGCCGTCGAAAATCGTCGGTTCGACGTAGGTACCACCTGTTTCCTGCAGGGTGCGCTTGCCGCCGGCCACCAGTTTGGCGCCATCGGCGTGACCGGCCTCGATGTAGGACAGCACGGTATTCATCTGCTGGGTGTCCACCAAAGCGCCGACGTTGGTGGCCGGGTCCAGTGGGTTGCCCGGTTTCCAGGCTTTCAGGGCCTCGATCACCAGCGGCAGGAATTTGTCCTTGATGGAGCGCTCCACCAGCAGACGGGAACCGGCGGTGCAGACTTCGCCCTGGTTGAAGGCGATGGCGCTGGCAGCGGATTCGGCGGCGGCCTGCAGGTCCGGGGCATCGGCAAACACGATGTTCGGGCTTTTGCCACCGGCTTCCAGCCAGACGCGCTTCATGTTGGATTCACCGGAGTACACCAGCAGTTGCTTGGCGATCTTGGTGGAGCCGGTGAACACCAGGGTGTCCACGTCCATGTGCAGGGCCAGGGCCTTGCCGACGGTGTGACCGTAACCGGGCAGCACGTTGAACACGCCAGCCGGAATCCCGGCTTCCACCGCCAGGGCCGCGATGCGGATTGCGGTCAGCGGGGATTTTTCCGAAGGTTTGAGGATCACCGAGTTACCGGTGGACAGTGCCGGCCCCAGTTTCCAGCAGGCCATCATCAGCGGGAAGTTCCACGGCACGATGGCCGCGACTACACCCACGGGCTCACGAGTTACCAGGCCCAGTTGGTCGTGGGGGGTGGCCGCGACTTCGTCGTAGATCTTGTCGATGGCCTCGCCGCTCCAGCTCAGCGCTTGCGCCGCGCCGGGCACGTCGATTTCCAGGGAGTCGGTGATGGGCTTGCCCATGTCCAGGGTTTCCAGGAGCGCGAGCTCCTGGGCGTGTTGCTTGAGCAGGCCGGCAAAACGAATCATGACGGACTTGCGCTTGGCCGGCGCCAGGCGCGACCAGACGCCAGAGTTGAAGGTGGCGCGGGCATTGTCCACGGCACGCTGGGCATCGGCGGCGTCACAGCTGGCAATGGTTGCCAGCACACGGCCGTCTACCGGGCTGATGCACTCGAAGGTGTCATTGGAAACAGCTGCGGTGTATTCACCATTGATGTAGGCGCGGCCTTCGATTTTCAGGTCGCGGGCACGTTGTTCCCAATCGGCACGAGTCAGGGTGGTCATACGAGTGTCCTCCTCTTATTTGAATACAAGCGCCATGCGAACTACGCCGGCACTCATGAAGAATTCTGCCCGGCCAGCCTGTTTTCGGCCAAAGGCACCCGCCACCCTAAACCAGCGACCCCTGTACTTTCAATATATTTGACAAAGCCCGGGCAAACAGCATTGCTATGTGCATTTTAATAAACATAGACTCTGGCCTTCATAGCCACTCGCGCCGCAATCACGGGGGAATACAAGAATGAGCATCCACAACGTCGTCGACTTCAGCCAGGCCAACACCGAGGGCGAACGCTACCGCCCCGCTCCGGAAAAAGTCCTCAAGGGCGATCCCGAGCAAGCGGTGTTCAACCACTACGGCAGCCCGTGCGGGCAACTCAATGCCGGGATCTGGGAAGGCGCGGTGGGCCAATGGACGGTGAACTTCACCGAGCACGAATACTGCGAGATTCTCCAGGGCGTGTCGGTGCTGCGAGACAACGACGGCAACGCCAAGACCCTGCGCTCTGGCGACCGCTTTGTGATCCCGGCCGGCTTCAAAGGCACCTGGGAAGTGCTGGAGCCCTGCCGCAAGGTCTACGTGGCCTTCGAACAGAAGGCCTGAATCCCAGGCACAAAAAAACCCGCTTGAAGGCGGGTTTTTTTGTCAGAAGAAAAATCAATTACTTGATTTTGCCTTCCTTGTAGATCACGTGCTTACGAACAACCGGATCATATTTCTTGATCTCGATTTTGTCCGGAGTAGTACGCTTGTTCTTGTCGGTAGTGTAGAAGTGACCAGTACCGGCGCTCGAGATCAAACGAATCAATTCACGCATGATTAGCTCCCTTAAACCTTGCCGCCATCGCGACGGATTTCGGCCAGCACGACATCAATGCCGCGCTTGTCGATGATACGCATGCCTTTGGCAGATACGCGCAGACGCACAAAGCGTTTCTCGGACTCAACCCAGAAGCGGTGATGCTGCAGGTTCGGCAGGAAACGACGACGGGTTTTGTTGTTTGCGTGGGAAATGTTATTCCCAGTCACCGGACCCTTACCGGTAACTTGACAGACTCTAGACATGCCTCAGCCCTCTAAAACCACATGCCCAACCCGGCATGGGTTGGCCGCTTAATCTCTCAGTCATTTGGCGCCAGGCGCCGCGTTTCTTTAGGGTCTTACCGGCTACACCTACAAGCGAAGGAACCGGGCCCCTAGAAAAGAGCGCTGCTTTATACCAGAAAGACCCCATAGCAACAACAGCCGCTGTGTGCAGGATGATGAAAAGTCCTGATTTTCTTGCGCCGGACGCCTGCGGCAAAGGCTACCGCAGAAATCTACCGCTCGTCGCAGAATATATTTCTCTCGAAACCCCGGGAAAAAATCTGCTGCTGAACACGGGCATCCCTACACAAAATCACGGCTCCAGCCCTGACCGCGCCCCAGGTTTCAATGTCGAATACAAAAGGGATAGTCATTTTACAAAGAGGCCACTAGGGTAAGGCATTTCCAGACTGCACTCGCAGATGGGCTTTCGATCTGCACAAGGAACCCGACCATGCGTCTTGCCGCCCTCCCGCTCCTGCTCGCCCCTCTTCTGAGCCCATTGGCCCAGGCCGCCGCGTTGAGCGTCTGCACCGAAGCCAGCCCGGAGGGCTTCGACGTGGTGCAGTACAACTCGCTGACCACCACCAACGCGTCCGCCGACGTGCTGATGAACCGCCTGGTGGAATTCGACGCTGTCAGCGGCAAGGTGGTCCCCAGCCTGGCCGATAGCTGGGAAGTCTCCGCGGATGGCCTGAGCTATGTCTTCAAGCTGCATCCCAAGGTCAAGTTTCACCGTACCGACTACTTCAATCCCAGCCGCGAGCTGACCGCCGAAGACGTCAAGTTCAGCTTCGAGCGCATGCTCGACCCAGCCCACCCATGGCACAAGATCGCCCAGAGCGGCTTCCCACACGCCCAATCCCTGCAGTTACCCAGCCTGATCAAGAAGATCGACGCCCTGGACCCGCTGACTGTGCGCTTTACCCTGGATCACGCCGACTCGACCTTTCTCCCCACACTGAGCATGGGCTTTGCCTCGATCTACTCCGCGGAGTACGCCGATCAGTTACTCAAGGCCGGCACCCCGGAGAAGCTCAACAGCCAGCCCATCGGCAGCGGCCCGTTCATTTTCGGGCGCTTCCAGAAAGACGCCTCGATCCGCTACAAGGCCAACCGCGACTACTTTGCTGGCAAACCGGCGGTGGACTCCCTGATTTTCGCCATCACTCCGGACGCCAACGTGCGCCTGCAGAAACTGCGGCGCAATGAGTGCCAGATCGCCCTGTCACCCAAGCCCCTGGATGTCCAGGCCGCCAGTGATGATCCAACGCTGAAAATCGAGAAAACGGCAGCCTTCATGACGGCCTTCGTTGCGATCAACAGCCAGCATCCGCCCCTGGACAAACCCGAAGTGCGCCAGGCGATCAACCTGGCCTTCGACAAGGCCCATTACCTCAAGACCGTGTTCGAAGACACCGCCGAGGCCGCCAATGGCCCCTACCCGGCCAATACCTGGAGCTACGCCAAAGAGTTGCCGGGCTACACCCACGACCCGGAAAAGGCTCGTCAGCTGCTGGCCAAGGCAGGCCTTAAAAACGGCTTCGAGACCACAATCTGGACCCGCCCTTCCGGCAGCCTGCTCAACCCCAACCCGAGCCTGGGCGCCCAACTGCTGCAGGCGGACCTGGCCCAAGTGGGAATCCAGGCAGAAATCCGCGTGATCGAATGGGGCGAGCTGATCCGTCGGGCCAAGGCCGGCGAACATGACCTGCTGTTCATGGGCTGGGCCGGCGACAACGGCGATCCGGATAACTTCCTCACACCACAGTTCACCTGCGCAGCAGTCAAATCCGGCACCAACTTCGCCCGCTACTGCGATCAGAACCTGGACAAGCTGATTACCGCCGGCAAGACCACCAGCGAACAGGGTGTGCGCAGCAAGCTGTACCAGCAGGCCCAGACCCAGATCCAGCAACAGGCGCTGTGGCTCCCTCTGGCTCACCCGACCGCTTTCGCCCTGACCCGCAAACAGGTCGAGGGCTATCAAGTGAGCCCCTTCGGCCGCCAGGATTACTCGAAGGTCAGCGTCAAGTGACACGTCGGCCAGCTTCAGGGTCAGTGCCGACCTTGAGGCTGGCCGCCTTCAGATCCAGCCATATTCGGCCATGGACAACGGATCGCCCTCTCCGACGATGAAGTGATCCAGCACCCGTACATCGATCAACTCCAGGGCTTCTTGCAAACGCCGGGTCACCACCCGATCGGCCGGGCTGGGCTCAGAGATGCCCGATGGGTGGTTGTGACAGAGAATTACCGCTGCCGCGTTATGCGCCAGGGTGCGCTTGAGCACTTGTCGCGGGTACACCGTGGTGCTGTCGATCGAACCCTGGAACAGCACCTCAAAGGCCAGGACCCGATGCTTGGTGTCGAGAAACAGACAGCCAAACACCTCGTGGGGCTCATGTCGCAACATCGACTTCAGGTAATCGCGCACCACCAGCGGACTTTCCAAGGCTGACTGGCGGTGGAGTTTTTCTGCCAGATGCCGACGCGCCATCTCCAACACCGCTTGCAACAGTGCGTACTTGGCCGCCCCCAATCCCAACTGGCGGGTGAAGGTCAGCTGATCGGCTTCCAGCAGACTGCGCAAGCTGCCGAAGCGATGCAACAGGTGCCGCGCCAAGTCGACCGCACTTTTTCCAGCCACCCCGGTGCGCAGGAAAATAGCCAGTAATTCGGCGTCGGAAAGGCTGATGGCGCCCTGCTCCAAAAGCCGTTCCCGCGGGCGCTCCGCCGCAGGCCAATCACGAATACTCATCACACCTCCCTGTGCATGGCGCCGCTGTTCGGCAGCGGGCGCTGTGCTATCTTAGCCCCCTCTTTTTTGCGTGGTATTTCACCTGGGGAGGGGGCATGCCACGCAGCAATCACTTAACGGAAAAACAGGCCTATGCAGCGGCTGTATCGGAAACGCATCGTGCTCGGCGTCGGCGGCGGCATTGCCGCCTATAAGAGCGCGGAGCTGGTTCGCCGACTCCTCGACCAAGGCGCCGAAGTGCGTGTGGTCATGACCCGGGGCGGCAGTGAGTTCATCACCCCGCTGACCATGCAGGCCCTCTCCGGGCACCCGGTCCATCTCGACCTGCTGGACCCGGCCGCCGAAGCCGCCATGGGTCACATCGAACTGGCCAAATGGGCCGATCTGGTGCTGATCGCCCCCGCCACGGCCGACCTGATCGCCCGCCTGGCCCAGGGCATTGCCGATGACCTGCTGACCACCCTGGTCCTGGCCACAGACGCCATCGTCGCCATCGCTCCAGCGATGAACCAGGCCATGTGGCGCGACCCGGCCACCCAGGCCAACACCCAATTGCTGCAAAGTCGTGGCCTGCGAGTCTTCGGCCCAGCCTCCGGCAGCCAGGCCTGTGGCGACGTCGGCCTGGGCCGCATGCTGGAAGCCAACGATCTGGCGCTGTGCGCCGCCGACTGCTTCCAGCACCTGGCACTGACCGGCAAACACTTGCTGATCACCGCCGGGCCCACTCAGGAAAACATCGATCCGGTGCGCTACATCACCAACCATAGCTCAGGAAAAATGGGCTTCGCCCTGGCCGAGGCAGCCGTCGAGGCCGGCGCCAGGGTCACCCTGATCACCGGACCGGTGCACCTGCCGACCCCCGACAGAGTCACTCGGATCGACGTAGTCAGCGCTCGCGACATGCTCGCGGCCTGCGAGGCGGCCATTCCGTGCGACGTTTTCATCGCCTCCGCGGCGGTCGCGGACTACCGCCCGGAAGTCGTCGCCCCACAGAAATTAAAGAAAGACCCTACGAAAGGTGACGGCCTGCTACTACAGATGGTGCGCAACCCAGATATCCTGGCCACCATCGCTACGCGGCCGGATCGGCCATTCAGTGTCGGTTTCGCCGCCGAAACCGAAAATCTGCTCGACTACGCTGCACGCAAATTGAAGGACAAGAACCTCGACCTGATCGTCGCCAACGACGTAGCCAACCCGAGCATTGGCTTCAACAGCGAGGAAAACGCCTGCAGCGTGATTGACCGGGAGTTGCACGCAACTCTCTTCGCCCAGACCAGCAAGGGCAAGATTGCCCGCCAACTGATCTCTTTTATCGCCGAACGGCTGAACCAGGTTTAACTTCAATGCACGCTCTACAAGCCAAGATCCTCGACCCACGCATCGGCAACGAATTCCCTCTGCCGCAGTACGCCACGCCGGGCTCCGCCGGCCTCGACCTGCGCGCCATGCTCAAGGAAGACACCATCCTGGAGCCAGGCCAGACGCTGCTGATCCCGACCGGGCTGTCGGTCTACATTGGCGATCCGGGCCTGGCGGCGCTGATCCTGCCGCGCTCCGGCCTGGGCCACAAACACGGCATCGTGCTGGGCAATCTGGTCGGCCTGATCGACTCGGACTACCAGGGCGAACTGATGGTTTCCTGCTGGAACCGCGGCCAGACTGCCTTCAATATCGCCGTCGGCGAGCGTATCGCCCAACTGGTGCTGGTGCCGGTAGTGCAGGCGCACTTCGAAGTGGTTGAGGCTTTTGATGAAAGCCAGCGCGGCGCAGGCGGTTTCGGCCACTCCGGCAGTCACTGATTGCGTGTCCTGGGGCCAGGCACTTGGTCCGGCCCCAGGGTGACTGCAGGACATTCAAGGATAAATGACCACCGGTTTCTGCATGCCCCCTCGGGCCCGTCAAATCAGGCCCTTGAGCGTCCGCGGAGCGGCAAGTGCCCTCCAGATGGCACTTACACAGTACGAACTCTACGCTGAAAACGCCGTCATACCCTTCAGTTTGAGCCCGCCGGCCCGTCATTTCCCCGGCCGTACTGCCCCCTCTTCAAATGGAGCACCCTCAGTGATGAGCAACGCAGCCAAAGTCGCCCCGACATTTCCCGAGAGCATCTTCCGCGCCTATGACATCCGCGGTGTTGTACCGCAAACCCTGACCGCAGAGACCGCCTACTGGATCGGCCGCGCCGTTGGCTCCCAGAGCCTGGCTCAGGGCGAACCCAACGTCTGCGTAGGCAGGGACGGCCGCCTGTCCGGCCCGGAGCTGGTGGAGCAACTGATTCAGGGCCTGCACGACAGCGGCTGCCACGTCAGCGATGTCGGCCTGGTGCCGACCCCTACCCTGTACTACGCCGCCAACGTCCTGGCCGGCAAGTCCGGGGTGATGCTCACCGGCAGCCACAACCCTTCGGACTACAACGGTTTCAAGATCGTCATTGCCGGCGACACCCTGGCCAACGAACAGATCCAAGCCCTGCACCAGCGCCTCAAGACCAATAACCTGAGCAGTGCCCAGGGCAGCATCACCAAGGTCGACATCCTGCCGCGCTACGCCGAAGAGATCGCCCGAGACGTGAAGCTGGCTCGCCGCCTGAAAGTCGTGGTGGATTGCGGCAACGGCGCCGCCGGGGTCATTGCCCCGCAACTGATCGAGGCCTTGAACTGCGAAGTCATTCCGCTGTTCTGCGAGGTAGACGGCAACTTCCCCAATCATCACCCGGACCCGGGCAAACCCGAGAACCTTGAAGACCTGATCGCCAAGGTCAAGGAAACCGGCGCCGACCTGGGCCTGGCCTTCGACGGTGACGGCGATCGCGTCGGCGTGGTGACCAACACCGGCAGCATCGTTTTCCCCGATCGACTGCTGATGCTGTTCGCCAAAGATGTAGTGGCGCGCAACCCGGACGCGGAGATCATCTTCGACGTCAAATGCACTCGACGCCTGTTTCCGCTGATCAAGGAATATGGTGGTCGCCCGCTAATGTGGAAGACCGGTCACTCGTTGATCAAAAAGAAAATGAAGCAGACCGGCGCCCTGCTTGCCGGCGAAATGAGCGGCCATGTGTTCTTCAAGGAGCGTTGGTTCGGTTTCGACGACGGCATCTATAGCGCCGCGCGGTTGCTGGAGATCCTCAGCAAGGAAACATCTACCGCAGAAGAGCTGTTTGCGACCTTCCCGAACGATATTTCTACGCCGGAAATCAATATCCATGTGACCGAAGAGAGCAAATTCAGCATCATTGATGCCTTGCACGACGCGCAATGGGGCGCAGGCGCTGACCTGACCACCATTGACGGGGTGCGAGTCGACTATGCCAAGGGCTGGGGCCTGGTTCGCGCCTCCAATACCACCCCTGTGCTGGTGCTGCGCTTCGAGGCTGATGACGAAGCCGAGCTGCAGCGGATTAAGGACGTGTTCCACGTCCAGCTGAAACGTGTTGCACCTGACCTCCAACTACCGTTTTGACTGTTTGAAGCACCGGAGCCCTGAATGACCATCGAACGCGATGCCGCCGCCAATACCGCCAAGGTCCTATCCGAAGCGCTGCCTTACATTCGCCGCTATGTCGGCAAGACCCTGGTGATCAAGTACGGCGGCAACGCTATGGAGAGCGAGGAGCTGAAAACCGGCTTCGCCCGCGACATCGTCCTGATGAAGGCTGTCGGGATCAACCCGGTGGTGGTGCACGGCGGTGGCCCGCAAATCGGTGATCTGCTCAAGCGCCTGTCGATCGAAAGCCACTTCGTCGATGGCATGCGCGTGACCGACGCGCAAACCATGGACGTGGTGGAGATGGTCCTCGGCGGCCAGGTCAACAAGGACATCGTCAACCTGATCAACCGTCACGGCGGCAGCGCCATCGGCCTGACCGGTAAAGATGCCGAACTGATCCGGGCGAAGAAGCTTACAGTGACCCGCCAGACACCGGAAATGACCACGCCGGAAATCATCGATATCGGCCATGTGGGCGAAGTGGTCGGGATCAACACCGACCTGCTGAACCTGCTGGTCAAGGGCGATTTCATTCCGGTGATCGCGCCGATTGGCGTGGGAGCCAACGGCGAGTCCTACAACATCAACGCCGACCTGGTCGCCGGGAAGGTGGCTGAAGCACTGAAAGCTGAAAAGCTGATGCTGTTGACCAACATCGCTGGTCTGATGGACAAGTCCGGCAAGGTCCTGACCGGCCTGAGCACCCAGCAGGTGGACGAGCTGATCGCCGATGGCACTATCTACGGCGGCATGCTGCCGAAAATCCGCTGCGCCCTGGAAGCGGTACAAGGTGGCGTCGGCAGCTCCCTGATCATCGACGGTCGCGTACCCAATGCGATTCTGCTGGAGATCTTCACCGATACCGGTGTCGGCACCCTGATCAGCAACCGCAAGCGCCCTTAAGCGACAGCCACAAAAAAGCCCCCGCCCGGTATCTCGGGCGGGGGCTTTTTTATCTACGCGATCTTTGTAGGAGCTGGCTTGTGTAGGAGCAGGCTTGCCAGCGAAGGCGCTCACACGCGCAACTCAGGACTCAAAGGTCTCTTCAGCGGTAAGCCGGCGCCTACAGTGTCAGATTCCGTACTGCGCGCGATAGGCTTGCACTGCCGGCAGATGTTGCTTGAGCGCCGGATCGTCCGCCAGGAACTGCAGGACCTGGGTCAGGGAAACGATGCTCACCACTGGAATGCCGAAGTCACGCTCGACTTCCTGGATCGCCGACAACTCACCGTTGCCACGCTCCTCGCGGTTCAGTGCGATCAATACACCTGCCGCCTTGGCGCCTTCCTGGGACTCGATGATCTGCATCACCTCGCGAATTGCCGTGCCCGCAGTGATCACGTCGTCGATGATCAGCACATCGCCGGTCAATGGCGCGCCTACCAGGCTACCGCCTTCACCGTGCGCCTTGGCTTCCTTGCGGTTGAAGCACCAAGGCAGATCGCGCTGATGATGTTCAGCCAGAGCCACTGCAGTGGCTGCTGCCAAGGGAATGCCTTTATAAGCCGGGCCAAACAGCACATCGAAGGGAATGCCGCTGTCGACAATCGCCGCCGCATAGAAACGCCCCAGCTGGGCCAGGGCCGAACCGCTGTTGAACAGGCCGGCATTGAAGAAGTAAGGGCTGGTGCGCCCGGACTTCAGGGTGAACTCACCGAAGCGCAAAACCCCGCGATCGATGGCAAAACGAATGAAATCGCGCTGATACGCCTGCATGAAAAAACCCCAGATACCACGGATTTAGCTAATTAGGTAGAGCTCGGGTATCATACACGCACGTGATTTTTGGGGCCATTTATGCGGATCATCAGTGTGAACGTCAATGGTATTCAGGCTGCAGTGGAGCGTGGTTTGCTCAGTTGGCTGCAGGCACAGAATGCCGACGTCATCTGCCTGCAGGACACCCGCGCCTCTGCCTTTGAACTGGACGACCCAGCCTTCCAACTGGATGGCTACTTCCTTTATGCCTGCGATGCTGAAGTCCCTGCCCAAGGCGGTGTGGCTTTGTATTCGCGGTTGCAGCCGAAGGCGGTCATCAGCGGCCTCGGCTTCGAGACAGCCGATCGTTACGGGCGCTACCTGCAAGCCGATTTCGACAAGGTCAGCATCGCGACCTTGCTGCTTCCATCAGGGCAGAACGGCGATGAAGACTTGAACCAGAAGTTCAAGTTAATGGACGACTTCGCCCGTTATCTGGATAAGCAGCGGCGCAAACGTCGCGAGTACATTTATTGTGGCTCGCTGTACGTGGCGCAACAGAAGCTGGATATCAAGAACTGGCGTGACGGCCAGCAATCTCCGGGCTTCCTGGCACCTGAGCGCGCCTGGATGGACGAGATTATCGGCAACATGGGCTATGTCGATGCCCTGCGCGAAGTCAGTCGCGAAGGCGACCAGTACAGCTGGTGGCCGGACAACGAACAGGCCGAGATGCTCAACCTGGGCTCGCGCTTCGACTATCAGTTGCTGACTCCCGGCCTGCGCCGTTTTGTCCGCAGCGCACGCTTGCCGCGTCAGCCGCGTTTTTCGCAGCATGCGCCGCTGATCGTGGACTATGACTGGACACTGACCATCTAAGCGTCCGTTCACAGCCACAAAAAAGCCGACATCACAGTCGGCTTTTTTGTGCTCGCTCTATTTGATCAGGCGCCAGGTGAAAGGGTACCGATATGGCACTCCCTCTCCAGCCTTGACTCCGCCGATGATGGTCAACACCAGGGCACCAATCGCCAGCAGGCCGAACATAAAGAAACCGATTATCACGATCATCAGCAGGAAACAGACTGCCGAAGCGATAGCGACAGTCAGCTGAAAGTTCAGCGCTTCCTTACCCTGTGCATCGATGAAGGGGTCGGTCTCGCGCTTCATCTGCCAAAGAATCAGCGGCCCGATCAATGTACCAAATGGAACCCAGATCCCCAGCAAGGCGGACAAGTGACAAAACATTGCCCATTGCCGAACTTCATGGCTCGGGGTGGGCTGGGGTAGCTGCTCATCACTCATGGTGCTCTCCTGGCTGAAGACTGGCGCCCATCAATCGGCGAGTGCCGCCTGCTGCAGCTGGAAGATTTCATTCATGCCTTGCTGAGCCAGGGCCAGCATTGCATTCAGTTCAGCTGGCTGGAATGGCGCGCCCTCAGCAGTGCCCTGCACCTCGATGAAGCCACCGGTGCTGGTCATCACTACGTTGAGGTCGGTCTCGGCAGCCGAATCTTCCAGATAGTCCAGGTCCAGGACCGGTTCGCCCTGATACATGCCCACAGACACAGCAGCAATCATCTGCTTGAGTGGATCACCACCCTTGAGGCCGCCACGCTTCTTGATCACTTTCAAAGCATCTACCAGGGCCACCATGGCGCCCGTGATCGACGCGGTACGGGTGCCGCCGTCGGCCTGGATCACATCGCAATCGACATACAGGGTGATGTCGCCCAGCTTGGACATGTCCAGGGCGGCGCGCAGGGAGCGACCGATAAGGCGCTGGATCTCCAGGGTGCGGCCGCCTTGCTTGCCACGGCTGGCTTCACGCTGGTTACGCTCGCCGGTGGACCGCGGCAACATGCCGTATTCGGCTGTCAGCCAACCTTGGCCCTGCCCCTTGAGGAAGCGCGGCACGCCATTCTCGACACTAACAGTGCAAATCACCTTGGTATCACCGAACTCGACCAGTACAGATCCCTCGGCGTGTTTGGTGTAGTTGCGGGTGATGCGGATCGAGCGGAGCTGATCGGCAGCGCGACCACTTGGACGTTTCATAGGGGAACACCTGTACGAGGACGGAAAACTGCCGAGCATTATAAAGCCCGCAATCGCGCCAGGGCACGCCTAAAACGGCCAAAGGCATATTTACGCGTCAGATCGGTCCTGTAGTGATGACCTGCAGCCCATTGTCAGCACCAGGGATTGGGGCCTCCGGCCGCACTGCGCTACAATCCTGCGCCTTCGCAGCCTGTCGGCTTCAATTCATCACTATCAGGCCCGCTCAATCCTCCTGGGGTTGGTGCCGGCGCTGAATCGGAGGTACCTCCATGGTGCACAGCATGACCGCCTTCGCCCGAGTCGAACGGGCCGGCACTCAGGGCACCCTGAGCTGGGAATTGCGCTCGGTCAACAGCCGCTACCTGGAGCCGCACCTGCGTTTGCCGGAAGCCTTTCGCGACCTCGAAAGCGCAGTCCGCGAAGCCTTGCGCCAGGGCCTGTCCCGGGGCAAGGTCGAATGCACCCTGCGCTTCACTGAAGAGACCACCGGCAAGCCACTGCAAGTCGACCGTGAACGTGCGGCACAACTGGTGGCTGCCGCTGAAACCGTCGCCAGCCTGATCAAGCAGCCGGCAGCTCTGAATCCACTGGAAGTCCTGGCCTGGCCCGGCGTGCTGGTGGCCGACGCCACCGACCCGCAAGCCTTGAACAGCGATGCCCTGGCCCTGTTCAACCAGGGCCTGAAAGACCTGAAGAATGGCCGCGAGCGCGAAGGCGCCGAACTGGCCCGGCTGATCAACGAACGCCTGTCCTCCATTGAAGAAGACGTGGCGACCTTGCGTGAGCTGGTCCCGCAGATGCTCGCGACCCAGCGCCAGAAAGTCCTCGACCGCTTCGCCGACATGCAGGCCGAACTGGACCCCACCCGTCTCGAGCAGGAAATGGTCCTGTTGGCGCAGAAGAGCGATGTCGCTGAAGAACTGGACCGCCTGAGCACTCACATCATCGAAGTACGCCGCGTGCTCAAGTCCGGCGGCGCTGCCGGTCGGCGCCTGGACTTCCTGATGCAGGAGCTCAATCGCGAAGCCAACACACTGGGCTCCAAGGCCTTCGACCCGCGCAGCACCCAGGCTGCGGTCAACCTCAAGGTGTTGATCGAGCAGATGCGCGAACAAGTGCAGAACATTGAGTAAGGCAACTGACATGACCCACAGCACCGGCACCCTGTACATCATTTCCGCCCCGTCGGGCGCGGGCAAAAGCAGCCTGGTCAAGGCCCTGACCGACGCCAACCAGGAGATCCGCGTCTCCGTCTCCCACACCACCCGCGCCATGCGCCCAGGTGAAGTGAATGGCGTGAACTATCACTTCGTCGAACGCAGCGAGTTCGTGAAGATGATCGAGCACGGCGACTTTCTCGAGCGCGCCGAAGTCTTCGGCAACCTTTATGGCACCTCACAAAGCCACCTGCAGCAGACCCTGGACGAAGGCCACGACCTGATCCTGGAAATCGACTGGCAGGGTGCCGAGCAGGTGCGCAAGCTCATGCCTCAGGCACGCTCGATCTTCATTCTGCCGCCGTCACTGCAGGCCCTGCACCAGCGCCTGACCAACCGCGGGCAGGACAGCGACGAAATCATCGAAGGGCGGATGCGTGAAGCCGTCAGCGAAATGAGCCACTACGTCGACTATGACTACCTGATCATCAACGACGACTTCGCCCACGCACTGGAAGATCTGAAAGCGATTTTCCGCTCCAATCAGCTGCAACAGAAACGTCAGCAGCAGCGCTTTGGCAAACTGCTCGCTGAATTGCTTGGTTAAACAGCACTTCCCAAAACCGCTGCAAGCGCTTTACATTGGCACTTGCAGCGCGTTGAAGAGCTTGGTCAAAAAATCAGCGCTTCCCTAAACGCTGGTGATTTTTTAAACTGTTGAGTCCGCTCGCCCATCCGGGCAGCGCGCATATTGCATTTGCTACGAGGAAGACCATGGCCCGCGTAACCGTTGAAGACTGTCTAGAACACGTGGATAACCGCTTTGAGCTGGTCATGCTCTCTACCAAGCGTGCCCGTCAACTGGCAACCGGCGGCAAAGAGCCGAAAGTAGCATGGGAAAACGACAAGCCTACCGTTGTCGCCCTGCGCGAAATCGCTGAAGGCCTGATCGACTACGCAGCTATCGCCGAAGCCGAAATCGTTGAAGATGAACCGCTTTTTGCTGCTTTCGAGGACGAGTCCAACGAGGCCGTCTGAGCCTATGCCTGGTCGACGTAGCACGGCGCGGGATCACAGCTTACGGCAGGAGATATCATGCCGAGCATAGACGCCCTCGCCGATCGCTTATCGACCTATCTCGGCACGGACCAGGTCAATCTGGTCCGCCGAGCGTATTTCTACGCCGAACAAGCCCATGACGGTCAACGCCGTCGCAGCGGCGAGGCGTACGTCACGCACCCACTCGCGGTAGCGAACATTCTTGCCGACATGCACATGGACCATCAGAGCCTGATGGCTGCGATGCTGCATGACGTGATCGAAGACACCGGAATTGCCAAGGAAGCGCTCAGCGCGCAGTTTGGTGAAACCGTGGCCGAACTCGTGGACGGGGTCAGCAAACTGACCCAGATGAACTTCGAGACCAAGGCCGAAGCCCAGGCGGAAAACTTCCAGAAGATGGCCATGGCCATGGCTCGCGACATTCGCGTGATCCTGGTCAAGTTGGCCGACCGCCTGCACAACATGCGCACCCTGGAAGTGCTGTCCGGCGAAAAACGTCGGCGGATCGCCAAGGAAACCCTGGAGATCTACGCTCCCATAGCCAACCGCTTGGGCATGCACAGCATCCGTATCGAATTCGAAGACCTTGGCTTCAAGGCGATGCACCCGATGCGCTCCGCGCGGATCTACCAGGCGGTCAAGCGCGCCCGGGGCAACCGCAAGGAAATCGTCAACAAGATCGAAGAGTCCCTCAGCCACTGCCTGGCCATCGATGGCATCCAGGGCGAGGTCAGCGGTCGCCAGAAGCACCTGTACGGCATCTACAAGAAGATGCGTGGCAAACGCCGGGCCTTCAACGAGATCATGGACGTCTATGCGTTCCGCATCATCGTCGACAAAGTAGACACCTGCTACCGCGTGCTCGGCGCTGTACATAATTTGTACAAGCCACTGCCGGGACGCTTCAAGGACTACATCGCCATTCCCAAGGCCAACGGCTATCAGTCGCTGCATACCACGCTGTTCGGTATGCACGGAGTACCAATCGAGATCCAGATTCGTACCCGGGAAATGGAAGAAATGGCCAACAACGGCATCGCCGCCCACTGGCTGTACAAATCCAGTGGCGACGAACAGCCGAAAAGCACCCATGCCCGCGCCCGCCAATGGGTCAAGGGCGTCCTGGAGATGCAGCAGCGCGCTGGCAACTCCCTGGAATTCATCGAAAGCGTGAAGATCGACCTGTTCCCGGACGAGGTCTACGTGTTCACGCCCAAAGGCCGGATCATGGAGCTGCCCAAAGGCTCCACCGCGGTGGACTTTGCCTATGCGGTGCACACCGACGTGGGCAACAGCTGCATCGCCTGCCGGATCAACCGTCGCCTGGCCCCGCTGTCGGAACCCCTGCAAAGCGGTTCCACCGTGGAGATCGTCAGCGCCCCGGGAGCACGGCCGAACCCGGCTTGGCTCAACTTCGTGGTCACCGGCAAGGCCCGCACCCACATTCGCCACGCCCTCAAGCTGCAACGTCGCTCCGAGTCCATCAGCCTCGGCGAACGCCTGCTGAACAAGGTGCTCAACGGCTTCGACAGCTCCCTGGAAAAAATCCCGGCGGAACGTATCCAGGCGATTCTTCAGGAATACCGCCTGGAGCTGATCGAAGACCTGTTGGAAGACATCGGCTTGGGCAACCGCATGGCCTATGTGGTCGCCCGCCGCCTGCTGGGCGAAGGCGAACAACTGCCGAGCCCGGAAGGCCCGCTGGCGATCCGCGGCACCGAAGGCCTGGTGCTGAGCTACGCCAAATGCTGCACGCCGATCCCTGGCGACCCGATCGTCGGCCACCTGTCCGCCGGCAAGGGGATGGTGGTGCACCTGGACAACTGCCGCAATATCAGCGAAATCCGTCACAACCCGGAAAAATGCATCCAGCTGTCCTGGGCCAAGGATGTCACCGGCGAATTCAACGTCGAACTGCGCGTCGAGCTGGAACACCAGCGCGGCCTGATCGCGCTGCTGGCCAGCAGCGTCAATGCCGCCGACGGCAACATCGAGAAAATCAGCATGGACGAACGCGATGGTCGCATCAGCGTGGTCCAACTGGTGGTCAGCGTGCACGACCGCGTGCACCTGGCTCGCGTGATCAAGAAACTGCGCGCCCTGACCGGGGTCATCCGCATCACCCGCATGCGCGCGTAGCCCGTCCATTACAAGGAGTCATTCATGACCAAGACCGTTATCACCAGCGACAAGGCCCCGGCCGCCATCGGTACCTACTCCCAGGCCATCAAGGCGGGCAACACTGTCTACATGTCGGGCCAGATTCCCCTCGATCCAAAAACCATGGAACTGGTGGAGGGCTTCGAAGCCCAGACCGTCCAGGTCTTCGAGAACCTCAAGTCGGTAGCCGAGGCCGCTGGCGGTTCGTTCAAGGACATCGTCAAACTGAACATCTTCCTCACCGACCTGAGCCACTTCGCCAAGGTCAACGAGATCATGGGCAAGTACTTCCAACAGCCTTACCCAGCCCGCGCCGCCATCGGCGTGGCCGCCCTGCCCAAGGGCGCACAGGTTGAAATGGATGCCATTCTGGTCATCGAGTAACACCCGCGGCGCAGCTGTTCAGGCTGCGCCGTTTTCGTTCTGAAAGGATTTCGTCATGCGCCAAGCGCTAGCTGTTTCGCTGCTCGCCTTATTGCTCGGCGGTTGTGCCAGCGACCCCGCCAAAAACGATGTGGGCGGCATCTGGATCAATCAGGTAGCGATCGACGCAGCCTCCAAGGGCGGCCCTTTGCGTGAAGCCCTCCAGGCTTACGGCCCGAACCTGGAATGGGAACTCAACACCAAAGCCGGCCAGGCCCGCTACACCAATGGCTTCGAGACCATCGAAGGCAAGATCATCGGCGACGGCTCAAACACCACAAAGGTCGAGTTCTATGGCAGCGCCGCCACCGAACTCAAACGCAACGGCAAGCAGTTGCTGCAAGTGGCCAACGACAACGAGCCCGAACAAGTGTTTGCCACGCCCAAAGACCCGGCACCTGAAGGCGCACCACTGGGCGCCAACTTCGAGCGTGCCTTGTACTCGGCCTATCTGGGTGGCAAATGGAAAATCGTCAGCGGTCCGGGGCTGGGCAACGAAGTACAGTTCCAGGCCAACGGCGCCGTGCAAGGCCTGCCAGGCGCCGATCGCTACGCCCTGTGCCTGGCCGGTGACTGCGCCTCCATGAGCGGTGGCAACGACAGCATCTGGCTGCAACTCAATGGCCAGGGCAACTCCTGGATCTTCGTCCGCAAGGATCAGCAGCTGGAAATTTTCCAGGCGGTGAATACCGCACTGGCGGATGAAGTGCCCTCGCTGACACCGGGCAGTCAGCAATGGCTGCTGGAAAAACAATGACCCTCCTGTAGCCGCTGCCAACGGTAGCGGCTACAGCCCGGTTCAAGCTTGGCCCTGAAGAATCTCCGCATACCCCTCGCGATAACTCGAGTAACGCGGCACCCAGCCCAAGGCCCGGGCTCGGGCATTGCTGCAACGCTTGCTGCCCGTGCGTCGAACGCTGGCATCATCGGACCACTCAGTCACGCCCAGGCGTTCACGAAGCCAGCCAACCACTTCCGCCAGAGGCGCAGGCGCGTCATCCACGCCTATATAGCAGTCGTCCAGGACAGCACCACCCTGGTCAGCCTTGAGCAAAAACGCCAGCAACCCCGCCGCGTCGTCGGCATGAATGCGATTGCCATACAACGGCGGATCAATCGCCACCCGATAGCCGCGACGCACCTGAGTCAGCAACCATTCACGGCCCGGCCCATAGATACCGGTCAGACGCACCCGACTGGCAGGAATCCCACTGTTCAAGGCCACCTGCTCCGCCTCCAGCATCAAACGGCCCGAGTAGCCGGTCGCCAGGGTCGGGGAGTTCTCGTCGACCCACTCGCCGCCCTTTTGCTCGTAAACACTGCTGCTGGACACGAACAACAAGCGCTTGGGCTGCTGGCCATGCTGCTGGAGCCAGCTCAGGACATGCTGCAAGCCCTCGACATAAGCCGCACGATACCCGGCCTCGTCATGCTCCGTGGCCGCCGCGCAGTACACCAGATAATCCACGGACGCTTGCGGCCAGTGGGCCGGACATTGCTCGCTGAACAGGTCTGCGGCGACACCCACCACCCCCTGCGGCAAGCGCGAAACGTTGCGACGCAGGCCATAAACCTGCCATTGCTCGGCCAGCAATTGGGTCGCCAGGCGACTCCCGACATCACCGCAACCGGCGATCAAAACAGAGGGGAAGGACATCAGAAAACTCCTTTCAGAAAGGTCAAGACTAGCCTCGGCACTGGACGAACGGCTAGCAATCAAGGAAAAAAAGATACTCTATTACTTCTGTTAACAAGAATTACTTGCAATAATGCCCACCCATTTTGTTCTCGGCCCTGCGAGGCCTAGAAGGACATTTCACCCTTTTTTCCTCTCAGGTCCGGCCAGCATGACAAGCAATCAACTCTCCGCCTCGCCAACCAAACGCCCAAGCCCGCTGCGCGCCGTGAGCGCGGTTGCAGCGCTGCTGTGCAGCCTGCTGCTGGCACCGACCGCAGCCTTCGCCGACCAGAACGCGCCGGCCACCGCCGCAGCCCCTGCCGCGACCGCTCCGGCCGCCGAGCTTCCGGCCGCCAACCCGGCAACTCCCGCCGCCGCCCCAGCAGCTGGCGAACCGGCTCAGGTCGAAGGCCAGCCAGTACTTGGTGAAAACGCTCCCGAAGTCCTCGAAGCCGACAACAGCCTGGGCATGGCCCACGACCTGTCGCCTTGGGGCATGTACCAGAACGCCGACATCATCGTGAAACTGGTAATGATCGGGCTGGCCATCGCCTCGATCATCACCTGGACCATCTGGATCGCCAAAGGCTTCGAACTGCTGGGCGCCAAGCGCCGCCTGCGCAGCGAAATCGCCGCCCTGAAAAAAGCCACCACCCTCAAAGAAGCCAGCGCCACGGCCGCCAAGGAGGGCACCCTCGCCCACCTGCTGGTGCACGACGCCCTGGAAGAAATGCGCCTGTCGACCAACAGCCGTGAGAAAGAAGGCATCAAGGAACGGGTCAGCTTCCGCCTGGAGCGTCTGGTAGCCGCCTGCGGCCGCAACATGAGCAGCGGCACCGGGGTACTGGCCACCATCGGTTCTACCGCACCTTTCGTCGGTCTGTTCGGTACCGTTTGGGGCATCATGAACAGCTTCATCGGCATCGCCAAAACCCAGACCACCAACCTCGCCGTGGTCGCCCCGGGTATCGCCGAAGCCCTGCTGGCCACCGCCCTGGGCCTGGTTGCAGCGATTCCCGCGGTGGTGATCTACAACGTCTTCGCTCGCTCCATCACCGGCTATCGGGCCCAGGTGGCAGACGCCTCGGCAGAAGTCCTGCTGCTGGTCAGCCGTGACCTGGATCACCAGCCGACCGAGCGCTCCGCACAACCGCACATGGTGAAAGTGGGGTAATCAGCCATGGGCTTGCATTTGAAAGAAGGCGCAGGCGACGACCTGGCCGAAAACCACGAAATCAACGTTACGCCGTTCATCGACGTGATGCTGGTGCTGCTGATCATCTTCATGGTGGCCGCCCCTCTGGCCACCGTGGACATCAAGGTCGATCTTCCTGCCTCCAGCGCCAAGCCGGCGCCGCGCCCAGAGAAACCGGTGTTCCTCAGCGTCAAGGCCGATCAGCGTCTGTTCCTGGGTGAAGATGAGGTCAAGGCCGAAACCCTCGGGGCCATCCTCGACGCCCGGACCCAGGGCAAGAAGGACACCACGATCTTCTTCCAGGCTGACAAGGCCGTGGACTACGGCGACCTGATGAGCGTGATGGACACCCTGCGGGCCGCCGGCTACCTGAAAGTCGGCCTGGTCGGACTTGAGACGGCAGCCAAGAAATGATCACGACGCGCCAAAGACTGACGCGTTACAGCGGTAGCCTGGCGGTGGTGCTGGGCGTCCATGCGGTGGCGATCCTGCTCGCCCTCAACTGGTCCAAGCCACAGCCGATGCCCATTCCACCACAAGCCATGGTGGTCGAACTGGCGCCTGCCCCTGTGCCGCCTCCCCCGGCACCACCGAAAGTGGTGACCCCGCCGCAACCGCCGGCGCCCGTGGAAGAACTGCCGCTGCCCAAGCTCGCCGAAGCACCGAAGCCGACTATTTCGGTGCCCAAGCCGGCCAAGCAGAAGCCCAAGCCGCAGCCGCCAAAACCGGTGGTCAAGCCCGAGCCGCCCAAGGAGAAACCTTCCGAGGAAAAGCCCAGCGACGCTCCGGTAACCCCGTCGCCGTCCAAGCAGCCCGCTCCAGCGACCCCAGGCCCATCACCGGCCCAGGCCGCCGCCAAGGCCAACTGGCAGGGTGAGTTGCAGGCCCACCTGGCGAAGTACAAGCGCTACCCGGGCGAAGCCCAGCGGCGCGGCAAGGAAGGCACCAACTCCTTGCGCTTCGTGGTGGATGCCGAAGGCAAGGTGCTGTCCTACGAGCTGGTGGGACGCTCGGGCAACGCTGATCTGGACCGGGCCACCCTGGACATGATCCGACGGGCCCAGCCACTGCCCAAGCCACCGGCCGACATGCTCACCAACGGCAGCGTGGAAATCACCGCCTCGTACAACTACGAGATCGACAGAAGCCGCGGCCGCCGCTGATACAACGCAAGGGCACCTCAGGGTGCCCTTGTCGCTTGTGCAGCCTGAAGCAGACATTGGCGGGTGTCGCACTCCACCCTCTGTCTGATAACGTGCGTCTATCGATTGCAGCCGTTATGCTTGGCCGCAACCTCATGGACGCCCGCTATGACTCTCACAGAATTGCGCTACATCGTTACCCTCGCCCAAGAGCAGCACTTCGGCCACGCCGCCGAGCGTTGCCATGTCAGCCAGCCGACCCTTTCGGTAGGCGTGAAGAAGCTTGAAGACGAACTCGGTGTGCTGATTTTCGAGCGCAGCAAGAGCGCGGTGCGCCTGACGCCGGTAGGCGAAACCATCGTTGCCCAGGCGCAGAAGGTCCTGGAACAGGCTCAAGGCATCCGCGAACTGGCCCAGGCCGGCAAGAACCAGCTGACCGCACCGCTGAAGGTGGGCGCCATCTACACCGTCGGCCCTTATCTGTTCCCACACCTGATTCCCCAGCTGCACCGGGTCGCTCCGCAGATGCCGCTGTATATCGAAGAGAACTTCACCCACGTCCTACGCGACAAACTGCGCAACGGCGAGCTGGACGCCATCATCATCGCCCTGCCGTTCAACGAGGCCGATGTCCTGACCCTGCCGCTGTACGACGAACCCTTCTATGTGCTGATGCCCAGCGGCCATTCCTGGACCAAGAAGGAAACCATCGACGCCAGCCTGCTCAACGACAAGAGCCTGTTGCTGCTGGGCGAAGGTCACTGCTTCCGCGATCAGGTGCTGGAAGCCTGTCCGACCCTGACCAAGGGAAACGACGGCGCCAAGCACACCACCGTGGAATCCAGCTCCCTGGAAACCATCCGCCACATGGTCGCCTCCGGCCTGGGCATCTCGATCCTGCCGCTGTCGGCAGTGGACAGCCATCACTACGCTCCCGGAGTGATTGAAGTCCGCCCACTGACGCCGCCGGTGCCATTTCGCACCGTGGCCATCGCCTGGCGTGCCAGCTTCCCGCGGCCCAAGGCCATCGAGATCCTCGCCGACTCGATCCGCCTGTGCTCGGTGGCCAAGCCGCCCGCCGCGAGCTAAGCAAGCGCAATGACTGAGCTGTCGAAAGTGCCGGTCACGGCACTCAAGGGCGTCGGCGAAGCCATGGCCGAGAAGCTGGCCAAGGTCGGCCTGGAGAGCCTTCAGGACGTGCTGTTCCACCTGCCCCTGCGCTATCAGGACCGTACCCGCGTGGTGCCGATCGGCGCCCTGCGCCCCGGCCAGGATGCGGTGATCGAAGGTACCGTCAGCGGCGCCGATGTGGTCATGGGCAAGCGCCGCAGCCTGCTGGTGCGCCTGCAAGACGGCACCGGCGGCCTGAGCCTGCGCTTCTACCATTTCAGCAACGCCCAGAAAGACGGCCTGAAACGCGGCACCCGCGTGCGCTGCTACGGCGAAGCCCGACCCGGCGCCTCGGGACTGGAGATCTACCACCCCGAATACCGCGCCATCAGTGGTGACGAGCCGCCGCCGGTGGATCAGACCCTGACGCCGATCTACCCCCTGACCGAAGGCCTGACCCAACAGCGCCTGCGCCTGCTCTGCCAGCAGAGCCTGGCGCTGCTGGGCCCGCGTAGCCTGCCCGACTGGCTGCCCGAAGAACTGGCCCGCGACTATCAACTGGCGCCCCTGGACGATGCGATCCGCTACCTGCATCACCCACCGGCGGACGCCGATGTCGACGAACTGGCCCTGGGTCACCACTGGGCCCAGCACCGCCTGGCGTTCGAAGAGCTGCTGACCCATCAGCTGTCCCAGCAACGCCTGCGCGACAGCCTGCGCTCCCAGCGCGCCCCGGTGCTGCCCCTGGCCAAGAAGCTGCCGGCCAAATACCTGAAGAACCTCGGCTTCGCCCCCACCGGCGCGCAACAACGGGTCGGCAACGAAATCGCCTACGACCTGAGCCAGCCGGAGCCCATGCTGCGCCTGATCCAGGGCGACGTAGGGGCAGGCAAGACCGTGGTCGCCGCCCTCGCCGCCCTGCAGGCCCTGGAAGCCGGTTACCAGGTGGCGCTGATGGCGCCGACGGAAATCCTCGCCGAGCAGCACTTCATTACCTTCAAGCGCTGGCTCGAGCCCCTGGGCCTGGAAGTCGCCTGGCTGGCGGGCAAGCTCAAGGGCAAGAACCGCGCGGCGGCCCTGGAACAGATTGCCGGCGGCGCGCCGATGGTGGTGGGCACCCATGCCCTGTTCCAGGATGAAGTGCAGTTCAAGAACCTGGCCCTGGTGATCATCGACGAACAGCACCGCTTCGGTGTCCAGCAGCGCCTGGCCCTGCGCCAGAAAGGCGTGGGTGGCCGCCTCTGTCCGCACCAGCTGATCATGACCGCCACACCGATTCCGCGAACCCTGGCGATGAGCGCCTACGCCGACCTGGATACCTCGATCCTCGACGAACTGCCGCCCGGCCGGACCCCGGTCAACACCGTGCTGGTGACCGACAGCCGCCGCGTCGAAGTGATCGAGCGGGTGCGCGCGGCCTGCGCCGAAGGGCGCCAGGCCTATTGGGTCTGCACCCTGATCGAAGAGTCCGAAGAGCTCACCTGCCAGGCGGCCGAAACCACCTTCGAAGACCTCTCCAGCGCCCTGGGCGAACTGCGCGTGGGGCTGATTCACGGCCGCATGAAACCGGCTGAGAAAGCCGCGGTGATGGCCGAGTTCAAGGCCGGCAACCTGCAACTGCTGGTGGCCACCACCGTGATCGAGGTCGGGGTCGATGTGCCCAATGCCAGCCTGATGATCATCGAGAACCCGGAACGCCTGGGCCTGGCTCAGTTGCACCAGCTGCGCGGCCGGGTCGGGCGCGGCAGCGCCGCCAGCCACTGCGTGCTGCTCTACCATCCGCCGCTTTCACAAATCGGACGACAGCGCCTGGGCATCATGCGCGAGACCAACGACGGTTTCGTCATCGCCGAAAAGGATCTGGAACTGCGCGGCCCCGGGGAAATGCTCGGCACCCGCCAGACCGGCCTGCTGCAATTCAAGGTCGCCGACCTGATGCGTGACGCTGACCTGCTACCGGCCGTACGCGACGCCGCGCAGGCCTTGCTGGAGCGTTGGCCGGACCATGTGAGCCCGCTGCTGGAACGCTGGCTGCGCCACGGCCAGCAATACGGCCAAGTGTGAACCAACGCTCAGTTAATGGACCATGGGCATAACCAAGCTGGTTATACTCGTCAAATTGTAGAAAAACGGATACCAGGCCATGACAGAAGTTGCCCTCGCCACTGCAACCCCACACGCTCCGTCTGTTATCCGGTTGCTGCTCGGCAAGCTGGCCATCAGCTACAACGAAGTGCTCGACCAGCCAGGCCTGCCGGCTGCGCGCAAGGTCCAGGCCGTGCTCCTTGACGATGCCGTCGGCGCGCTGATGGTGCTGTTTCCGCAGAGCCAGCTACTGGACCTCAACCGCCTCACCGAACTCACCGGCCGCCGTCTCACCGCGGTGTCCACCGAACGCCTGGAGCGCATGCTCGGCAAACACAGCCTGAGCCTGCTGCCCGGCCTGCCGGCACTCACCAGTTCCCCCTGTCTGTACGAAGAAAGCCTGCTGCGCGAACCCAGCCTGTTGATCTATTCGGGCGAGCCGGGCGTGCTTCTGGAAATCACCAGCGAAGCCTTCAAGAGCATGCTCAACAAGGCCAGCGCCGGGCATTTCGGCGAACCCCTGAGCAGCATCCGCCCCAACCTTGATCGCCCGGATGACGACCGCGAGGAAATCACCCAGGCCATGCAGGCGTTCACCGCGCGGCGTATCCAGCAACGCCTGGAAGCCACCATCGAGATCCCGCCGCTGGCGGAAACCGCGCAGAAGATCATCAAGCTGCGGGTCGACCCCAACGCCACCATCGACGACATCACCGGCGTGGTGGAGACCGACCCGGCCCTGGCCGCGCAAGTGGTCAGCTGGGCCGCCTCGCCCTACTACGCGTCGCCGGGCAAGATCCGCTCGGTGGAGGACGCCATCGTCCGCGTGCTGGGCTTTGACCTGGTGATCAACCTCGCCCTGGGCCTGGCCCTGGGCAAGACCCTGAGCCTGCCCAAGGACCAGCCGCAGCACGCCACGCCCTACTGGCAGCAATCGATCTACACCGCAGCGGTGATCGAAGGCCTGACCCGCGCCATGCCTCGGGCACAGCGCCCGGAAGCCGGCCTGACCTACCTCGCCGGCCTGCTGCACAACTTCGGCTACCTGCTGCTGGCCCACGTGTTCCCACCGCACTTCTCGCTGATCTGCCGGCACCTGGAGGTCAACCCGCACCTGTGCCACAGCTATGTCGAGCAGCACCTGCTGGGCATCAGCCGCGAACAGATCGGTTCCTGGCTGATGCGTTACTGGGACATGCCGGACGAGCTGTCCACCGCCCTGCGCTTCCAGCACGACCCGAGCTACGACGGCGCCTACGCCGAGTACCCGAATCTGGTGTGCCTGGCAGTACGCCTGCTGCGCAGCCGTGGCATCGGTTCCGGCCCCCACGAGGAAATTCCCGACGCACTGTTCGAGCGCCTGGGCTTGAGCCGCGACAAGGCCGAAGACGTGGTGAGCAAAGTGCTGGAAGCGGAAGTGCTGCTGCGGGAACTGGCTTCGCAGTTCAGCCAGGCCTGACCCCATTCGCCGGCTAGCCGGCGAAGCTCCACCCTCAAGCCTTGGGCTTGGCCTTCTTCGGTTTCAAATACTTGGTCAAGCCCTGGAACCAGATCACCAGCGCCGGATTGCCCTTGATCTGGATCGACTTGTCCTGAATACCGGTCATGAACGCCAACTGCTTGTTCTTCGCCTGCATCGTGGCGAAGCCATAAGCGGCATCCTTGAAGGCAATGGCGAACGCCGGCTCCGGATAGAACCCCGAACGGCTGGTCACGCGCTGGTCTTTGACGAAGAAGTGTCGAGCAACCTTGCCGTCGAGCGTCTGCAACTGGAACACCAGTTCCTTGTCACCCAACTGTTGCTGAAAAGCAGGATTGTTGCGGCTGGCTTTGCCCATCAACAGGCCAAGCACCCAGAGAAGAAAACGAAATTTCATGCACGGCGCCTCAGTGGAATTATTGGATGGCCGCCGCAGTTTAACCTGTAACTCGAAGAGCGCCAGCCGATCTGCTCGATTACTCGGAGATCGACTGGCGTTCAACGCTTATCGCTACATCTTGTCAGACAATCACTGACTCAGACGTTAGGGCAAGGCACCGGTGCCCAATCACCCAGGTCCGGGCTCTTGCACATGCTGTTGACCTGGGTCTGGCCGGTGGTAGCGACCTTGTTGCTCTCGGCCTGCTTGGTCTTGGCCTGCTGGATCGACTTCTCGGTGCTCACCGCTTCCGTCGGTACAGTCGGCAGCTTGGGTTGCTTGACCTTCTGCTGCTTCTTCTTGCCACCGGTGGTGGTCACCGGGGTGGTGTCGGCGGTGGCGACTTTCACCACGTCGGTACGTTGCACGCCCACTTGCTGCAGGTCCTGCTCGTAGGCCTGGTTGTACTTGCTCAGGTCTTCGCTGGCCCGGCCGTTCACCGCGGCGATCAGGTCATTGGACTCTTTCAGGCCGCTGACGATCTCCGCCAGGCGCTTACGCCCTTCCACATCATTGATGCTGTTGGCCTTGCGGGCAGTGATCAGGCTGTCAAAGGCACGCTGGTAGCAGGTCTGCGAAGCACGGGCGTAGGCGGTGCTGCGGTCGATGTCGGCAGCACTCTTGTTGACGTCAGCGGCGTAGGAAGCGATGCGCTGATTGTCATCGGCGATCTGCTTCTGGCGCTCGGTGTAGTAACCGGCGGCACCACCGGCCAGGGCACCACCGGCCGCACCGATGGCCGCGTTGCGACCACGGTTGTCGCCGTCGCCGGTCAAGGCGCCGAGCAAGGCACCGCCAGCAGCGCCCAGAGCGGCACCGGTGACCACCGACTTGGTCATGTCCGAATCAGTGGCGCGCAGGTGCTGCACCGGCTCGTAGCAGCTCGGGTAGTACTCGACCTTGGTGGTGGAGGCGACCTTGGACACCGGAGAGGTCGCGCAACCGGTCAATACGGTGCTGAACCCGGCGGCAACCAACAGCAGGTGACGCTTGGATGTTGAAGCAAATGGGTTGCGGGAAAAAAGCATGTTCGTGATCTCGATTAAGTTTGACCAACTCGGTACGACGCCAGGTCGTCCGAGCTCCTCCAGGCTCGACAGACAGCGGCCGGTCATGACTTCTGACCGGTCGATGCGAGCAGTTCCTTCAAAATCGTCGCCGGGTCGGCTCGCCGTTGCTGGCGATAATTCCCGACATGGCGGACGAATAACGTAGCGCGCGTCACCAGGCTCTTGCCGAGCACCGGCTTGCGATTGAGTTCTTCCTTGATCCGTTGAAATTGCGCCTGGATCACCGCGTCGGTGTAACGGGTGCCCGTGGCCAGGTTGTCGATGTAGATCGCCACCGCCCCGTCCAGTGCGCTGCGGCCGTTGTCGATGGCTTCGGCGAACAGCTTGGCGCTGGGTTCGTCCTTGGCATCGATGGCCTGCTGCTGGCTCTTCTTCAGGTTGGTCAGGCGGATGTTGTAGTTATTGATGGTCTCGGCCACCAGGGCCGACGACTGGATCAGGTTGCCCGCCGCTTCCTCGCGCTGCTGGGCGATCAGCGAGACGTTGCGCTTGAGCTCTTCGTTGACCAGCCCCAGCTCCGCCTGCAGACGCGGGTCGACACTGGCGGCGATGATGGCGTCCAGGCGCTTGGTGGGGTCCTGGGCGTCATCGATGGCGTCGGTCAGGGACGCCAGGCGGCCTTCCTTCTGCCACTGGGCGAACAGCTCCTTGTAGCGCGAACGCGGGGCCGACAAGGCACCGATGGCCACCCGAAAACCCGTGGTTTCATTGCTCTGCTCGGTGCCGTCGGCGCCAAACAGCGGGTACTCGCGGCGCATGCCGGTAAACAGCGTGCCCTCGCCTTCCAGGTAATTGCCGCCCTTGACCACGAAGCCACCATAGGTGCCCTGGCGCCGTCCGGCGCGCACCAGCTGGAACGACTCCTGGACCATCTCGGCGGCATTGCCGATCACGTCGAACAGGCCGATGGGGTTGGGCAGCTTGGTGCCGATCGGCATCAGCCGCGCCGCCTGGCCCGTGCCGCCGGCCACCTGATTGAACACCGCCCAGTCCGCCAGCGGGCCATCGCTCTCGCTGCCCTCCAGGCGCCGTGGAAACAGCCGCCCTTCCAACTCCTGGCGACTCACCGCCTGACCGCCACGGGCGGCGTATTCCCACTCCACTTCGGTGGGCAGGCGCACGAAGCCCAGGCCGCCGTCTTCGGAGGAACTGCCGCGGCCGCTGACCGGCAGCAAGTCACGGTGATGCTTCATCAGCCAGGCGCTGTACACCGCCGCGAAACGCTCGGCCTCGAAGCGCGACAGCTTGACCTTGGGCAAACGCCCCTGCATGCCCTCCGAGGCTTCACAGGCCGGGGCCGGCTCGCCGCTGGCCAGGGACTGGGCCTGAGCCATCACCTGAGCGTACTGGCGAGCGGTGACTTCGTACTTGCCGATGAAATACAGCATCGGCTTGAGAGGCACCCCGGCACCGGTTTTCGGCAAAGCCGGAGCAATGGTCTTGCTCCAGGCACCAGGCAGGTCCTTGAGGGTGAACTGGCCATTGATGTAGTCCCGGCGATAGCCGGAGATGAACGATTGCTGGTAGCCGCTCTCACCTTCGCTGAAGGGATAGCCGAGGTTGACCTCGCGGTCGTCCAGGGTGCCCTGGGCCAGGACGTAGACATAGCGAAACACCATCTCGCCTTCACAGGGCAGCGGCAGACTGACGTCGTCCGGCAAGGGCTTGGGGTTGTCCATCTTGTTGCCGGGCTCTTGCGCCCACACGGCGCCGGCCAGGGTCATGGCCAACACGGGGCCGATCAACTTATACATCGCGAATTCCTTCACAGGCTTCAATGCGCGACACCCGCCAGCCGCCCAGCGCGGCGGCCAGGGTGCTGACGCCCAGCGTCGCCAACAGGGCCAGCCCGTAATGGGCCGGCAGCAGATGACTGGCGTACTCGCCGGGCACCTGCATGAACAAATGATTCAGCCCGGCCTGGGCCAGGCCATACAGAGCGCCACTCAACAACGCAGCGAAACCGGCGCTGTACAGCGCCTGGGCCACCACGAACAACAACAGGGCACCGGTGGAGAATCCCAGCAGGCGCAGCACCGACAACTCCCGGCGCTTGCGCTCCACCGCCGCCAGGGCCCCGGCGAAGATCGCCGCAAAGGCGCCCGCCAGGGCCAGCCCGGCGATCACCCAGAAGACAATGGACAGGTTGCGACTCAAGGACTGCACCTGGGCGATGGTCTGGGCCTGGGTCGCCACCAACAGGCCACGCTCGGCGAAATAGCGGCGCAAGGGTTCGACGTCATCCAGGCTGCGGGCATACAGGCGAAAGGCCGGGTAGACCCGCTGCGCGGACGCGGCCGGCGCTTCGCCGAGCCAGCCCAGGGCCGCCACGGCACGGCCGTCGCGGTAGTCCTCGGCGGCCTCCAGCAAGGCCAGCGGGGCGAACAGGGCATCCCGGGCAAAGGCTTCCAGGGGCAATACGCCCTCCACCTGGACCCGGGTCCGCTGCACTTCGCTGCGCCCCGCCACTTGCCGGCCGAAGCTCGCCTGCAGCCAATCACCAGGCTGTACGCCAAGCTTCTCGGCGGCGGTACGACTCAGGAGCACGCCACTCATGTTCCGCGGCACCGGCAAACGCCCGAGCAAGGGGTCCGAGACAGCGGTCGGCAACATTTCCACGGTCACTCCGATATCCCCCGTGCCCCGGGACAAGTCCGCCGTCGCGGCAATCTGCCGGGTGCGCGGCAAGGCAAAGGCTACGTCCGGACGCTGGCCCAGTTCAGCAATGAAGCTGGCGCTGAAACGTCCACCGCCCAGGGGAATGATCTCGCGTACCGCCGGGTCTTTTTCCAGGCGCTCGGTGAGGCTGCTCACCAGCCCGAACTTGAGCCCGAACAGCACCAGCAACGGCGCAATCACCGCCACCAGGGCCAGCACCGAACAGGCCGACAACCAGGTATCGGCGCGGTAGTCCTGCCAGGCCAGGGCAGCGGTCAGGGACGCACGCATCAGCAGGCCTCCCCCAGCGTCGCGGTGACCCCGCCGTCGGCATCGCGCTGGCAGGCAATGCGCCGCACCTGCAAGCCGTTGGCCCGGGCCAGCACCTCATCGTGGGTGGCGATCACGCAGCACAGCCGCTGATCCCGCGCCTGTTGCACCAACAGTTGCATCACCCGCTGAGCGTTCAAGGGGTCCAGGGCCGCGGTCGGCTCATCCGCCAGCAGCACCTGCGGACCATGGGCCAAGGCCCGGGCACAACTGACACGCTGACGCTGGCCCACCGACAGGGCGGCGGGTTTCTTGTGCAGTTGATCGGCGATTTCCAGGCGTTCGGCCAAACGCCGTGGAATGCCCTCGTCCGCCAGCCCCAGCAACTGCCGGGGCAGGCTGATGTTGCTGCGCACATCAAGAAACCCCAGCAGACCGCCAGTCTGCAGCACATAACCCAGGTGCCGGCTGCGCAGCTGCG
This sequence comes from Pseudomonas sp. RC4D1, assembly GCF_018390395.1. Taxonomy (NCBI): domain Bacteria; kingdom Pseudomonadati; phylum Pseudomonadota; class Gammaproteobacteria; order Pseudomonadales; family Pseudomonadaceae; genus Pseudomonas; species Pseudomonas sp. RC4D1. Next base: position 47,239 of record NZ_JAHBAW010000001.1, read on the forward strand.
CCAAGGCGCTGTGACCGGTGCCACGCCAGATGCCGGCAATGTCGATGGGGTCATTGGCCGGCGCGAATTCAAAGCGCGCCGCCGAGTCCGGAGCCAGCACCAGCGCCAGCAGATCGAGCAGCGTGCTCTTGCCGCAGCCGCTGGGGCCGACCACCGCCAGTTGATCGCCCGCACGCAATTGCAGCCTGGGGATCACCAGGCTGTAGCGCTGGCGACCCTCGCCGCGACTCTTGCGCACCTCTGCCAGATCGAGCATCACGGCAGGGTCGACAACGGAACGCGGTACAGGGCATCACCCGGCTCGGCATCGCCGAAGCGCACCCAGTTGGCCAGGTCGTTGTGGAAGGTCTCGTAGAGACGGATCTTCGAATCCAGCTCGTCGATGAAATCTTCCTGCTCGGCCACGCTCAGGGACAGCCACAGGTCCTGGGTCATGTTCAGCGACTTGCTGCGGTACGGCAGCCCTTCCAGGTATTCCCCCAGCACGCCGCCGTCGGCCAGGTTGCCGCCCTTGCGCAGGGCCGAGGGGTCGCGGCTCATGTAGGCACTGGCGCTGGCGATTTCCTGGAAGAAATCCTTGGGCGAGGTCTGGGTCTTGCGTGCCGCATCGACAATCAGCTTCAGCGACTGCTGCAAGTCGTTGAGCTGCAGCTTGGTGAGCATCACGCAGACCTGGAACGCCGGCAGCGCCGGGTTGGTCAGGTCGCGGTCGGCGGTCCAGGCGCTGACCAGCTGCGGCGCCTGACTCGCGGATTTGCGACCGAGGAAATCCATGTGCATGGCGTAGCCGATGGCCGCCGACTTCTGCGCGATGCTCGGCGCCGCCGCCAGCTGCGGGACGTCCTGGTTCTGGTTGCTGCGCACCTGATGCACCAAGTCGGCGAACACCGTGCCGATCTCGTCGACCTGCTCGCCGAACTTGCGCACATCGCCGCCGGGCACCGGAATGTACAGGTCGCCGATCTTCGGGTTGGCGTCGGCAGTCAGCACCCGGTACTGGGTTTCCGCCTGGGCGTGGTTTTTCTTGCCGGCATCGGTGCGCAGGTGCAGGGCGTAGATCTTGATCTGCTTGCCCAAAGCCGCCTGGCGCACTTCCGCCTCGTTCATCTGGGTGCGGCTGTAAGGATCGTTCTTGCGCAGGGCCCCGGCATCACTGACCAGCAGGATCAGGCGACCGCCGTAGCCCTTCCAATCCATGCCTTCCACTGCCTGCATCACCCCGGCAAAGGCGTCTTCGTTGAACGAGTGGCTGGAGACACTGGTGGCCTTGACCTGGCTCACCAGTTCCTGGAAGCGCTGCGGGTCGCGGCCCTGATCCAGGGTCACCAGGGTCTTGGTCACGTACTCCAGGCCCGGGGTCTTGCTGGTGTTGTTGCGAAACCCCACCAGGCCGAAGCTGACACTGTCCAGCTCGCCACGCTCGGCGATCTTGCTCTGCAGCTCGTGGACCACGTCGCGCACCTGATCGATGTACGGCTGCATCGACACCGAGGTGTCCACCACCAGCACCACTGCCGTGCGGAAGGCATCGGCGGCGGCCGGAGGGCTGTTCGCCGGCAGGCGCTGGCCACTGCTGTCGCTGATGCTCTGCGGGCTGTTGCCCGGGTCGATCGAGGCGACATTGAGCAACTGCACCGGCTGACCGTCCTCGTCGAAGCTCTCTTTGGCGTCGAAGATCGGCAGCAGGTAGAACTGCTCCTGGGGCACTGCGCTGGCATTGGGTTCCAGGGCCAGCACCTGCTGCTCGTCCTGGGGATTCTTCTGCGCCCTGAGCAGCAGGTTCTTGGCCGCCGCCGGGTCCGCCAGCAAACGCTCCAGCTCGCTGGCCTGACGCACGAACATCACCGGTGCACGACCGGAACGCTCGGTAAATTTCAGCACCAGGCTCTGCTTCCAGTCGCTGACCTGCTCGGCCGGCAGCCAGCCGGCGCTGCGCCCGTCACTGGCGGCGCCCAGGCGCAGCCAGGAGCGGCCGTCGAGGTTCTTGCGCTGGTACACATACAGCACCGAGAACGCCGGCACCGACTTGTCCGGTGTGGCGCCCGGCTCGCTGGAAAAGCTCGCCCCCGGCTTGCTCAGCACCCGCTGGAACAGGGTCTTCTTGCCCGGCATCAGCAACGGCCGCTGGCCGCCATCAACATCCGCTGCCAGTGGCTGCTCCACCGGCGGCGCCACCACGGCAGGCGGGGTGCTGACCGTCGAAGCGGTCTTGGGCGCAGGCGCCGGGCTGTCGCCGGACAGCCACCAATAACCAGCGCCGGCCACCGCCAGGGCGACGGCCACGGCGACGCCGGCCAGGGCCAGCACCGGGCCACGGTGCTGTTCGGAAGCCCCACTTCCGGCTGGTGGCAGATTGGAGGTGCGCGGCGGCGCCGCTGGCTCCTCGGGCGGCTCGCGGCGCGGCGCCGGTTGTGGCGCAGGCGCCTGCCGGGGAATCTCGATCGACACCGGGGTCAACCCGGCGAGGTCGTTGCCCTGAGGTACAGGCTGGGGTGCAGCCTGAGGCGGCAGCGGCAACGGCTGGATCAGCGTCGCCTCGACCTCGGTCGCCTCCGGCGGCAGGTTGTCCAGGGCCGTCAGCAAGGCCGCCGCATCCGGATAACGTTCCGCCGGGTCCTTGGCCAGCAGCTTGCGCAGGATGTGCTGGTAGCGCCCGTGGTGCAGCGGCAGCTCCGGCAACGGCTCGGTGAGGTGGGCCAGGGCCGTGGACAGGGCGTCGGTGCCGTTGTAAGGCAACTCGCCGACGAGAATCTCGTACAGCACCACGCCCAGGGCATAGAGGTCGGCGCGCCCGTCGATGTCCTGGCCCCGGGCCTGTTCCGGGCTCATGTAGCTCGGCGTGCCCACGGCAAAACCGGCCTGGGTGAATTGGGTGCGGTCATCCAGGGACTTGGCGATGCCGAAGTCCGAAAGCACCGCCGTGCCGTCGGCGCGGAACAGGATGTTGGCCGGCTTCACATCACGGTGCACCAGCCCCTGGGCGTGGGCGTAACCCAGGGCCGAAGCGATCTGGCGGATGTAGGCCAGGCCCTGCTCCGGGGTCAGCCCGGCGGCAATGCGCTCTTTCAGGGTGCCGTTGGGCAGGTACTCCATGGCCATGTAGTACAGCTCGCCGACATTGCCGATGTCGTGGATGGTCACGGTGTGCGGATGGGACAGGCGCGCCAGGGTCTTGCCCTCGCGCAAAAAGCGCTCGCAGAAGCTCGGGTCGGCGGCCAGCGCCGCGGCCATCACCTTGAGCGCCACCTTGCGTTCAAGCGAACGCTGGGTCGCCAGGTACACGGTGGCCATGGCGCCTTCGCCAATCTCGCCCTGGATGTCAAAGCCGGGAATCAGAATATCCATGGTCACTGTCCTGCGGCCTTGATCACGATGGCGGTGATGTTGTCCGGCGCGCCCCGGGTCAGGCCCAGGTGAATCAGGCTACGCACCACGTCGTTGGGCTCGCTGTGGCTGAGCACATCGCGCAGCTCGAAGTCTTCGGCGGTCTTGTTCAAGCCGTCGCTGCACAGCAGGAAGGTGTCGCCATCCTCCACCTGCAGGTCGACCTGGGACAGCTCCAACTGGGCTTCGACGCCAATGGCCCGGGTGACGATATTGGCCCGGGGGTGCACCCGCGCCTCGGCTTCGCTGAGCAGGCCACTGTCCTGCAGGTCCTGGACGTAGCTGTGATCCCTGGAAATGCTTTCCAACTGCTCGTCCCGCAGCCGGTACAGGCGGCTGTCGCCGGCCCACAGGCACACCGCCCGAGCACCGCGCACCGCCAGCAGGACCACGGTGCTGCCCATCATGGTCACCCCGCGATTGGCGGTTTCCTCGCGCACGGCGGCATTCACCGCCGCCAGGCCATTGCGCAGCGCGGCGACGTAATGGTCGAGGCTGTCGACCGGCGCAATGCCGCGCAGGCTATCGACGATCAAGCTGCTGACGTAATCCCCGGCAGCGTGCCCGCCCATGCCGTCGGCCACCAGCCAGAGGCCGGCTTCCGGGGCTTCGAGCCAGGCGTCTTCATTGATTTTCCGCACCATGCCGACATGGCTGTAGCTGGCGGACTGGTAGGACAGTTGTGGCGCTGAACCCATTTAGACGGCACCTTCTTGTCCGAGCAAAAATTGCGCAAAATCGCTGGCCGGCGGCAGCCCCTGGCAACGCAGGAGCATCGGGCTGATGGACGGCGAACCCCGGCCCCACCAGGCGCTCGACCCTTCACTGCCCTGGGTCGCGAGGATCGCGCCACGGGACTGTGGATCGCTGACATAAAACCGCTGCAGGCCGGCGAAATGGCTGCATTCGGCGCGAGTCGCCGGGCTCGGCGCTCCCAGGGCCTGCAACCCGTCCTCCAGGGCTTCGAAACTGGCGTCCTGGTCCAGGGTCGCCAGCAGCAGCTCTTCCACCTGTTCGAACCACAGCTCCGGGCCACTCACCAGGGAGGCCACATCGCTTTCAGGCTCCAGCAAGGCGGCCACGGTCAGGGGGAAGTAACGCCCGACCCGGTCGATGCTCGGCATCACCACGCCCACCGCCGCCTGGGGCCCACAGACTCCCGGGGCGAGGGCAAAACGCCACAGCGGGCTGACCAGGTAGGCGTTCAGCCACTGCTCGCCCAGGGCGTTCTGGCTGGCCAGCAACCCCGCCGCCAGCCAACTGTCCCAAGGGCCGATGAAACTCTGCGGCAAGCCACGGCTGACAAAATCGCCGCGGCTGGCCAACTTGCCGTACAGACCGACCACCGTCATAGCCGCTCCGGCAGGCTGAAGCCGCTGAGCACCCGGCTCTTGAACGGGTTGAAGGCGCTGCTGGCCCGCAGCTCGTAGGAAATGCTCGCGCCATCCACCCGCAGCCGCAGGTTGAAGCGGTCCGGCGAGTTGGTGGCGGTCAGGTCCGATTGCTCCAGCAAACGGAACCAGGCCCAGGGACCGTCCAGGGTGATCCCGGAGCGCCCAGTGGCCGATGGCGGCATGATCGACAGGCGCACCACGCCGATGCTCCCCGGGTTCGGCCATTGCATGGCCACCGGCCGGCTCGGGCCGTGGTCGTAGCTCAGTTGCTGGCCATCCAGGTCGAGGAGGAACTGGCTGATGTTGGCGTCCATCGCCACCGGCTTGAGTTCGAAACGCACCGCCGGTTGGGTCCCGCCACTGGAGCGGAAGAACGCATCGCGGATGTTCGAGGCGCGCTGGAAGGTTTGCAGCACACCGGGGGAAATGCCCAGCTTCTGCGCCGCGCCCGGCTGCCAGCTCCAGGTGGTGGTCGAGGTGTTGACGTAAGGCTGCAGGTACTTGCGGAAGTAGTTGTCCATCACCCCGCCGGTGCCGAAGAACTGCCCGAAGTCTTCCAGGGTCGCGTCCCGCGAGCTGCCCGGCGACATCGGATAACGCCCGCTCAGAGACTGGCGATAAACGTTCACCACCTCGCTGACCCAGGCCGCATTCAGTTGGTTGCGCACCCCGCCCATCATGGTGTTGGTGGTGGAACTGACCACCGATTTCACCAGCCCCTGGACCACCGGCGGCTGGCGCTCGGCGGTCAGGCTGACCCGCGCCGCCGCGGCACTGGCCTGGTTCTTGGCCTCGCCCAGCAAGGCATCGCCGCTGGCCCCGACCATGGCACTGACCTGCACGTACAGGGCATTCATGTCCGCCAGCAGGCCGTCGATGGCCGCCGGCTCGCCTTCGCCCTTGCTCACCAGGCTGTTGAGCTCGGCAAAATGCGCACTGACCGGGTCTTCGCTACTGGCCACGGCCGCCGGATTGCCTGCCTGTTCCTGGCCCAGCAGGGAACCCAGGCGCTGCTTGAGTTGATCCACACCGCCCTCGACCTTCTGGCCCTGGGCCGCCAACAGGCGTTCTTCCTGTTGCAGATCGGTTTCCTTGGCCACCGCCACCAACAGCTTCTTCAGCGGCGAGGTGGGACCGGAAAGAATCCGCAGCACGTCCGCGGCCTGGGCCACGCTGGTGATCGGCACGAAGTCGATGTCCGCCAGCAAGGCGTCCCACTGGCGCAGGTAGTCCTGGAAGTACAGGCGACGCACGTCGGCGGCAAGGCTGGCGACGTTCTGCTGGTCGGCCTGATCGCGGCCCAGTACCCACTGCTCTTCGGCCAGGGTGCCGGCCTGGTTGAGGCTGGCCAGGAGGAAGCCTTCGCGGTAGCCCTTGGCGGTGAACAGCCCGCTCAGGGGTTCGCTCAACGGCTTGCCGCTCTTGCGGGTGAACACCAGCGCCGCGTCACGGCCACCGGCTTCGCTGAGGCGGAAGTCCGGCACACCGTCCGGCAGCTTGGCGCGCTTGACCCGGTCATACACGCGCTGGGCCACCGGCAGCTGTTGCAGCTGGCGGCGCAGGTCGTCGATCAGGCGCTGGTCCAGGCGCGCATTGGGTGGATGTTTTTCGAACAGCGCCTGCAGGTGGCCGGTCAGGGCCTGGCGCTGCTCGGGCGGCAGGTCGCGGGCCAGGGTCCGGTCCCAGTCCAGGGTGATCCAGGCCTTAATGAAGTCCGGATCGTAGTGCTCGCTGTCCGCCAGCATCAGGTAGGCCTTGAGGCCCTCGTAGAGGAAGTCCGAGTTGCCGCCGCTGTGCAGTTGCTCTTCGATGCGGGTCATCAAGCGCGGGGCGAACACCGCCACCAGCAGCTTGCGATAGACGCTGGCGGCCTCGGCTTCGAGCATGTCGCCCTGATACAGGCCCAGGCCTTCGGCCCAGCCCGGCGCATCGCCGGCCAGGTTGCGCGTGGCGTTGAGCAGCGGCAGCACTGCCAGCACATCGCGCTGGGCCGGGCTGAGGCTTTGCACGTCCTGACGCACTGGGCCGACGCGCTGGTCGACCTGGGCGATATAGGCCTGGTTGGCCCGGTAGCTGATGATCCACAAGGTACTGACCACCAGCACCAGGGCCACGGTGGCCGCCAGGGCGCCCCGAGCGATCCATTTACGCCGCCGCTCGACCTTGGGGTTGACCCCCACCAGCCCGCGCTCGGCAAAGGCCACCGCACTGAACAGTTTCTCGATGAAGTAGCTGCGCCCGGTGCCGGTCTGCCGCGCCAGGTGCTGGCGGTCCAGGTTCATGCTCTGGGCCATGGCGCCGATCAGGCGGTCGATGGGGCTGCCTTCCTGGGTGCCGCTGGTGAAATACACCCCGCGTAGCAGCACGCGCTCTTCGAAGGCGTTGGGTTTGAACACGCCTTCGAGGAAGCCCTGCAAGGACTCCTTGAGCGCCGCGAATTGCTGCGGGAAGCCGTAGATCAGGTCGCGCCGGGCCGGATCGCGCTCCTGTTGCAGGCGCTCCACCAGGCGTTCGTTGAGGCGCTGCTCGAGGGCCGCCAGCTCCGCCGGCAACTGGGCCAGGGGGCTGTCGCCGCTCTTGCCGTCATCCAGGGCGAAGGTCATGCCCCAGACCTGGGCCCGCTCTTCCTTGCTCAGGGAATCGAAGAACTCCATGAAACCCGGCACCAGATCCAGCTTGGTGAGCATCAGGTAGATCGGGAAACGTACCCCCAGCTGGGTGTACAGCTCCTGGATACGCAGGCGAATCGCCGCAGCATGCGCTGCCCGCTCGGCTTCGCTGCTGAGCAGCAGGTCGGAGAGGCTGATGGCGACGAAGGCGCCATCGATGGGCCGCCGCGAACGCTGGGTTTTCAGCAGGTCGAGAAAGCCCAGCCAGGCCGCCTTGTCCACTGCGGCATGGCTGTCCTGGGTGGTGTAACGGCCGGCGGTGTCCAGCAGCACGGCCTGATCGGTGAACCACCAGTCGCAGTTGCGGGTGCCGCCGACGCCGCGCACGGCACCGGCGCCCAGCTGCGCGGCCAGGGGAAAATGCAGGCCGGAGTTGACCAGCGCGGTGGTCTTGCCCGAGCCCGGTGGCCCGATGATCACGTACCACGGCAGCTCGTAGAGGTTGCGCCGCTCGTCACCGCCGAGCTTGGCCTTCTTCAACAGCGCCAGGGCTTCGTCCATGCGCTGGCGCAGGGCCGCCAGTTCCTCGGCGGTGGCCACGCTGTCCGGGTCCGGCGGGGTATCGGCGGCCAGGCTTTGCAGGACTTTGGCCGCGTGCCGGCGGGCCTGGATGATGCGAAACACCCGGTAGCCGATCCACACCGCGAAAATGACAATGATCAGCGCCCAACGCCGCCCTTCCGGCACCAGGAACTCCAGCAACGGGCCAATGAACCAGATGATCAGGCTCAGGGCGATCAGCCCCAGCAGTGGAATCACCCAGCGCGTCACAAAACTGAAAAACGCCTTCACTCGACTCCCTCCGCCAATACGCTGATTTCTACCCGACGATTGCGCGCCCGCCCTTCAGCGGTGGCATTGGTTGCCAACGGCTCGGTGTCGCTGCGGCCTTCGGCGCTGAAGCGCTCCGGCTGCCCGGTCTTCGCTGCGAGAATCTGCAACACCGATTCGGCGCGGGCCTGGGACAGCTTCCAGTTGGACGGGAAGCGCAAGGTGGCGATCGGTCGGTTGTCGCTGTGGCCGGTGATCCGCACCTGGCCCTTGACCTTGCGCACGGCGTCGGCGATGCGCAGCATCAGCGGCTGGTAGTCATCGAGGATGCTGGCGCTGGCCGAGGCGAACAGCTCGTCGCCGCGAATGGTCACCACCGAACGGTCGACGGCGTCTTCCACTGCCACCCGCCCGGCCTTGATGTCCTCGGCGAGAAAGCCCGCCAGACGCGGACGCTCGACAATCTTGGGCTGGATCACTGGGCGGTCCAGGGTCTGCACCGGGATCTCGCCCAGGGCATGGATGTTCTTGAACACCGGCTCAGCGTCCGCCGCCAGCTTCAGGCGCAGGCCGAACAGCAGCGCCAGGAGCAGGGCCACACCGATGGCGATACCGACCCAGGGCGGCATGAACTGGGCCAGGCGATCACGGGCCACGCTGACCCCGCGCCAATGGGGCGAGAGCTCGCGCTCATGCTCGCCACGGGCACTGCGGATGATCGCCGCAGTGCGCTCGCGCAGGGCTTCGAGCTGGCTGCGACCGTCGATCATCACCCGGTAGCGGCCTTCGAAACCCAGGCACATGCACAGGTACAGCAGCTCCAGCAGGTACAGGCGCTCGCGGGGGCTTTGCAGGCAGTGCTCCAGCAACTGGAAGACCTTCTCGCCGCCCCAGGCTTCGTTGTGCACGGTGATCAGCAGGCTCTGCTTGCCCCAATCGCTGGTGCTGCCCCAAGGGGTGCTGAGCACCGCTTCATCCAGGGCGGTGCACAGCGCATAGCGGGCCAGCAATACGTCGTTGCGCGGCACGCCGGCGGCCTCGGCCCGCTCCTCGAACTGGCGCAGGTAGGCCAGCAGTTGCGCCCGCAGGCTGGCCGGCGCCGGATGGGCCAGGGTGTTGCGCAGCCGGGTGAGCAAGGCCAGCAGCGGGCCGGCAGCACTCTCCAGGGGGTTCAGGCCCTGGGCCTGGCCGGCCGGCAGCGGCGCCGCCGGCATGGCCAGGGACGGCGCTGGCGCCGGAGCCGGACGCCCGGGCTCGGGAGCACGGCCACCGGGGCGCGGCATGAATTGGGTGCGGTCATTGGCCGGGGACGGCTGCCCTGCCGAATCGTCGAAAGGATGCATCGCGACTTATCCTCGAATGGCCCAGAAGGCCAGGTTCAAGCCCGGGAATTCCCCGGCGACGTGGAACGCGAAGCCGCCGGAATGAACCAGCTGCTTCCAGTGCTCGCTGCCACGGTCGAGCTCGTAGTAGGTGGAGCCGGCGTGATACGGCAACTGCCGTGGCGCCACCGGCAGCGGCAACAGGCCGATGCCCGGCAACTGCAGGTTGACCAGATCGCGGATGTGCTCCACCGAGCCCACTTTGCTCTGCTGGGCAAAGCGCCCGCGCAGGGTCTCGCCGGGTACGTCGGCGCGCACCACCAGGATGAAGCTGGCGCTCTCCAGCAAGGTGCGGTCCGCCAGCATGGCCACGTGCACGCCGTAGGCTTTCTCGACAATCGGGATCGGCGTCGCCTTGCTGTCGATCAGCATCGACAGGGCCTCGCGCAGGGCCTGCATCACCGGGGCAAAGCTCAGGGCCAGCTCATCGTGCTGGTACTGCGGGTACTCAGCGGGGCGTCGAGCGCTGTTGGAGAAGGTCGAGAATTCGCCGGCCAGGCTCACCAGTTCGCTGTACAAGCGCTCGGGGTGCAGCGGGCTGATCTGGTTCAGGTGGCTGACCAGCGGCTGGGCGCGGTTGACCAGTTGCAGCAGCATGAAGTCGGCGATTTCCGAAGCGCCTCCGGCCCCCGAAGCCACCACCCGTCCGGCCAGGGCTTCGCCTCGCTGGTGCAGCAGGCCCAGCAGCTCGCTGCGAAAGGCGCTCAAGGGCTTGGACGCGGCCACATCCAGCAGCGGCGGGATGTAGCTGTCATCCAGCACCAGGGCGCGGTCGGCGCGCTTTTCCTTGACCCGCACCACACCGATGGCGGCGTAGTCGCTGAGGCCGTCCGCCGCGGTCAGCAGGCGCAAGGCCCGGGAGCCCACCGCCACCGGCGCACGGTTTTCAAAGGGGGCGTTGTCGTCCCGCACCTCGCGCACCTGGCTCAGGTAGCGGGCAGCGCCCAGCTCCTCGCCTTCGTCCACGGTATCCCGGGCGCCGGCGCGCTTGAGCGGCAGCGCCAGGTACACCAGGCCATCGCGCAGGCTGTCGTCGATGCTCAGCGGGCTCGGCGCCAGGTCGTCATGGGGAATGTTGAACGGTGTGCCGTCGGGCAACAGGCCGCGGGCGCTGACAATGGCCAGCTTGCCCTGGGCCAGCAGTCCCTGATCGATACGCAGCTCGGAGAATCCCCAGGCCCCTGCCGACAGCGGACGGCTGCGGGCATCGATGAGGTTTTCCAGGTAACGGTCATGCTGCTGGAAGTGCTGGGTTCCAATGAACATGCCTTCCGACCAGACCACGCGATTGTTCCAGGACATGGTTGCTCCGATTGCCTATTGGGCAGGGCTGGATGGGGGGGCCACGAGCTCGGCGCTGATCGCGCGGACATCGAGGACGATCTGATACTGATTGTTCAGGCGCTGCGCCGTGTTGACCCCGACTCGCCACAGGGCCTGGTCCACTTCGCGATAGCCCACCAACAGGCCGACCTGACGGGTGGCCGGGTCCAGGGTGCGCTTGAGGGTGAACTGGTCGCCGGGCTTGACCAGCACTTCATCCTGGTCGATGAGGTCCGGGCCCAGGGTGGCAGGGGCCCGCTCCGCCAGGGCGAAGTAGTCGGCGCGCATGAAGGTGGCCGGGTTCTTGAGTTCGAAGATCCGCACCCGCACCGGCGTGCTCTGGCCGTCAGGGCCCGGGTTGAGCCCGGCCACGGCCTGGAAACGCAGCTCCACGGTGGTGGCGCCAGGTTCTTCCTTGGCCGGCTCGGCGGGCGTTGGTGCGTCCTTGGCACAGGCCGCCAGTACCAGCATGGCGACCAATGTCAGTAATCGTTGAATCATCCTGCGTCCTCAATGACGTGTCAGCTGTCCGTGTATCCGTGTGTTCGGGGGGTTCCAGGCGCGCTCAGGAACGGCGCAGCCGGTGGGTATGCTCTTCGTAGGCGCGACTGAATTCACGACCGAAAAGGTCCTGGAAATCGTCCTGGGCCTCTTGGGAAATCTGCTTGTAGAGCGCCGTGAACTGCTGCCAGTTCTGCGCCTGCCGCGAACCGCTGAACAGGTTGCCCAGGCCACCGGGGCGGGCCATGCGGGCTTCCAGCTCAGTGGGTTCGAAGCGCCCCAGCAGGTGCTTGATCGCGGCTTCCACGCCGGCCATGACGGCCAGCTGGTGAGCCCGCAAATCGTCGAAGCTCTCCTGCACCGCCTGGTCCGGGGCCATGAACGCCTGGTTGCTGTGGCGCAGCAGCAGGAGCATGGCTTCGTCCACGTTAGGGGCAAACTTCAGCGGGTTGTTTTCCACCGGGCGGATCATGGTCTGCTGCATGCGGAACTCGCCCTTGAGGCTGCTGCGGGCACGCAACACATCGATCAGGCCTTCCACCATCAAGCGGTAGCTGCGCCCCAGGCTTTCCATCTGCGCCTGGGCCTGCTGCGGGTCGATGCGCAGCTGGTCCAGCCCGGCGCCCCGCAGGAAGGCTTGCAACAGGTCGGTTTGTGGCCCCGGCTCGACCGCTGGCGCTGGCGCTGGCGCAACGGGAGCCGCAGGGGCGACAGGGGCAACGGGCACCACGGCTGCGACCTCGATCGGCTGCGGCTGCGGCTGCGGTGGTACTGCACTGAACTCAGCGACGCTGGCAAAGGGGTCCGGGGCAACAGGCGGCGCTGCCACTGGCGCTGCGCTCGCCACCGGAGCCGGTCGGGCCGGTGTTTCGCCGAACAGGTCCCAGTCCTCCGGAATCACCGCCGCGCCCTGGGGCGCAGCCGGCTGAGGCGCCGCTACGGGCTGAGGCACCGCCGTGGGGGTCGGCGGGCGAAAATCGTGCTGCTCGGCGGGCACGTGATCCGGCTGGGTCGCTGGCGGCGTCGCACTCGGAGCGAGGAAATCGAACAGGTCAGGAAAAGTGTCCTGGGCCGAAGCCCCCTGAAAATGCGCCACCGGCGCCATGGCAATCGGCTCGATCGGCGTGGGAGGCGACGAGTGGCGCCCCATCAGCGCTTCGAAACTGTTGGAGCTGTCCCCGGAAAAGGCCTCAACCTGGGCACGATTGAGACTGAAATCGATCCGCGCACTGATTTCATAATCGCCAATGCGAATAACCTCGCCATCTTCCAATGGCTCACTGCTACCCCGGCGCATACGAATACCGGCACGGACTAACTCCACACCATTAGTACTGTTATCGGTCAAATAATAACGGCCATCCTTGTATTGGATGACACAATGTCGCGCTGAAACTAAGCGCTCGGGATCAGGAAGTACCCAGTCATTATCGGAACTACGGCCAATTGCCATCATTCCCTGATCCATTAGTTTCTCAGGGCATTGGCCAGGGGTAATCTTGTGATAACTAGTGATAGTCAAACACAGCGACATTGCGCCTCCTTGCTGTACTTCCGCGTGCGAACCGGCGGCGGGGAAAAAGTTCCGTAAAAAATGAAAAACCCGCAAAAAATCCTTTAAACAGCACCGTTCACAGCATGATCGCTCAACTTAAACTACACAGATGACAAAAGCCTTTCGTCCCGCCCCAATCTGACTCGCCGGTCAAGGAACTAATAAGTCGACATAACACTGTCATGCGGGGCGAATAGCTTACCTTGACAAGCCACAACTACTACACCAAAAATGTACAACTTCTTGAACACGGATGATGGCTCACTAGTATCAATGAGTCCATGTTAACCAAGAAATGTGCGCGAGTTCACAAACAACTAGTGCATTAATTGCCTGACTGTCCTGCAGGCTGATAGGGAGATCGAACCAGGTGGATGTACCGATGTTGCTCGCCGCTATTTCAGCAACTTCGCCTTGTGGCGAAGACCTGGAATATGACGCGGAATTCTTGCACTTGGAGCGGGCCGCACAAGGCCAGCCCGAGCGCAGCATGGGCGACTCGATCCTGCCGGCCGAGCCGCCGGACTGGCGCAGCGTCCAGCAACAGAGCCTGGACTTGCTGGCCCGCAGCAAAGACCTGCGCATCACCCATTTCCTCCTGCAAAGTACCCTGGCCCTTGAAGGCCTGCCGGGCCTGGCCACCAGCCTCGACCTGATCAACGGCTTGCTCCGTGATTACTGGGCCGAGCTGCACCCGCGCCTGGACGCCGACGACGACAACGATCCCACGGTGCGGATCAATGCCCTGGCCGGCCTGGCAGCAGACTCCACTATCGGTCTGTTGCGCGAAGCCATCCTCACCCGTTCCCGGACCTTCGGCCCGGTGAGCGTGCGCGCGGCGCTGAACGCCGCCGGCCTGCAGCACTTCTCGGGCGAAAGCCTGGGTTCCGATCACTTGGCCGGGGCCCTGCAAGACAGCGACCCAGAGCACCTGGAAGCCATTCGCCACGCCTTGAGCAGCGCTCGCTCGGCGGCCGAATCCATCGAAAAGCAAGTCAGCGAACAAGTGGGTTCCGCCAGCGGCGTTGACCTCAGCGCCCTCAAGCAGCCCCTGCGCCTGGCGCTGCAGGTGCTGGGCCAGCACGCCCCGCAAACCAGCGAAAGCCCGACCGATGAGCCCGCCGAAGCCCCCGCGAACGAGGCCGGCAACGCGCCCGTGGCGCCAGCCGCAACGCGGATTTCCGGCGAGATCAACAGCCGTGAGGACGTGCTGCGCAGCCTCGACCGGCTGCTGGCCTACTACAGCCGTCACGAGCCTTCGAGCCCGCTGCCGGTGCTGCTCAACCGAGCCAAGAATCTGGTCAACGCCGATTTCGCGGCCATCGTGCGCAATCTGATCCCCGATGGCATGTCCCAATTTGAAAACCTGCGCGGCCCCGAATCCGACTAACCCCGGTACGGCCGAACAGTATCGTCAGCGGCAATCACCGACCGACGCCAACACCGTCGCAACAGCGACCAGGAGCACAACGTGGCGAAGCAAAGTTCTCAAAAGTTCATCGCGCGCAACCGCGCGCCCCGGGTGCAGATCGAGTACGACGTCGAACTCTACGGCGCCGAGAAAAAGGTCCAGCTGCCCTTCGTCATGGGCGTGATGGCTGACCTGGCCGGCAAGCCCGTCGAGCCCCTGGCGGCGGTGGCCGATCGCAAGTTCCTGGAAATCGACGTCGACAACTTCGACTCGCGCCTCAAGGCCATGCAGCCACGGGTCGCGTTCCACGTGCCCAACGAACTGACCGGCGAAGGCAACCTGAGCCTGGACATCACCTTCGAGAGCATGGACGACTTCAGCCCCGCCGCGGTGGCGCGCAAGGTCGACTCCCTGAACCAGCTGCTGGAGGCCCGTACCCAACTGGCCAACCTGCTGACCTACATGGACGGCAAGACCGGTGCTGAAGAAATCATCATGAAAGCCATCAAGGATCCGGCGTTGCTCCAGGCCCTGGCGAGTGCGCCAAAACCTGTGGACTCCGAGCCGAACGCGTAAATCAGGACCAACGATCATGACCGAATTGATGCGTGACAATCAGGCCCAACCCGGCGCCACCGAGCAGGCCAGCGAATTCGCTTCGCTGCTGCTGCAGGAATTCAAACCCAAGACCGAGCGCGCTCGCGAAGCCGTGGAAACCGCCGTGCGGACCCTGGCCGAACAGGCCCTGGCGCAGACCGACCTGGTGTCCAACGACGCCATCAAGTCGATCGAATCGATCATCGCCGCCATCGACGCCAAGCTCACCGCCCAGGTCAACCAGGTGATCCATCACCCGGAATTCCAGAAACTGGAAAGCGCCTGGCGTGGCCTGCACTACCTGGTCAACAACACCGAGAGCGACGAGCAGCTGAAGATCCGCGTGCTCAACATCTCCAAGCCGGAGCTGCACAAGACCCTGAAGAAATTCAAGGGCACGGCCTGGGACCAGAGCCCGCTGTTCAAGAAGATGTACGAAGAAGAATACGGCCAGTTCGGCGGCGAGCCTTACGGCTGCCTGGTGGGCGACTACTACTTCGACCAGTCGCCACCGGATGTCGAGCTCTTGGGCGAGCTGTCGAAAGTCTGCGCCGCCATGCACTCCCCGTTCATCGCCGCGGCTTCGCCGACCGTGATGGGCATGGGTTCGTGGCAGGAACTGTCCAACCCGCGCGATCTGACCAAGATCTTCACCACCCCGGAATACGCCGGCTGGCGTTCGCTGCGTGAGTCGGAAGACTCGCGCTACATCGGCCTGACCATGCCGCGCTTCCTGGCGCGCCTGCCGTATGGCGCCAAGACCGACCCGGTGGAAGCCTTCGCCTTCGAAGAAAACACCGACGGCGCCGACAGTTCCAAGTACACCTGGGCCAACGCCGCCTACGCCATGGCGGTGAACATCAACCGCTCGTTCAAGCATTTCGGCTGGTGCTCGCGGATTCGCGGCGTGGAATCCGGCGGCGAGGTGGAAAACCTCCCGGCCCACACCTTCCCCACCGACGACGGTGGCGTGGACATGAAGTGCCCGACCGAGATCGCCATCTCCGACCGCCGTGAAGCGGAACTGGCGAAGAACGGCTTCATGCCGCTGCTGCACAAGAAGAACACCGACTTCGCTGCCTTCATCGGCGCCCAGTCGCTGCAGAAGCCCGCCGAGTACGACGACCCGGACGCCACCGCCAACGCCAACCTGGCCGCGCGCCTGCCGTACCTGTTCGCCACCTGCCGCTTCGCCCATTACCTGAAGTGCATCGTGCGCGACAAGATCGGCTCCTTCAAAGAGAAGGACGAGATGCAGCGCTGGTTGCAGGACTGGATCCTCAACTACGTCGACGGTGATCCGGCGCACTCCACCGAAACCACCAAGGCCCAGCACCCACTGGCCGCGGCGGAAGTGGTGGTCGAGGAAGTCGAAGGCAACCCGGGCTACTACAACTCGAAGTTCTTCCTGCGCCCGCACTACCAGCTCGAAGGGCTGACCGTGTCGTTGCGCCTGGTATCCAAACTGCCGTCCGCCAAGGGCGCCTGACCCATAACCGACTCAAATCTGTCGCCGCTGCGCAAGGGCCCCCGGGCCTCGCGCAGCGGCGACAGACGCTGAATCAACATCGTGGCAAGTGCCACACAGGGAGAAAACATGGCTGTTGATATTTTCATCAAGATCGGTGACATCAAGGGCGAGTCCATGGACAAAGCCCACAAAGACGAAATCGACGTGCTGAACTGGAGCTGGGGCATGTCCCAGTCCGGCAACATGCACGTGGGTGGCGGCGGCGGTGCGGGCAAGGTGAACATCCAGGACCTGTCGCTGACCAAGTACGTCGACAAGGCCTCGCCGAACCTGATGATGCATTGCTCCAGCGGCAAGCACATCGACAAGGTGCGCCTGACCGTGCGCAAGGCCGGCGGCGAAAGCCAGGTCGAGTACATGATCATCGACCTGGAAGAAGTGCTGATCACGTCCCTGAGCACCGGCGGCTCGGGCAGCGATGACCGCCTGACCGAAAACATCACCCTGAACTTCGCTCAGGTGATGGTCGAGTACCAGCCGCAGAAAGCCGACGGCACCAAGGACGGCGGCCCGATCAAGTACGGCTGGAACATCCGCTCGAACACCAAGCGCTGATCCGCTGCGGTCGCGCCGCGGCGGCGAAAGATCCGGGCCATGCTGCATGCGTGGCCCGGGTTGCGAGGACGTTGTCCTCGTTCGCAGCCTGCGGCAGCGGCTACAGGGGTGTGCGCCTGTGCCCCTTTTCGTGACGTCATGCCTGCGCAATCCGATCCTGGAGCGAACCCTTTGGTAACCGACATCGCCGCCCGCGATCGCTTGCAACCCTCTTTGCTGGATCGTCTGACCGACGATGAACCCGGCAACCTGAAAGAAAGCCCGGACAAGCGCGTGCTGTCCCTGAGCCAGCTCAAGGCCTCGGTACTACGCGACCTGGCATGGCTGCTCAACACCACTTCCCTGCTGGAAGCCGATGCCACCCTGCACACCCCCGCCGGTACGTCGGTGGTCAACTACGGCTTGCCGGCCCTGGCCGGGTACAGCGCGTCGAGCATCGATATTCCGGCCCTGGAAAGCCTGATCCACCAGGCCATCGCCACCTTTGAACCACGCATCCTGCGCAGCACCTTGCGGGTTCGCGCGCGCACCGCGCCCGGCGAGATGAACCACAACGCCCTGAGCTTCGAGATCGAGGGCGATCTGTGGGCCCAGCCGATGCCCCTGCGCCTGCTGCTGCAAACCGACATGGACCTGGAATCCGGGCATGTCCGGGTGGTGCAAGCCGACTCCCGGAGGCGCTCATGAATCCGCGCCTGTTGGAGCTGTACAACCAGGAACTGCACCACGTGCGCGAAAGCGCCGCGGAGTTCGCCAAGGAATACCCGAAGATCGCCAGCCGCCTGACCCTGTCGGGCATGGACTGCGCCGACCCTTATGTCGAGCGCCTGCTGGAAGGCTTCGCCTATCTGACGGCCCGGGTACAGTTGAAGCTCGATGCAGAGTACCCGACCTTCACCCACAACCTGCTGGAGATCGCCTACCCGCACTACCTGGCGCCGACCCCGTCGATGACCGTGGTGCAGTTGCAGGCCGATCCCGATGAAGGCTCCCTGAGCAGCGGCTTCACCCTGGAGCGCGACACCAGCCTGCGGGCCGCCCTGAGCCGCGACACCCAGACCTGCTGCGAGTACCGCACCGCTCACGCGGTGACGCTGTGGCCGCTGCAAGTCAGCCAGGCCGAATACTTCGGCAACCCGGCAGCGGTGCTCGGACGCCTGGCCGCCAACGAGCCCAAGGCCAAGGCCGGGCTGCGCCTGACCCTGCGCACCGGTGCCGAACTGCCGTTCAACAGCCTGGCCCTGGAGCAGTTGCCGCTGTACCTGAACGGCAACGACGAGCTGCCGTTCCGCCTCTACGAACAGTTGCTGGGCAACGCCTGTGCGGTGTTCGCCCGGGCTCCGGGCAGCGACTGGGTCGAGCGCCTGCCACTGGACGCCCTGCGCTCCCGTGGCTTCGACGACCGCGACGCGGCCCTGCCAGTGGTGCCCCAGGCCTTCCAGGGCTATCGCCTGCTGCAGGAATACTTCGCCCTGCCCAACCGCTTCCTGTTCGTCGAGTTCGCCCAGCTGAGCCGTGCGGTACAACGCTGCGCCGGCCAGGAGCTGGAGCTGATCGTACTCTTCGAGCGCTTCGACCAGAGCCTGGAAGGCAGCGTCGGCACCGCCCAGTTCGTGCCCTTCTGCACCCCGGCGATCAACCTGTTTCCCAAGCGCCTGGACCGCATCCACCTGTCCGACCGGGTCAACGAACACCATGTGATCGCCGACCGCACCCGGCCCATGGATTTCGAAGTGCACTCGCTGACCGCCATCAGTGGCCACGGCACCGGGCCGGAGCAGCCGTTCCTGCCGTTCTACGCGGTGCGCGATCCGTCCCGCTACGGCCGCGACCAGGCTTACTACATCGTCCGCCGTGAACCCCGGGTGCTGTCCAGCGACCAGCGCCGCAACGGCCCGCGCTCCACTTACATCGGCAGTGAGTCTTTCGTCAGCCTGGTGGACAGCCAGCAGGCACCCTACCGCCATGACTTGCGCCAGCTCGGGGTCAGCGCCCTGTGCACCAACCGCGACCTGCCGCTGTTCATGAACACCGGCAACGCCAAGACCGACTTCACCCTGGCCGACAGCGCCCCGGTGCAGGCCATCCGCTGCCTGGCCGGCCCCAGCCGACCACGCCCCAGCCACGCCCATGATGGCAAGGCCTGGCGCCTGATCAGCCAGCTGTCGCTGAACTACCTGTCCCTGAGCGAACAGGGCCAGGGCGCGGCGGCCCTGCGCGAGCTGTTGCGGCTGTATGGCGACAGCAACGATGCGGCCCTGCAATTGCAGATCGAGGGCCTGCGGGAAGTCAGCAGCAAGGCGGTGACACGGCGCCTGCCGATGCCCGGGCCGATCGTCTTCGGCCGGGGCTTGGAGATCACCCTGCAATTCGATGAAAACGCGTTTCGCGGCACCGGGGTGTTCCTGCTCGGCGCGGTCTTCGAGCGCTTCCTGGCACGTTACGTGT
Source organism: Pseudomonas sp. RC4D1 (assembly GCF_018390395.1). NCBI lineage: Bacteria > Pseudomonadati > Pseudomonadota > Gammaproteobacteria > Pseudomonadales > Pseudomonadaceae > Pseudomonas > Pseudomonas sp. RC4D1. The sequence continues at coordinate 66,760 of NZ_JAHBAW010000001.1, forward strand.
CGATCAACAGTTTTACCGAGACGGTGATCCGTACCACCGAACGCGGCGAGATCATGCGATGGAAAGCCAAGCCCGGACGTCGTCCGACTCTTTGAATACGCTGACGGCGATGCACGCCGAGCCCTGGGAGTACGACTTCTTCCAGGCCCTGCGGCGTATCGAATGCCTGTCGCCGCAACTGCCGCGCTTCGGTCACTCCCTGCGCCTGGCGGACGATCCGTTGCGCCTGGGCCAGCAGGCCGATTGCACCTTCGCGCCCTCGACCCTGGCTTCGGTCACCCCGGGCAGCGACGGCACGGCCACGCGCCTGGAGCAGTTCTTCTTCGGCCTGGGCGGCCCCAACGGCCCCCTGCCGCTGCACATCACCGAGTACGTGCGCGAACGCCAGCGCAACAACGCCGACAGCACCAGCAAGCGCTTTCTCGATGTGTTCCACCATCGCCTGCTGAGCCTGTTCTACCGGGCCTGGGCCGAAGCCCGGCCGACGGTGAGCCACGACCGCCCGGACGACGACTACTGGTCCGCGCGCCTGGCGGCCCTGAGTGGCCGGGGCATGCCCAGCCTGCTCAAGCAGGGGCTGATTCCCGACACCGCCAAGCTGCACTACAGCGGCCACCTGGCGGCCCAGACCCGCTACCCGGACGGCCTGCGCGCCATCATCGGCGAGTACTTCGGCCTGCCGGTGGCGATCGAGGAATACGTCGGCCAGTGGCTGGAGCTGCCGGAGCGCAGCCGGGTCGGGGTGCAGTCCCATCAGCTGGGGGTGGACTTCTGCCTGGGCAGCCACGTCTGGGACCGCCAGCACAAATTCCGCATTCGCCTGGGTCCGCTGAAGTTGGAGGACTACCAGGGGATGCTGCCCGACGGCCAGCCGTTCAAGGAACTGGTGGCCTGGGTCGCCGAATACCTGGGCTTCGAGCTGGACTGGGACCTGAACCTGGTCCTGCTCAAGGACGAAGTACCCAAGCTGCAACTCAACGGCCGCCAGCGCCTGGGTTTCAACACCTGGCTCGGTCAACCCGGCAGTGATGCCAAGGATCTAATACTGGCCCGGCACTACGCCGACCTGGCCACTACCTCACGTACACCAAGGAGCACAGAGCATGGGTGAAATCAGTCGCGCGGCGCTGTTCGGCAAACTCAACAGCGTTGCCTACAAAGCCATCGAAGCCGCCACGGTCTTCTGCAAGTTGCGGGGCAATCCCTATGTGGAACTGGCCCACTGGCTGCACCAGTTGCTGCAACTTGCGGACTCGGACCTGCACCGCATCATCCGCCAGTTCAACCTGGAGCCGGCGCGCCTGGCCAAGGACCTGACCGAAGCCCTGGATCGCCTGCCCCGGGGCTCGACTTCGATCACCGACCTGTCGTCCCACGTCGAGGAAGCGGTGGAACGCGGCTGGGTCTACGGCAGCCTGATGTTCGGCGAAAGCCAGGTGCGCACCGGCTACCTGGTGATCGGCATCCTCAAGACGCCGAGCCTGCGCCACGCGCTGCTGGGGCTGTCCCGGGAGTTCGACAAGATCAAGATCGAGGCCCTGTGCGAGCGCTTTGACGAGTACATCGGCGACTCGCCGGAAAACGCCCTGAGCGCCAGCGACGGTTTCACTGCCGGCGCGGTGCCGGGCGAAGCCAGCGGCGCCATGGCCCCCAGCGCCCTGGGCAAGCAGGAAGCCCTCAAGCGCTTCACCGTCGACCTCACCGAGCAGGCCCGCAGCGGCAAGCTCGATCCCATCGTCGGCCGTGACGAAGAGATTCGCCAACTGGTGGACATCCTCATGCGCCGCCGCCAGAACAACCCGATCCTCACCGGCGAAGCCGGGGTCGGCAAGACCGCGGTGGTGGAAGGTTTCGCCCTGCGCATCGTCGCCGGCGACGTGCCGCCAGCGCTCAAGGACGTCGAACTGCGCAGCCTGGATGTCGGCCTGCTGCAGGCCGGTGCCAGCATGAAGGGCGAGTTCGAACAGCGCCTGCGCCAGGTCATCGAAGACGTCCAGGCTTCGCCCAAGCCGATCATCCTGTTCATCGACGAAGCCCACACCCTGGTGGGCGCCGGTGGCGCCGCCGGCACCGGCGATGCGGCCAACCTGCTGAAACCGGCCCTGGCCCGCGGCACCCTGCGCACCGTGGCCGCCACCACCTGGGCCGAGTACAAGAAGCACATCGAGAAAGACCCGGCCCTGACCCGGCGCTTCCAGGTGGTGCAAGTGGCCGAGCCGTCGGAAGACAAGGCGCTGCTGATGATGCGCGGCGTGGCCTCGACCATGGAGCAGCACCATCAGGTGCAGATCCTCGACGAAGCCCTGGAAGCCTCGGTCAAGCTGTCCCATCGCTACATTCCGGCGCGCCAGTTGCCAGACAAATCCGTCAGCCTGCTGGACACCGCGTGTGCCCGCGTCGCCATCAGCCTGCACGCCGTGCCGGCCGAGGTGGACGATAGCCGCCGGCGCATCGAGGCCCTGGAAACCGAGCTGCAGATCATCGCCCGGGAACAGGCGATCGGCGTGGCCATCGGCAACCGCCAGGTCAACAGCGAAAACCTCCTGGCCGCCGAGCGCGAGCGCCTGGCCGAGCTGGAAAGCCGCTGGGCGCAAGAGAAGACCCTGGTGGACGAACTGCTGGCGACCCGCGCCCAACTGCGGGAAAACGTCGGCCTGGTGGACAGCGACGTTGGCGACGCAAGCCACGGCCTGCGGGAAAAACTGCTGGACCTGCAACAGCGCCTGACGGCCCTGCAAGGCGAAACCCCGTTGATCCTGCCGACCGTGGATTACCAGGCGGTGGCCTCGGTGGTCGCCGACTGGACCGGGATTCCCGTGGGCCGCATGGCCCGCAACGAACTGGAAACCGTGCTCAACCTCGACCAGCACCTGAAGAAACGCATCATCGGCCAGGACCACGCCCTGCAGATGATCGCCAAGCGCATCCAGACCTCCCGCGCCGGCCTCGACAACCCCAACAAGCCGATTGGCGTATTCATGCTGGCGGGCACCTCCGGGGTGGGCAAGACCGAAACCGCCCTGGCCCTGGCCGAAGCCATGTACGGCGGTGAGCAGAACGTCATCACCATCAACATGAGCGAGTTCCAGGAAGCCCACACCGTGTCCACCCTCAAGGGCGCACCGCCGGGCTATGTCGGCTACGGCGAAGGCGGCGTGCTCACCGAAGCGGTGCGGCGCAAGCCCTACAGCGTGGTGCTGCTGGACGAAGTGGAAAAGGCTCACCCGGACGTGCACGAGATCTTCTTCCAGGTGTTCGACAAAGGCGTCATGGAAGACGGCGAAGGCCGCATGATCGACTTCAAGAACACCCTGATCCTGCTCACCACCAACGCCGGCACCGAGCTGATCGCCAACGTCTGCAAGAACCCGCAGACCCTGCCCGAGCCGGAAGAGATCGCCAAGGCCCTGCGCCAGCCATTGCTGGAGATCTTCCCGCCGGCGCTGCTGGGGCGCCTGGTGACCATCCCCTACTACCCACTGAGCGACGACATGCTCAAGGCGATCACCCGCCTGCAACTGGGACGGATCAAGAAGCGCGTGGAAAGCACCCACAAGGTGGATTTCGATTTCGACGACGAGGTCATCGACCTGATCGTTTCCCGTTGCACCGAGACCGAGAGTGGTGGCCGCATGATCGACGCCATCCTGACCAACAGCCTGCTGCCGGACATGAGCCGCGAGTTCCTCACCCGCATGCTCGAAGGCCGCGCGCTGGCCGGGGTGCGCATTCGCCAGCGGGACAACGAATTGCACTACGACTTCAGCGAGCCGGCCTGACCCCGGGTTCCCTGTAGCCGCTGCCGCAGGCTGCGAACGAGCTGGGCGGCATTGCCTTGAGGGCCAGAGAAGGCCCTTCGGGCCTTGTCGCAGCCTTCGGCAGCGGCTACAGGGAGCGCGCCGGACGCCGTGTTCAGGCACACCACGCATTCAACGAGACTGACGATGCTATTTCAGCAATCCACACGACTGGCACAGGTCAATTGCCCACTGGGACCGGACGTCCTGCTGCTCAACAGCATGGGCGGCGGCGAAGAGCTGGGGCGCTTGTTCGATTACCAGCTGCAGCTGACTTCCAGCGATGCCAACATCGACCTCAACCAGTTGCTGGGCAAACCCATGGGCCTGAGCGTGCAGTTGGACGACGGCAGCCAGCGCTATTTCCACGGCATCGTGGCCCGCTGCAGCCAGAACGTCGACAGCGGCCAGTTCGCCAGCTACCAGGTGACCCTGCGCCCCTGGCTGTGGCTGCTCAGCCGCACCTCCGACTGCCGGATTTTCCAGAACCTGAGCATCCCGCAGATCATCAAGCAGGTGTTTCGCGACCTGGGCTTTTCCGATTTCGAAGACGCCCTGAGCCGTCCCTATCGGGAATGGGAATACTGCGTGCAGTACCGCGAGACCAGCTTCGACTTCGTCAGCCGGCTGATGGAACAGGAAGGCATCTACTACTTCTTCCGCCACGAGAAGGACCGCCACGTGCTGGTGCTGGCTGACGCCTACGGTGCCCACAGCAGCGTGCCCGGCTACGCCTCGGTGCCCTACTACCCCCGGGACGAGCAACAGCGCGAGCGCGACCACATCTTCGACTGGCACCTGGCCCAGGAAGTCCAGCCCGGCTCCCTTGAGCTCAACGACTACGACTTCCAGCGCCCCAGCGCACGGATCGACGTGCGCTCGGCCATGCCGCGCCCCCACAGCGCCGGCGACTACCCGCTCTACGACTACCCCGGCACCTACGTGCAGAGCAGCGACGGCGAGCACTACGCGCAGACCCGCATCGAAGCCCTGCAAAGCCTGCACGAGCGCATCGAACTGAGCGGCAATGCCCGTGGCCTGGGGGTGGGCAACCTGTTCAACCTCACCGGCTTCAGCCGCCAGGACCAGAACCGCGAGTACCTGATCGTCGGCATCCACTACTACGTGGTCCAGGAGAGCCTGGAGACCGGCGGCAGCGGCGGCTCGGCACAGTTCGAAAGCCACCTGACCTGCATCGACGCCCAGCAGAGTTTCCGCCCCCTGGCCAAGACCCAGCGACCCATCGTCCAGGGCCCGCAGACCGCGCGGGTGGTGGGCCCGGCCGGGGAAGAGATCTGGACCGACCAATATGGCCGGGTCAAGGTGCACTTCCATTGGGACCGCCACGACCAGTCCAACGAGAACAGCTCCTGCTGGATTCGCGTGTCCCAGGCCTGGGCCGGCAAGAACTGGGGCTCGATGCAGATCCCGCGCATCGGCCAGGAGGTGATCGTCAGCTTCCTCGAAGGCGACCCCGACCGCCCGATCATCACCGGCCGGGTGTACAACGCCGAGCAGACCGTGCCCTACGACCTGCCGGCCAACGCCACCCAGAGCGGGATGAAGAGTCGTTCGAGCAAAGGCGGCAGCCCGGCCAACTTCAACGAAATCCGCATGGAAGACAAAAAGGGCGCCGAACAGCTGTACATCCACGCCGAGCGCAACCAGGACATCGTGGTCGAGGTCAACGAAAGCCACTCGGTGGGCAATGACCGGGTCAAGAGCATTGGCCGCGACGAGACCGTGACCATTGGCTCTGCCCGCCTGCGCGCGGTGAAGGAGCTCGACGTGCTGGTGGTCGGTGGCAAAAAGACCGACAGCATCAGCCAGAGCTACATCATCGAAGTGGGCGAGAACCTGCGCCTGGTCTGCGGCGAAAGCGTGCTGGAGTTGAACGCCAGCGGCCAGATCAACCTCAGCGGCAAGCAGATCAGCTTCTATGCCTCGGGCGATGCCGAATTCAATACCGGCGGCGTGCTGCACCTGAACAACGGCGGCAGCGCCGGCGCGACCCCTGAAGGCCAGGGCGTCAAAGGCAGCATCGATGCCAGCGTCGACGCCATGTTTCCCAAGCCCCAGGGCACCCCCTAACCAGAGCCCAGCGCCATGACTTATCGCATCAATGAATTTCAGTTCGCCTTGCCGCCCAGCGAGCTGCTGGACGCATCGATCAACATCCTCAAGTTCCCGGAGCTGGGCACCTCGCTGATCGTCAGCCGCAGCCAGCTGGCCGAGGGTGAAACCCTGCAGAGCAGCTTCGACAGCCAGCTCAAGAAACTCGAACAACAGGTTCAGGAGCTGCGCTACCAGCCCGGCGTGGCGATTCGCGTGGGCAGCGCCCAGGAGGTCGACGCTCTGGAGCTGCGCAGCCAGTTCAACAAGGGCACCGAGCAGGTCTTCCAGTACCAACTGGCGCTGGTTCTGCCCGGTACACGCAAGATGCTTGCCCTCAGCTACGTCAAGGCACAACCGCTGAACGATAGCGACGCCGCGCACTGGGCCAGCATCAAGCAATCCCTGAACTTCAACACGCCTTGATGATGAGCCAGCGGCATGTCTGACGCACTTCTGTGGGCCGCACGCCTGGGTGACGGGCTCGAACACAGCTCGATGATGGCGGACATCCTCAGCGGTGTGCTGGAGGTCGCCGCCAACATCGCGATTACCGCCCTGGCCACCGCCGCCGTGGTGGCCGCGACCGGCATCACCGTGGCCACAGGCGGGCTCGGAGCCTGCCTGCTGGGCGCCGTAGTGGGGGTGATCGTCGGGCTGGCGATGAGCAAGACCGGGGCCGACAAAGGCCTGACGAAAATGTGCGACTGGATAGGCAACGCGCTGTTTCCGCCCTCCGTGCAGGCCACCATCCTCAGCGGCTCCACCGATACCCTGACCAATAACATTCCGGCTGCACGGGCCGCCGGTACGGCGCCGCCCCCTGCCCCGCCCTCGGGCACCCCGCAAAGCCCGGAACCCACCAGCGAGTCACCGGGGCCGTCAGAGGCGGAGCCCGGCTTCCTGGACATGGCCAAAGGGTTCTTTTCGCAGATGTGGCGCCCGACCGTCGCCACCCCCGCACCCGGTGCAGAACCCAAGCCGCTGGACCTGGTGACCTGCACCAAGCATCCGCCGATGCCGCCGCAGTTTCTGGCCGAAGGCTCGGAAAAGGTCTCCATCAACGGCCAGCCAGCGGTGCGTAGCGGCGATCGCAGCACCTGCGATGCCAAGGTGGTCTCGGCGGGCATGGTGTCGTCCAACGTGTCCATCGGCGGCGGCTCGGTGGTGGTGCGCGAGATCCGCAGCGGCAAGACCCCGGGGATAGGCCTGGCGATTACCGTGCTGATGATGCTCAAGGGCGGCAAGGGCAACTTCAAGGCCAACCTGCCCTGCATGTTGCTGGCGGGGGTCAATTCGTTTGTGGTCAGCCAGGCCATGGGCGCCCTGACCAATGCCGCGGTGGGCTCGCCGAACCCGGTGCATGCGGCGACCGGGGCCAAGGTCCTGGGCGGCGTCGCGGACATGGACTTTGTCTTGCCGGGCCTCTTGCCCATCGACTGGCAGCGCTTCTACAACAGCCTCGATCAGCGGCGCGACGGGCTGTTCGGTAACGGTTGGAGCGTGCCGTACGAAATCAGCGTGTTGATCGAACCTCACCCCGAGGGCGGCGAACATCTGGTGTACCTCGATGAGCAGGGCCGGCGCATCGATATGGGCTCGATCCCCCTGGGCGCCGCCGCCTTCAGCCCAGGCGAAGGGCTGAGTGTCAGGCGCAACGGCAACGGTCAGTTGCTGATCGAGAGCAACAACGGCTTGTACCGTCTGTTTGAACCCGATCCCGTGCAAGGCTCGCGGCTGCGCCTGAGCCAGTTCGGCGACCGCAACGACAACCGCATTTACCTCGACTATGACCCGGCCGGGCTATTGATCCGCCTGCGCGACACCTTCGACCTGGTTCAGGTCGAACTGATCTACAGCGCGCAATGGCCCCGCCGGGTCCAACAGATAGAGCGCCTGTACCCGGACCAGCAGCGGGAAATCCTCGCCCGTTACGCTTATGACGCCCATGGCGATCTGGCTCAGGTACAGGACGCCAGCCAGCACGTACAGCGGCGCTTTGCCTACGAGGATGGGCGCATGGTGGAACACCAGCTGCCGAGCGGACTGCGCTGCTTCTATCAGTGGGCGCAGATCGACGACGTCGAATGGCGCGTGGTCCGGCACTGGACCGACAGCGGCGAGGAATACCGCTTTGACTATGACTTGCAGGCGGGCATCACCCGGATAGAGGACGGCCTGCAACGCCAGAGCATCCGGCACTGGGACCAACAGCATCAAATCACCGGGTACACCGACAACCTGGGGCAGACCTGGCAGTTCCAGTGGAATGACGAACGTCAGTTACTGGGTGCAACGGACCCACAGGGCGGGCAATTCCAGCTCAGCTACGACGAAGCCGGCAACCTCAGCGAGACCCTTGATCCCCTAGGCAGACGCGAGTCGACCCTGTGGCTGGAGCATTGGTCGCTGCCGCGGATCGAAACCGACGCCGCCGGCAACAGCTGGACCTACGACTACGATCCACGGGGCAATTGCATCCGTGAAACCGATCCTCTGGGCCATGCCACCCACTATCGCTATGACAGCCAGGGGCGGATGGTCGAGATCACCGATGCCAGCGCAAAGACCAAGCGTCTGCAGTGGAACGACCTGGGGCAGTTGCTGCGATTCACCGATTGCTCCGGCTACCCGACCCACTTCAGCTACGACCGCCGCGGCTACCTGCAGGCCATCACCGATGCCATGGGCGAACAGACGGTCTTCCAGCACGACGCCCGTGGGCGCCTGCTGCGCAACCAGCTCGCGGACGGCCGCGTCGAGCAGTTCCTGCGTGACCACAGCGGCCAGCTGACCGGTTACATCGATCCGGCCGGGCACGCCACCCACTACCAGTACGATCGACAGGGCCAGCTTCAGGTTCGCATCGATGCCCATGGGCGCCGGGTGCAGTTCAGTCATGACGCCTACGGCCGCCTTCAGGCGCTGCAAAACGAAAACGCTGAAAGCTACCGGTTTGCCTGGGATGCCGGGGATCGCCTGATCCGGCAACAGGACCTCAATGGCAGCGTGCAGCAGTACCACTATGACGTGCTGGATAACGTGGTTGGCGTGGAGTATCTGGCCGCCCCCTCGGGCAGTGTGCAACCGCCGAGTATCGTCCATCGCCTGGAACGCGATGCGGTGGGCCGGATTCTCGCCAAGGTCACCGCCGACGGCTTGACCGAGTATCAGCATGATCCGTTGGATCAACTGACACGGGTGGTCTTTACCGGCCAGAACCAGCAGTCGCAAACCCTGTCCTTCGCCTATGACGCCCTCGGCCAACTGCTGGAAGAGCAGAGCGCGGACGGATGTTTGCAGCATCACTACGACGAGCTGGGCAACCTGTGCCAGAGCCAGTTGCCTGATGGGCGCTGGATCAACCGCCTGTACTACGGTAGCGGCCACCTGCACCAGATCAATGTGGACGGCCAGGTGGTCAGCGACTTCGAACGCGATCGCCTGCACCGCGAAGTGCTGCGGACCCAGGGCCAGCTCACGACCCTCAGCGAATATGATCGCGCCGGACGCTTGCGCTCGCGCCTGCAACGTCCGACCCGGCAGCCCGCGGCGCTGCCGGCGCCGGTGCGCAAGCACTTTGAGTATGACCCTGCCGACAATCTCATCGGCCGGCTCGAACAGCGCCCACGCGGCGGGCAACACCAGCTGTATCACTACGATGCGAGCGAACGCATCATCGCCAGCCAGGACAACCTCCTGGGCCAGACCGAAACCTTTGCCTACGACGCTGCCGCCAACCTGCTGGATGGCCAATCGGCCGCGTCCGGACCGGTGCTGCACAACCAGCAGCGCGTGTTTCAGGACAAGCACTTCCGTTACGACGGCTTTGGCCGGCTGATCGAGAAACGCAGCGCCAGCCACCTGATCCAGCACTTCAGCTACGACGCGGAACATCGGCTGATAGAGGTGTGCAATCAGGCCGGTCAGCGGGAAACAAGGGTAAGGATGAGCTACGACCCCTTGGGTCGCCGCATCCAGAAAACCGAACATGACGCTCAGGGCTATCTGCTGGGCGAAACCCGCTTCGCCTGGGATGGCCTGCGCTTGCTGCAAGAGCAGCGCAACAGCACCACCAGCCTCTATCTGTATGTCGACGATGGCTTCGAGGTGCTGGCTCGGATCGATGGCAAGGGCGCCCTGCAGAAGGTCCGGCACTATCACAACGACCTCAATGGCCTGCCGCTACAACTGACGGAAGCCGATGGGCACAGCGTCTGGCAGGCCCGTTACCGGGTCTGGGGGAACATTGCCGAGGAAGAGCGCGAGCCCTATTACCTCGAGGAACAGAACCTGCGTTTTCAAGGTCAGTACCATGACCGCGAGACTGGGCTGTACTACAACACGTTCCGTTTCTACGACCCGGACATCGGCCGCTACATCAGCCCCGACCCCATCGGGCTCGAAGGCGGCCTGAACCTCTACACCTACGGCCCCAACCCGCTGACGTATTTTGATCCGCTGGGCTGGACAGGCACCTACATCTTCACCAATGGCAAGATCTCTTACATCGGCAAGGGGCCGGTGACCCGCATGAACAGCTCGATGCTCGCCCGCATCAAGGGCAAAGCCAATGCTACGCAGTTTGCCCATTTGGACTTCGGCGACAGCAAGATGGGCTTCATGGTGGAACATCGTCTGATGCAGAAGTACAACGCGCGCAACTCGGCGAAGTTCGCCAACAGCCCGAATCTCAACTCGCCGGGCAAAAAGTATTACGAAGCTGCGGATGCCAAGACCCAGCGCAAAGTGAACAGGCTGGTCACGAAGTTGGACAACAAGTTCAAGAAATCCGGATCATGTGGGGGTAAGTAATGAAGAATTTCAGCTACAACGAAGACATAGACGCACTGGAAATACCGGTCCAACAGTTCGCCGCAGGTATCGAATACGCCAGCAAGAAGGGCTACGCCAACCTGCGGGTCATGGGCTCTGCCAAAGCGGCCAAGGGTGCGCCGCTGGACTTGAGTGCGCTGAGTGGGCACAGCAGCGTGAAATCGCTGGATCTGTCGGATGACATCGACCTGAAGCAGGTGGATTTGAGCCCGCTGTACTCGTTGCCGCAGCTGACGTTGCTGTCGATCCCCTACCTGAAGGGGCGTATCGACTTCTCGCAACTGCCCAGCCTTCAGACGCTGTACATCACCGGCGCCGACGAGGCACTGGAACCCCTGGAGCTGCCACGGCTCAAGCACCTGCTGCTGGTAGCAGTGAAGAATCAGGATTGCGAGTTTCTCTCGAAGCTCACCGCCCTTGAGGAACTGCGCATCAGCGGCGGCGGCATCGAGCGGCTGGCCGGCATCGAGCGGCTGGACAAGCTGGCGTCGATTCAAATCCAGCACAGCCCGAAGATGCTCGATATCAGCACCATCAACGCGCTCAAGAGCCTGAAAGCCCTGCACATCGAAAAATGCAGCCAGCTACGGGACTACGGGTTCCTGGCGCAAAACAACACCCTTGAGGACGTGTTCATTTCCGAGCTCGACTCGGTGTCGTTCGCCCCGGCAATGGAGCGCCTGAGTTCACTGCAATTCTGGGATCTGAAAGACGGCGACATGAGCCCGCTGCTGACCTCCAAGAGCCTGAAAGAGGTCTACTTTCATCCGAAGAAAAAGCACTACAGCCATAGCCTCAAAGAACTCAATGCCGCGTTCGGCCGGTGAGCGGATGCCTGGGCATCTGCCTCGACGCCAGCCGGGTCAGATCGCCGTGCCGCGATTCTTGCCCGGCTTCATGATCAGCAACTGATCCAGCTCGCGCCTTCTGGCGCGGGTGACGAATTCCAGCGCGGCCTGCAGGTCCTGTTCGAACAGTTCGAAGGTCGCGCGATCGATGGCGTAGTACTCCTCGTAATCGACCATGCCGTTGCTGACCGGAAAGGAGACGTAGTACTGGCCGCTGAGTGCTTCGATGCCCATGGAGAACATCTCCTCGCGGTTGACCAACAGATCGATGAATTTCATCTCGGTCCCGTGTAAGACGGCCACTGGTCAAGGGTGGTCCTTCGAGGCGGACGATCAGACCTCGACCAGGTGATAACGTCCGGGCTCGCGCCAGGAAACCCGGGTGAACGTGCCGCTGAGCAGGTTCATGTCGCGCAGGTATTCAAAAACCTCGGCCGGGCACCATTCCTTGCCATCGGCGAAGGCCACGCCGAGCGTGCGCAAGGCATCGAAGAGCTGCGCCTTGCGCCCGTCGTCCGCTACGTCCAGGGCATACACCCCCGGTTCGATCGTTGCGCCAAACCCCAGGGCCACCAGGGCCGCGTCCAGCGAAGCGTCCATGACCCGAACACGTACTGTGTCGGCATCCGCCTTTTCCACATAGGCCTGCAATTCTTGCTCAGTCACTTACAAACACCTCAGTTAAGGTTTTGACCCCGTCCATGTCTTTGGTCGGGATCGACTCGACCACCATTTCCGGTGCTCCTCCCGGCAGGTGCTTACCCGGGCCGAGGAAGTACTGGTTGCCCTCCATCGGGCTTCTGGGCATACGCTCGATGACATTATCGACCTGACGAATCTTGAAGCCGTCTTTCAACGAGCCTTCTTCCAGACCGAAAGCCCGTTCGAGCTTCGCCGCTTTCTCGGTGCTGATGGTGACTTTCGAGCGCCCGGAAAAGTCGCCGATGATATCCGCGACACCCTTCTTGTCGGAAACATAAGTGCCATTGCGGCCGATGGTCGGGTATTTGTCCCACGCCACCGGGCTGACGTTGAAACCCCGATTGTCCTTGAGCATCTGCGCCTGGCGGCGCTGCGCCATCAGCGTGCGCTGTGTCGCGCTCATCGGCGTGCGCGCCAGCTTGGGGCCCATGCCCAGCAAGGCCATTCCGGCCACGCCCTGAAGCAGATCGCGATAACCCGGGCCCAAACGGTCGCCCAGGTCCCCCAGCAGCGACATCCCGCCATACATCGCGCCACCGACCGCCAGGGCGCCGAAAAACGCCGCCGCTCCGGCACAGGCCGCCAGCACCAGGGCGGCCCCGGCCGCCAGCAGCCCCAGCGCCTCCAGCCCGGTGTGCATCCAGCCTTCGATATCCAGGACAAAGGCCACCTGCACCGTGGCCCCGCCAATGAAGGTGTTTTCGCTGCCGGTCTTGATGTGGGCGCCGCAGACCATCTTGCTTTGCAGGCGCGCCGCGGGCTTGCCGTTGATGGTGACCTTGGCGCTGCCCTCGGCGATCAGTACCGGGAACGGCCAGATCGGGTGGTTCATGGGCAGGCCGCTGCATGAGGACGAGTGGTCCTGCCCCGCGCGCATGGCATTGCGCAGGTTGATGTAGACGTTGAAGCTGCCCTCCACCAGCACCCCCGTGCTGGGTTCAGGCAGGTTGAAAATCGTGCTCAGGCCCTTGGCGATCTGGAACATCGACAGGCCACCGGCCGCGACCGAACCGGCGATGATGGCGATCGCCACCCCTCCGGTGGCCACGGTCGCCGCCACCACCGCGGCGCCAATCAGGGCACCGACAACGGCCCCCGCCACCATCGCCGCCACGCCAAAACCGTGGGCGATCTCATCCCCCAGGCGCGCTGCTGCCAACATATCCATGGTGCGCTACTCAGCGAAGGGATCAGGCCCGCGAAGGCTGAGGCTTGAGGCTCTGCATGGCCTGTTTCCAGGCCGGCTCGTGGTGCACCAGGTCTTGCGGCGTGGTGGTCAGGGTGGTGATCAGCACCGCCGGCTTACGCTCGATGAACACCTGGCGCAGCATCAGCTCGCGACCTTCGCGTTTCCAGCTGTAGTCCAGCAGGACCGAGGCGTGGCCGTGCATGTCGAACTCCCAGCGCTTGATCAGGGTGAAGCCCGGCAGTTGCTGCTCGGCACCGCTCAGTTGCCGGGCCACGTAATCGGCGAATGAGGCGTCGCCCTGGCTCGGGTCGCGGCTGATGACGAAGCTGGCTTCCTGGGCGCCGCCCACAGCCGGCAGCTTGAAGATATTGATGCTCTGGTCCTGCCAGGCGTCGGGGATGTCGAGGTCGGCTTCTTGAATGCGGTAAGAGGACAAGAGGTTCGCGTTCCATGCTGAGGGGGGTCGGACAGCGGCGGATTTTCAAGCAATGACCGGCAACAATCAAGGAACCCGTCGGCAACTTTGAACAAACCAATCCAGCCCGGCAAAGGCACCAGGATCAGGCTCAGCGTGCTTCCAGACAGGAGGCATAAGCCTGGGCAAAGCGCCGGTCGAACTTGAGGGCCTGGGGCTCCTCGGGATCGATGCTGACATTCCACAGCGCTTGCTGCGGCACGTCGTAGCGAACCCAGCCGATGATCCCGCTGCCGGAGGTTTCGTAGAACAGCTGCAGGCTCAGTTCATCGCCATCATCGCGGTCGATCAGCAGCTTGAGTCGCTCTGGGGTGGTGAAGTCGCGGTAGGGAAAATCACTGCTCCTGACCATTTCGGTGAGGTAGCCGTAGCAGCCTTGAGCCGGGTTGGCCTCATCGGCCAGGGCCGGCAGGGTGCAGGTGGTGAGCAGCAGGCTCAGGCCCGCCCGGTTCAAGTACCGCATGATTGCCCCTTGAGGGTCAGGGTTTGGATCTGATCGTTCATCTCGATCTTTGCCAGCACCTGGCGGTCGTGGGATTCCTGGTACTCGCTGAAGTTGTTGCGCTTGAGGATGTTCAGGGTGACGCGGATATGGGCTCCGGCATTCTGGTACTCGCTGCGCTCGGGGCCCTGGGCGGCGCCGGTGAGCTCCACCAGTTGCCCGCCGGTCTTGAGGTAGAGAAAGCGCTCATCCACTTCCACCAGCAAACGCGGCGCCTTGGGCGCCACGCTGTAGTCCTCGCGGGCCAGGGAATAGCCGCAGAGCCAGACGCCGGCGCTGTCGTATTTCTGACTGTGGAACCAGTTGAGGGCCTCGCGATAGCCGATCTGGGCCAGTCGCGAGTCGCTGCCGGCAAAGGCCGATGACAGGCCAAGGGAGAGGATGCAGGCCAGTAGCATGGCGGCGATATCGGGGCGCCCCAGGTAGCGCAACGCGGCCACCCATGCCGGGGGTTTGTCAGTGGAACGGGTCATCCTTGGCCTTAGATCACGTGTCGGACAATCGCGCATCCTAGCCACGCCACCGCGGCTTCGCAAGCTGATCCGCAAGCAATCAGCGGGCAAAAAAAATAGGCACCCGATGCGCTCGGCGTGCCTATTTTCCCCTGCAAGCTCCCGCTGCCGGGAGCTCGCTCAATGCTTATGGGTTGACGCTGTCTTTCAGCGCCTTGCCCGGTTTGAATGCCACGGTGTTGCTGGCCTTGATCTTCACCGGCTCGCCGGTTTGCGGGTTCTTGCCGGTGCGGGCGCCACGGTGGCGTTGCAGGAAGGTGCCAAAACCAACCAGGGTGACGCTGTCTTTGCGGTGCAGAGCCCCGGTGATCTCTTCAAGGATGGCGTTGAGCACGCGATTGGCCTGCTCTTTGGTCAGGTCCGCTTTTTCAGCAATGGCTGCGGCGAGTTCTGGTTTACGCATAGTGTGAAGCCTCTTTGACGGTTTTTTGTTGTTATGTCCGTGCTGTTCACGGGAACAGCGCCCAAGGCGCCGCAGGCTCTACGCTGCGGCAGACGGGAGTGAGGATGGCACGCGCTTGAGAGTGGCGCCAGTCTTGCCACGACCTTTGTAGGTGCAAAAACCCGGTTATTCCGACAGAACGACCGGTATTTAAGCCAGCAGGGCCGGGAGTTCCTTGTTCAGGGCCAGTTTCTCCATCACCGCCGCCCCGGTCAGGGCGTAACCCAGCAGCTGGCCGCTGGCGTCACGGCACAGCACCTTGATGTCGGCCCCCTGCCCTTCAGCGGTCCAGACACCTTCGGCGCCCCGTGGCGGTGGCGACACCACCAGCGGGCAGACCGGGGTCTTCACGGTGATCGGCATCGGCCCGTAGCTGACTGCGGTGGGCTTGCCGGCCAGGGTTTGCGCCAGGGCCCGGGCGCAGCTCATCAACGGCATCACGTACAGCAGGTTGAGGCCGTCGACCTCGGCGCAATCGCCCAGGGCATAGATATTGGCGTGGGAGGTTTTCAGCTCGCGGTCCACCACCACGCCGCGATTGACCACCAACCCGGCAGCCGCGGCCAGATCAATGCGCGGGCGCAGGCCAATGGCCGAGACCACCAGATCGCAGGCGATCACCTGGCCATCGGACAGATGGGCTTCCAGGCCGTCGGCGCAGCGTTGCAGGCGGTTGAGCACCGGTCCCAGGTGGAAGCGCGCGCCCAGGCTTTCCAGTCCGGCCTGGACCGCCGCCGCAGCGGCCGGGTGCAGCAGGGTCGGCATGACCTGTTCGCACGGGGCCACCAGGTCCACGCTGTAGCCGCCAAGGATCAGGTCGTTGGCAAACTCGCAGCCGATCAGCCCGGCCCCCAGCAACAGCACCCGCCGCTTGCCCGCCGCCGCGGCGCGAAAGCGTGCGTAGTCTTCCAGGTCGTTGATGGGAAAAATCAGTTCGGATGCGTCGCCCTGCACCGGCACCCGCACGGTTTCCGCGCCCCAGGCCAGGATCAGATCCCGGTAGGCCACCGCCTCCTCACCAATCCACAAACGCTTGTGGCCCGGGTCGATGCCGCTGATGCGGGTGTGGGTGCGAACCTCGGCCTTGAGCTGCTCGGCCATGGCGCCGGGCTCGGCCATGCTCAGGCCGTCGGCGTCCTTGTTCTTGCCAAAACCGGTAGACAGCATCGGCTTGGAGTAGGAACGGCCGTCATCGGCAGTGATCAGCAACAACGGCGTTTCTCCGTCGAGCTTGCGAAATTCCCGGGCCAGGTTGTAACCCGCCAGACCTGTTCCCACGATCACCACCGGTGCGCTCATTCCCTGCTCCTTGTTATTGGTCGTTCAATCCACAGAATTCGATCAGGCGATCTCGATCATTTCGAAATCCATCTTGCCCACGCCGCAGTCCGGGCAGAGCCAGTCTTCAGGCACATCTTCCCAACGGGTACCCGGCAAAATACCGTCGTCCGGCCAGCCTTCCGCTTCGTTATAAATCAGGCCGCAGACCACACATTGCCACTTTTTCATTGATGCATTTCCTCGGGAGTTCAGGCTCGGTCGATGGATCGACTCTAAAGGCCACGCTGATCAGCGTCCGGCACTGGGGTTTTTTACTGATCACTACCGGCAGATGCAAGCACGTTCGTGCTGCCAGGCGTCCTGGATCAATCAAAACCGGCGGTTGCCATGCTAAGCTCGCCGCCTCATTTGCTGCCAATACTGACCCACTGTGCCGCACTCAATGCCCCCCGCACCGGCCCCGACCTGGCTGGTGCAAAGCCGTCTGTCCCCCTTCCCCGGCTCAGCCGTTGCCAACTGGCTGTTCGATGAAGGGTCGCTGACCCGGCGCCTGACCCGACTCTCCCGCGACGGCTTCAGCGTCACGCCGCTGGTGGAGGAATGGCAAACCCTGCGCAACGACGAGTGCGCGGCCCTGGGCCTGCCCGAACAGAGTGAAGGCTGGGTTCGCGAGGTGTACCTGCGGGGCCACGGCGAAGCCTGGGTATTCGCCCGCAGCGTGGCCGCCCGCAGCGCCTTGCAGCAAGGCGGCTTGAACATCGACGAACTGGGCAGCCGCTCCCTCGGGGAACTGCTGTTCTGCGATGAAGCCTTTACCCGCCAGCCCATCGAAGTCTGCCGCTATCCGCAAGCCTGGCTGCCCACCGCAGTGGCCACCGAGGGGCTCTGGGGCCGGCGTTCGCGTTTCGATCGCGGCCCCTTGAGCCTGCTGGTTGCCGAGGTCTTCCTGCCCAGCCTGTGGCGCGCCATCGAAGCCCAACCGGAGGCCTGCTGATGTACCTGAGCCTGCTCAAATCCCTCAATCGCCTGCATCCACGGGCCTGGGACTTCCTGCAACTGACCCGCATGGACAAGCCCATCGGCATCTACCTGCTGCTGTGGCCGACCCTGGTGGCCCTGTGGATCGCCGCCGAGGGCCAGCCATCCCTGAGCCATGTGCTGATTTTTACCTTCGGCGTGATCCTGACCCGAGCCGGCGGCTGCGCCATCAACGACTTCGCCGACCGCAAGGTCGACGGCCAGGTCAAGCGCACCGACCAACGGCCCCTGGCCACCGGCAAGGTCAGCGCCAAGGAAGCCCTGGCACTGTTCGCGCTCCTCATGGGCGCAGCCTTCCTGCTGGTGTTGTGCACCAACGCCACCACGGTCTGGCTGTCGTTCGGCGCCCTGGCCCTGGCGGCCTGCTACCCCTTCATGAAGCGCTACACCTATTACCCACAGGTGGTCCTGGGTGCAGCCTATTCCTGGGGCATTCTGATGACCTTCACCGCGCAGAACAGCGAACTGCCAGCCAGTGCGTGGCTGCTGTACATCGCCAATCTGCTGTGGACCGTGGGCTACGACACCTACTACGCCATGACCGACCGCGACGACGACCTGAAGATCGGGGTCAAGTCCACGGCGATCCTGTTCGGCGATGCCGATCGGGTGATCATTCTCACCTTGCAGGGCTTGTCATTGGGCTGCCTACTGCTGGCCGGCGCGCGCTTCCATCTGGGGGTCTGGTTCCACCTGGGGCTGCTGGTGGCGGCGGCGTGTTTTGCCTGGGAGTTCTGGTACACCCAGGATCGCGACCGGATGAAATGCTTCAAGGCCTTCCTGCACAACCACTGGGCGGGCATGGCGATCTTTATCGGCGTGGTCCTGGATTACGCGTTGCGTTAGAGCGTCAAGCAAGGCCCTGCGGGCCTTTTCGCAACTTCGCCCTAGCTCAGCAGCGGCTACAGAGATCGGTGTAGCCGCTGCCGCAGGCTGCGAACGGCCCGAAGGGCCGCGGGAGGTCAGTCGGACTTGGCGACCTTCCAGGCGCCGTCCATCTTGCCTTCACCGGTCATGTCGCCGGGCTTCTTGTCCATCACAAAGCTGTACAACGGCTTGCCGTCGTAGGCCCACTGCGCCTTGCCGTCATCACGCTTGACCACCGTCCACTTGCCCATGTCCTTGTCGCTGCCCTCGGCCATCAGCGGCGGCCAGTTGGCGGCACATTTGTCGTTGCACATGGATTTTCCGCCGGCATCCTTGGCAAAGGTGTAGAGGGTCATGCCCTGGAGATTGACCAGCACGCCGTCCTTGCTCATCGCCGGGTCAGCGGCCATGGCGAATGTCGGCAGGGCCAGGACAGCGCCTACCAGCAGGACTTTCAACGATTGCTTGAACAGAGTCATGGAAACCTTCTTTTGTGGTTGTCAGGAATCGGACCCAAAGCGTAGTCGACGAAGCTGCACCGCGCCTCGCGACCTGAAATACTGTCACACGACTGCAATAATTCCGTTATCTAATGCGGCGCAAGACAGTTAAATGACAAGAGGTTCCAGCATGGTTGGCAGAAGCATTCTGATCGTTGACGACGAAGCGCCGATTCGCGAAATGATCGCCGTTGCGTTGGAAATGGCCGGCTATGACTGCATGGAGGCAGAGAACTCTCAGCAGGCCCATGCCATTATCGTCGACCGCAAGCCGGACCTGATCCTGCTGGACTGGATGCTCCCCGGCACCTCCGGCATCGAGCTCGCCCGACGCCTCAAGCGCGACGAGCTGACCGGGGACATCCCGATCATCATGCTCACCGCCAAGGGTGAAGAGGACAACAAGATCCAGGGCCTGGAGGTCGGCGCCGACGACTACATCACCAAGCCGTTTTCGCCCCGTGAGCTGGTGGCCCGCCTCAAGGCCGTGCTGCGCCGCGCCGGCCCTACCGATGGCGAAGCGCCGATCGAAGTCGGCGGCCTGCTGCTGGACCCCATCAGCCACCGGGTGACCATCGACGGCAAGCCGGCAGAAATGGGCCCCACCGAATACCGCCTGCTGCAATTCTTCATGACCCACCAGGAGCGTGCCTACACCCGCGGCCAGCTACTGGATCAGGTCTGGGGCGGCAATGTGTATGTCGAGGAACGCACCGTAGACGTGCACATCCGCCGCTTGCGCAAAGCCCTGGGTGACGCCTACGAGAATCTGGTACAAACCGTGCGCGGCACCGGCTATCGTTTTTCCACCAAGGCCTGACAACAGCGGCAAGCGACAAGCGGCGCGCCGATGAGTGGCCGCTTCAACACTTGCAGCTCGGAGCTGCTTCACCCCCACGGACGTGTTTCAAGTGAATCAAAACTGGCATGGCACCCTGATTCGCCACCTGCTGCTGTTGATCACCGGCTGCCTGCTGGTGGGCCTGATCAGTGGTTACTACGGCTGGAGCCTGGCCGCCGGCTTAGGGCTCTACCTGGCCTGGACCCTCAAGCAGCTGCTGCGCCTGCACGAATGGCTGCGCCTGCATCAACCTGACGAAGCTCCGCCCGACGGCTATGGCCTGTGGGGCGAGGTGTTCGACAGCATCTATCACCTGCAACGCCGCGACCAACGGGTGCGCGGGCGCCTGCAGGCGGTGATCGACCGGGTCCAGGAGTCCACCGCGGCCCTGAAAGACGCGGTGATCATGCTCGACAGCGACGGCAACCTGGAATGGTGGAACCGCGCCGCCGAAACCCTGCTGGGCCTCAAGACGCCCCAGGACAGCGGTCAGCCGGTGACCAACCTGGTGCGCCATCCGCGCTTCAAGGAATACTTCGAGCAAGACAACTACGCCGAACCGCTGGAGATCCCCTCCCCGGCCAACGACCGGGTCCGCATCCAGCTGTACATCACCCGCTACGGCAACAATGAGCACCTGATGCTCGTGCGCGACGTGACCCGCATCCACCAGCTGGAACAGATGCGCAAGGACTTCATCGCCAACGTGTCCCACGAGCTGCGTACCCCGTTGACGGTGATCTGCGGCTATCTGGAGACCCTGCTGGACAACGTCGAGGAAGTGAATCCGCGCTGGAACCGTGCCCTGCAACAGATGCAGCAGCAAGGCGGGCGCATGCAGACCCTGCTCAACGACCTGCTATTGCTGGCCAAGCTGGAAGCCACCGACTACCCCTCGGACAACCAGCCGGTGCCCATCGATGGGCTGCTGCAGTCGATCAAGAGCGATGCCCAGGCCCTGTCCGGGGAGCGCAACCAGCGCATCACCCTGGAAGCCGACGCCTCGGTACAGCTCAAGGGCAGCGAGGCGGAACTGCGCAGCGCCTTCTCCAACCTGGTGTTCAACGCGGTGAAATACACCCCGGCCGAAGGCAATATCCGCATCCGCTGGTGGGGCGACGACCAGGGCGCGCACCTGAGCGTGCAAGACTCCGGGATCGGCATCGACAGCAAGCACCTGCCGCGCCTCACCGAACGCTTCTACCGCGTGGATTCGAGCCGCAACTCCAATACCGGCGGCACGGGCCTGGGCCTGGCCATCGTCAAGC
Organism: Pseudomonas sp. RC4D1; assembly: GCF_018390395.1. Taxonomy (NCBI): domain Bacteria; kingdom Pseudomonadati; phylum Pseudomonadota; class Gammaproteobacteria; order Pseudomonadales; family Pseudomonadaceae; genus Pseudomonas; species Pseudomonas sp. RC4D1. The sequence goes on from NZ_JAHBAW010000001.1 coordinate 87,970, forward strand.
ACGTGCTGCTGCGTCATCGCGCACGCCTGGAAATCAGCAGCGTACTGGGCCACGGCAGCACCTTTACCTGCCATTTCGCCCCGGCCCAGGTTAAAAAAGCCGCAGCTGGCAGCCTTACCGAACAGCGCTGACCGTGGTTTGCCCCTAGGCAATCGCCCCGTCAGCCGCTACATTGCGTCACCTGTGCCTGCCATTCAGGCACCGCCTTTCCTTCTTCTTCGAATACACGGAACCCGCAAAACTCCATCATGGACCCTTCCCCTGGTTTCACCCTCGCGTCTCTGTTCGCCGACTTCGGCATGATTCTTTTTGCTCTGATCCTGGTCCTGCTCAACGGCTTTTTCGTTGCCGCAGAGTTCGCCATGGTCAAGCTGCGCTCGACTCGAGTCGAAGCCATCGCCCACAAGAACGGCTGGCGCGGGCAGATCCTGCGTACCGTGCACAGCCAGCTGGACGCCTACCTGTCGGCCTGCCAGTTGGGCATCACCCTGGCCTCCCTGGGCCTGGGCTGGGTCGGTGAGCCGGCGTTCGCCCACCTGCTGGAGCCGCTGTTGGGCGCCGTAGGCGTGAACTCCCCGGAAGTGATCCGCGGCGTGTCGTTCTTCACCGCGTTCTTCATCATTTCCTACCTGCACATCGTGGTCGGCGAGTTGGCGCCCAAATCCTGGGCGATCCGCAAACCAGAGCTGCTGTCGCTGTGGACGGCGGTACCGCTGTACCTGTTCTACTGGCTGATGTACCCGGCCATCTACCTGCTCAATGCCAGCGCCAACACCATCCTGCGCATTGCCGGCCAGGGCGAGCCCGGCCCGCACCACGAGCATCACTACAGCCGTGAAGAACTCAAGCTGATCCTGCACTCCAGCCGCGGTCAGGACCCCAGCGACCAGGGCATGCGCGTACTGGCCTCGGCCGTGGAAATGGGCGAACTGGAAGTGGTGGACTGGGCCAACTCCCGAGAGGACCTGGTCAGCGTCGAATTCAACGCGCCGCTCAAGGAAATCCTTGCCCTGTTCCGTCGCCACAAGTTCAGCCGCTATCCGGTCTACGACAGCGAGCGCAACGAGTTCGTCGGCCTGCTGCACATCAAGGACCTGCTGCTGGAACTGGCGGCCCTGGACCATATTCCCGAGTCGTTCAACCTGGCCGAGCTGACTCGCCCGCTGGAGCGTGTGTCGCGGCACATGCCGCTGTCGCAGTTGCTGGAGCAGTTCCGCAAGGGCGGTTCGCACTTCGCCCTGGTGGAAGAAGCCGACGGCAAGGTGATTGGCTACCTGACCATGGAAGACGTGCTGGAAGTGCTGGTGGGCGACATCCAGGACGAACACCGCAAGACCGAGCGCGGCATCCTCGCCTACCAGCCAGGCAAGCTGCTGGTGCGCGGTGACACGCCGCTGTTCAAGGTCGAGCGCCTGCTGGGCATCGACCTGGACCATATCGAAGCCGAAACTCTCGCCGGCCTGGTGTACGAAACCCTGAAACGGGTGCCGGAAGAGGAAGAAGTGCTGGAAGTCGAAGGCCTGCGCATCATCATCAAGAAGATGAAGGGACCCAAGATCATCCTGGCCAAGGTGTTGATGCTGGATTGACGGGCCCTTCGGCCCGCTCGCAGGCAAGCCGGCTCCTACAGGCAAAGATCATTTTTTGCCCAAGGCAAAATTCGGCAGATCCCCCAGCGGCTGGTTGAACTGATAGGGAATCGACACCAGCCCCAGCCCGGTATTGCGCTGCACCACAAAATGCAGGTGCGGCCCGCTGCTGTTGCCGGTATTGCCCGACAACCCCAACGGGCTGCCCACCGCCACCCGCTGCCCTTCGCGCACACTCACCGAACCTTGCTTGAGGTGCAGGTACACGCCCATGGTGCCGTCGTCGTGCAGCACCCGGACAAAGTTGCCCGCCGGATTGTTGCCCCGGCCGTTCTGCGCATTCTCGGTCTTGACCACCACCCCGCCCCTGGCGGCGATGATCGGCGTGCCCACGGGCATGGCGATGTCCATGGCATAACGGCTCCTGGGACCGAAATGGCTGTATTGGCCATTGGCGCCCTGGGTCAGGCGAAACGGCCCGCCACGCCAGGGCAGCGGGTAGCGATAGGCCTGGGTGGTCGCTACCGGGTCCCCCAGGGAGTAACGGAACCTGGGGACATAGCTCAGGGGCTGGTCGGCGCGAGTCGCCGTGAGCAGCGCCAGGCGCTGCCTGCTGCGGGCCGGCAGTACCTGTCGGATCGGGCGTCCGGGCGCTCCGCTGACGTTGTGCAAACCGGCAAAGCCCAACTCGATCTCCACCGGCGCGTAGAGGTCGTTGCGCACATACACCGCGTCCCCGCCCTTGTGCTTCTGGATATCCAGGCGCACCTGGCGCTCCAGGTGTTCTTCCATGCGATCGCGAAACACGAACGCCTGGGCTCCCGGCGAAGGCCGGTCGCTGTAGGACACCACGCCATCGGCGTCGATGGACTTGTAGACCGTCATCGCCGCCAGCGACGTGGCGGCGAGGGACAGTCCACAGAAAAACAGCAGGCGCACAAACATTGGGCAGCTTCTTGGCAGGTTATGCAGCCACGCTAACAGCCGGATATGGAGCTTGTGTGAATCAGGCCGGCACCAGGGGGTCGAGGCCTGGCCCATCGAAGCGCAGATCCACCCCCAGATGGGCCGCCTCCGAGAGGTTGACCAGGGCATCGAGGGAGAACTTGTTGATCTTGCCGCTGAGCACGTCGTTGAGGCGTGGCTGGGTGATATTGAGGCGCTTGGCCGCCTCCTTCTGCGAGAGGCCCCAGGCTTGCACGGTCTTGCCCAGTTCGAGCATCAGCTTGGCCCGCAGGCGCATGTTGGCGGCTTCCTGGGGAGTGGCCTCAAGGGCATCCCAGACACTGGTGAACCGCTGAGTAACCGGTGAATCAGTCATGACGTGAACCTGCTTCCTGATATCTGGCGCGAGCCAGTTCGATATCCCGCGCTTCGGTCTTGCGGGTGGTCTTGCGCACCGCATGCAGCACATAGATGGTTGCCGGCCGCTTGACCACATAGAACACCCGAAACGCCCCTGAATCCTCATGGACCCTGATCTCGAAAACGCTCGGACCGATGGTTTTCACCGACCTGCAATCGTAGGGCTGTTCACCCTGCTGCAGCAGATCCAACTGGAAACCGGCGGCCCGACGGGCATCTTCAGGGAACGCCCTGAGATCTCGCAGCGCGCTCCCGACAAACACCACATCCTTGTGCCTGGGCATCGAACCTCTCCTGTTGTTAATGAACAGGAACAAGGCTAATCAACACGGCCAGGACCGGCCGCGCCGGGTTGTTTCAAGGCATGGCCGCAAGCGCTGAAAGGCACGTAGCGCTATGCACAATCTATATCCAAACAGATATAAATCAAGGGCAGAAAAATCAATCGGACGTACGGCAGAAAGTATCGAGGGGTACGGCGAAGGCCTTGTAGCTTGAGGGTTACGGCCTATGTTGCGAGTGGTTCGCTCGATAACGGGATGCTGCAGCAGGCCGCCTCAGCGCAAGGCAAAAATCCGCAACGGGAAAAGTGTTTTCCGCAGGTTTCCGCAGCGTCCATCCTCGTAGGAGCCGGCTTGCCGGCGAAGAGGCCCGCAAGCCTTGTGTTGCTCTTGTGGACGCTTTCGCTGGCAAGCCAGCTCCTACAAAGCGGACTGGGAGGATCAGGCGCCGGGAACGAAATGCTTCTGCGCGGTGCCGCGAGCGATCAGGCGCGAGATGTAGTCGAGCTTCTGGGCATCCTGGTCGACGAAACGGAAGGTCAGTTGCAGCCAATCGCTGTCCGGCTTGGGCTCCAACGCCACCACCGCATGCAGGTAGCCGTTGAGCCGCGCCACTTCAGCGTTGTCGCCCTGCTCCAGGTCCAGCACCGCGCTCTCCAGCACTTGAGGCAGGCTGTCGGTACGCTTCACCACCAGCAACGCTTCCTTGATGCTCAGGGCCTTGATCACGCACGGCTGATTGCCGCTGGACAACCGCAGCTGGCCCTGGCCACGACCGCCACTGGCCGCTGCCGCGGGCGTCGGCGCCTTGACCGGAGGGCTGTTGAGCAAACCACGCGCCGGCGCTGCGGCTGCAGAGGCCGGCGCAGGGGCCGCCGGCTTGGCAAACGGATTGACCGGGGCCGAAGCCGCCCCCACCACCGCCGGCTTGCCGCCGGTCAGGGCGCTCAGGGAGTCATTGCCGAAGGCCGAGTTCATCTTGGTCGGCGCGCTGTTCATCAAGGTGTCGAGCTTGCCGACCTTGTTCAGCGCCTGCTTGACCTTGGTCAGCAGCTGTTCGTTGGTGAAAGGCTTGCTCACATAGCCGGAAACCCCGGCCTGGATCGCCTGCACCACGTTTTCCTTGTCGCCACGGCTGGTGACCATGACGAACGGCATGGTTTTCAGCGCCTCTTGCTCACGGCACCAGGTCAGCAGCTCAAGGCCGGACATTTCCGGCATTTCCCAATCGCACAGGACCAGGTCGAAGGCTTCGCGGGCGAGCATCGCCTGAGCCTTCTTGCCGTTGATCGCGTCTTCGATCTTGATGCCAGGGAAGTAGTTGCGCAGGCACTTCTTCACCAGGTCACGAATGAACGAAGCGTCATCCACCACCAACACACTTACCTTACTCATCGACCACCCCTTTAAAAATCCCGGCAAGCATAACGCTGGCTGATGGCACTTTGCCAAAACTCTTCAGTCACGCCGGGACTTTTCGTTCGCGGGTGCTGCTTTTCAAATTCGAGGAGCACAAACAAAAACGCCCGGCCAAAGGGCCGGGCGCTCTTCTCGGGCACTCTTACTTATCGTCAGCTTGATCCGGAACATTAGCGGATTCGCCACTTGTGCCTTCAACTTCTTCCTTCATGCGCTTGAGCCCCAAATGGCGCACGTCGGTGCCACGCACCAGATAAATCACCAGCTCGGAAATGTTGCGCGCGTGATCGCCGATCCGCTCCAGCGAACGCAGCACCCAGATAATGCTCAGAACCCGCGAGATAGAGCGCGGGTCTTCCATCATGTAGGTGGCCAGCTCGCGCAGCGCAGTCTTGTATTCACGGTCGATGATCTTGTCGTACTGAGCCACGGAAAGTGCCAGGTCGGCATCGAAGCGGGCAAAAGCGTCCAGGGCATCGCGGACCATGTTGCGCACCTGGTCGCCGATGTGCCGCACCTCCACGTAGCCGCGCGGTGCTTCGCCCTCTTCGCACAACTGGATGGCCCGACGGGCGATCTTGGTGGCTTCGTCGCCGATGCGCTCCAGGTCGATCACCGACTTGGAGATGCTGATGATCAGGCGCAGGTCGGAAGCCGCCGGCTGGCGACGGGCGAGGATGCGCAGGCATTCCTCGTCGATATTGCGCTCCATCTGATTGATCTGATCGTCAATCTCGCGCACCTGCTGGGCCAACCCGGAGTCGGCTTCGATCAGCGCGGTGACCGCGTCATTGACTTGCTTCTCCACCAGCCCGCCCATGGCCAGCAGGTGGCTGCGCACCTCTTCCAGCTCGGCATTGAACTGCGCGGAGATGTGGTGGGTGAGGCCTTCCTTCGAAATCATGGTTCTGCTCCACAAAAGCTGTAAGCCGCAAGCTACAAGCTGCCAGTTGATAGGTTTCGTCGCGTTGAACTGCTGTTACTTGCCGCTTGAAGCGTGCGGCTTGCAGCTGCTTTCTAGCCGTAACGCCCGGTGATGTAGTCTTCGGTCTGCTTCTTCGCCGGATTGGTGAACAGCGTATCGGTATCGCCGAATTCCACCAGTTTGCCCATGTACATGAACGCGGTGTAGTCGGAAACCCGCGCCGCCTGCTGCATGTTGTGGGTGACGATGACGATGGTGAACTTGGATTTGAGCTCGTAGATCAGTTCTTCGACCTTCAGGGTCGAGATCGGGTCCAGGGCCGAGCAGGGTTCGTCCAGCAGCAACACTTCCGGTTCCACGGCGATGGTCCGGGCAATCACCAGACGCTGTTGCTGGCCGCCGGACAGGCCCAGGGCCGATTCGTGCAGGCGGTCCTTGACCTCATCCCACAGCGCCGCGCCCTTGAGCGCCCACTCTACGGCTTCGTCGAGCACACGCTTTTTGTTGATGCCCTGGATACGCAGGCCGTAGACCACGTTTTCGTAGATGGTCTTGGGGAACGGGTTGGGCTTCTGGAACACCATGCCGACCCGACGACGCAGCTCGGCCACGTCTTCGCCCTTGCGGTAGATGTTGTTGCCGTAAAGGTTGATCGCGCCTTCTACACGGCAGCCGTCCACCAGGTCGTTCATGCGGTTGAAGGTCCGCAGCAGGGTCGACTTGCCGCAACCGGACGGGCCGATGAAGGCGGTCACGCGCTGCTTGGGGATGTTCATGCTGACGTCGAACAGTGCCTGTTTCTCGCCGTAGAACAGGCTCAGGCCGGGCACTTCGATGGCCACGGTCTCTTGTTCCAGGCTCAGGCTCTGCTTGTCGCGGCCCAGGGCGGACATGTTGATGCCGTGAGTATGTGCTTCGTGTTGCATGGGATGCTCCCTGTGCTACCAATTCGTTTGTCGTGAACCGCAGGCGTCTGGCCTGCGGTGACATCATTGTGTTCTGTAGAAGCCAGCCGATTAGCTGTCCAGCGCCTTGTACTTCTCGCGCAGGTGGTTGCGAATCCACACGGCCGACAGGTTGAGCACGGCGATCACCAGCACCAGCAGCAGCGCGGTGGCGTACACCAGCGGCCGCGCCGCCTCGACGTTGGGGCTCTGGAAGCCGACGTCATAGATGTGGAAGCCCAGGTGCATGATCTTCTGGTCCAGGTGCAGGTACGGGTAGTTGCCGTCCACTGGCAGCGACGGCGCCAGTTTCACCACACCCACCAGCATCAGCGGCGCCACTTCACCGGCGGCACGGGCCACCGCGAGGATCATGCCGGTCATCATCGCCGGGCTGGCCATCGGCAGGACGATCTTCCACAAGGTCTCGGCCTTGGTCGCGCCCAGGGCCAGGGAACCTTCACGCACGGTACGGGGAATCCGCGCCAGGCCTTCCTCGGTGGCCACGATCACCACCGGCACTGCCAGCAGCGCCAGGGTCAGGGAAGCCCAGAGCAGGCCCGGGGTGCCGAAGGTCGGCGCCGGCAGAGCTTCGGGGAAGAACAGCCGGTCCACGGAACCGCCCAGCACGTAGACGAAGAAGCCCAGGCCGAATACGCCGTAGACGATGGCCGGAACCCCTGCCAGGTTGTTCACCGCGATGCGGATCACCCGGGTCAGGGTGTTCTGCTTGGCATATTCACGCAGGTAGACCGCCGCCAGTACGCCGAACGGGGTGACGATCATGGCCATGATCAGGGTCATCATCACGGTGCCGAAAATCGCCGGGAAGATCCCGCCTTCGGTGTTGGCTTCACGGGGGTCGTCGCTGAGGAATTCCCAGATCTTGCTGAAGTAGAAACCGATCTTGGTGAAGGTGCCCATGGCATTCGGCTGGTAGGCGTGCACCACCTTGCCCAGGCTGATCTCCAGCTCTTTGCCGTTGGCATCGCGGGCGGTCAGGCTGTCGCGATTGAACTGGGCGTGTAGGTCATTGAGCCGGGCTTCGATGTCCTGGTAACGGGCATTGAGTTCGGCCCGCTCGGCGTCCATGTCGGCTTGAGCGGCGGGGCTCATCTGGCCCTCCAGCTCCAGCTTGCGGCCGTGCAGGCGGATGCGCTCCAGACCGGCGTTGATCGCGCCGATGTCGGACTTCTCCAGGCTCTTGAGCTGGGCCGCCAGTTGGTTCACCCGGTTGATCCGTGCTTGCAGCTCAGGCCAGGCGGCCTCGCCTTCGGCGACCACCTTGCCGCTTTCCTTGACGTTGACCAGGTAGCCGTAGAAGTTGCCCCACTCACGGCGCTCGATGGCCATCAGCTCCTTGGGGTAGCTCTGGTTGGTCAGCCACTCACCGACGATCCAGGTGAAGTCGTTGCCGTTCAGGTCACGGTTGCCGACCTTGATCAGCTCCCGGGTCATGAATTCCGGGCCCTGGTCGGGCACCGGCAAACCGGCACTCTTCAGGCGCGCCCGGGGCACTTCTTCCTTCTGCACCACTTCACCGATGACCAGGTGGTTGGCCTGGCCCGGCACGTCATAGCTGGCGTGCACCAGGTCGGCCGGCCAGAAGTGGCCGAGGCCGCGCACGGCGATCACCGCCAGCAGGCCGATGGTCATGATGACCGCGATGGACACCGCGCCACCGCTGATCCAGACGCCCGGGGCGCCGCTCTTGAACCAGTCTTTTAGGGAGTTCTGTTTCACAGACTTCTACCTTTCTTAAAGCGACGAGTATTTCTTGCGCAGACGCTGACGAATCAGTTCTGCGAGGGTGTTCATGACGAAGGTGAACAACAGCAGCACCAGCGCCGAGAGGAACAGCACGCGGTAGTGGCTGCCGCCGACTTCCGATTCGGGCATTTCCACCGCGACGTTGGCGGCCAGGGTACGCAGGCCTTCGAACAGGTTCATTTCCATGATCGGGGTGTTGCCCGTGGCCATCAGCACGATCATGGTCTCGCCCACGGCGCGGCCCATGCCGATCATCAGTGCCGAGAAGATCCCCGGGCTGGCGGTGAGGATCACCACCCGCGTCATGGTCTGCCACGGCGTGGCGCCCAGGGCCAGAGAGCCCAGGGTCAGGCCGCGAGGCACGCTGAACACGGCGTCTTCGGCGATGGAGTAGATGTTCGGAATCACCGCAAAACCCATGGCCAGGCCGACCACCAGGGCGTTGCGCTGGTCGTAGGTGATCCCCAGGTCGTGGGAGATCCACATGCGCATGTCGCCGCCGAAGAACCAGTTTTCCATGAACGGGCTCATGTACAGCGACAACCAGCCCACGAACAGGATCACCGGAATCAGCAGCGCACTTTCCCAACCATCCGGCACTTTCAGGCGGATCGACTCCGGTAGGCGGCTGAAGATGAAACCGGCCACCAGAATGCCGATTGGCAGCAACATCAAGAGGCTGAAGATGCCCGGTAGATGACCTTCGACATAGGGCGCCAGGAACAGGCCGGCGAAGAAGCCGAGGATCACCGTCGGCATCGCTTCCATCAGCTCGATCACCGGCTTGACCTTGCGGCGCATGCCCGGGGCCATGAAGTAGGCGGTATAGATCGCCGCTGCCACGGCCAATGGCGCCGCCAGCAGCATGGCGTAGAACGCCGCCTTCAGGGTGCCGAAGGTCAGGGGCGAGAGGCTCAGCTTGGGTTCGAAGTCGGTGTTGGCCGCGGTGGATTGCCAGACGTATTTAGGCTCGTCGTAGTTCTCGTACCAGACCTTGCTCCACAGCGCGCTCCAGGACACTTCCGGGTGCGGGTTGTCCAGCAGCAGCGGCTGCAGCTTGCCACCGGCCTCGACGATCACCCGGTTGGCCCGTGGCGACAGGCCGAACAGGCCCTGGCCATCCACCACCTGATCCACCAGCAGGGTGCGGTGGGCGGTGCTGTGGAACACCCCGAGCTTGCCGGCGGCGTCCAGGGCAACGAAGCCCTTGCGCCGCTCTTCGGCAGTGATTTCAACGATAGGCGCGGTGCCCATCTGGAAGGTGCGGATCTGCTTCAGGCGCAGTTCGCCATCCGGGTCGCGAGCCATGAACCACTGGGCCAGGCCACCCTTGGACGTACCGATGATCAGCGAGATGCCGCCTACCAGCTGGGTGCTGGCGGTAACTTCGGTATCTGCGTCTTCCAGCAGTTTGTAGCGACCGTTGAGGCTCTTGTCGCGCAGGCTGAACACGTCGGCCTGGGCCCGGCCATTGATCACATACAGCCATTGCTGGCGCGGATCGATGTACATGGCCTTCACCGCCTCGGTCATCTGCGGCAGCTCGATGCGGCTCTGCTCGCTGGTGACCTCGCCAGTCATCATGTTTTCTTCGCGGGTCAGCTTCAGCACATGCAGTTGCGCACCGGTGGAACCGGCGATGATCAGCGACGAATCAGTGGCGTTGAGGTTGACGTGCTCCAGGGCACCGCCCTGCTCGTTCAGGGTGATCGGGCTGTCGCCGTAGGGGTACTCGATGGCCGGTGAGATGGTCTTCTTACCGTCCGGGTAGCTGACCTTGTAGGTGTGGCGGAACACCAGGGCCTGACCGTTGGACAGACCGACCACCACCAGCGGATTGCCGGGCTGGTCCTTGCCGATGGACACCACGTTGGCGCCGGCCGGGATCGGCAGGTCGACCTTGCGCAGCTCGGCACCGCTGTCGATGTCGAAGAACAGCGCCTGGCCCTTGTCGGAGACACGCATGCCGACCTGGTTCTGCTCTTCCAGGGAGAACATCAGCGGCTTGCCGGCGTCCTGCATCCAGGCCGGGGTCAGCGGGTCCTTGACGGTCAGGTCGGCGCCCTGGAACAGCGGCACCACGACATAGGCGAGGAAGAAAAAGATCAGGGTGATCGCACCCAGTACCGCCAGTCCGCCAACCAGGACGTACCAGCGGGTCAGGCGGTCTTTGAGCGCGCGAATGCGACGCTTGCGTTGCAGTTCAGGCGTATTGAAGTCAATGCGCTTGGGGGGAGAAGTCGTAGTCATGGGGGAATTGGCCAGATCATTCATGCGCACACCCTAGCGATCCTGTATGACAGAAAGATGACAATGCAGTGACGCAGCAAATCCGCCACGTGGCAAAGCCGGCAGCGGGTTGAAAAATGAGGTTGCAGGAGCCGGCTGGCCGACGAACCGGCCTTGAGCCTGGGTCGCCCTTGCGGGCGCTGCCGCCCGGCCCGCTCCTACGAAAACGAGAAGGTCCGGGGAGCCCGGACCTTCTGCGGCGGCTTATGCGCCTTCTTTCAGGCCCAGGTCAGCCAGGGCCTTGGCGGCCACCTTGGCTGGCAGCGGGATGTAGCCGTCCTTGACCACTACTTCCTGACCCTGCTTGGACAGGACCAGTTTCACGAACTCGGCTTCCAGCGGGGCCAGAGGCTTGTTCGGGGCTTTGTTGATGTAGACGTAGAGGAAGCGCGACAGCGGGTACTTGCCGTTCAGGGCGTTTTCTTCGGTGTCTTCGATGAAGTCGCTGCTGCCTTTCTTGGCCAGGGCCACGGTCTTCACGCTGGCGGTCTTGTAGCCGATGCCCGAGTAGCCGATGCCGTTCAGCGAGGAGCTGATGGACTGCACCACCGAAGCCGAACCTGGCTGCTCGTTGACGTTAGGCTTGAAGTCGCCTTTGCACAGGGCTTCTTCCTTGAAGTAGCCGTAGGTGCCGGATACCGAGTTACGGCCGAACAGTTGCACCGGCTTGTTGGCCAGATCGCCTTTCACACCCAGGTCGCCCCAGGTTTTTACGTCAGCCTTGGCGCCGCACAGACGGGTGGACGAGAAAATCGCGTCGACCTGTTCCATGGTCAGGTGCTGGATCGGGTTGTCCTTGTGCACGAACACCGCCAGGGCGTCCACGGCCACCGGGATAGCGGTTGGCTTGTAGCCGTACTTCTGCTCGAAGGCCGCCAGCTCGGTGTCCTTCATCTTGCGGCTCATCGGGCCCAGGTTGGAGGTGCCTTCGGTCAGCGCAGGTGGCGCGGTGGCGGAGCCGGCGGCCTGAATCTGAATGTTGACGTTCGGGTATTCCTTTTTGTAGTTCTCGGCCCACAGGGTCATCAGGTTCGCCAAAGTATCGGAACCGACGCTGGACAGGTTGCCCGACACACCAGTGGTCTTGGTGTAGCTCGGGATAGCAGGGTCAACAGCGGCAACCGCGTGGGCAGTCGCAACGCCAGCGGCGACAAAGGTCATTGCCGCCATCAAACGCTTCAGTTTCATGCCTTACTCCTAGCAGATAGGGTGTGTTAAGTCGGGGCCAAGTATCTGTAGGCCGTGTGAACACTCTATGTCCGGAATATGACAATTAGATGAAAGGCCAGCACTCCTGAACGCAAACGGGCCTTTCTTTATACGGCGATAAAAACCTCTGTAGCCGCTGCCGAAGGCTGCGACCGACCCGCAGGGTCGCGACACTCTTCAGCGCCCAGCAGGGCCTGCGGCCCTGTCGCAGCCTGCGGCAGCGGCTACAAGATGGCGCAGATCAGCGGCCCTTGGCCCACAGGTACAGCCCCACCAGCAGGCCGATGCCGCAAATGATTGCCACATAGTAAGCCGGCCCCATCGGGCTTTCCTTGAGCAGCCAGGTCACCACCATCGGCGTCAGGCCACCGAAGATCGCGTAGGCCAGGTTGTAGGAAAACGACAGGCCGCTGAAACGCACCACCGCCGGGAACGCCTTGACCATCACATAAGGCACCGCGCCGATGGTGCCGACAAACAGACCGGTCAGGGCATACATCGGGAACAGCCACTGCGGGTTATCCAGCAAGCCGTGATAGAAGGTCCAGGAGGTGGCCAGCAGCAAGGCGCTGCCGAACACGAACACCTTGCCAGCGCCGAAACGATCCGCCAGAACCCCGGAGATCACGCAGCCCAGGCTCAGGAACACAATGGCCAGGCTGTTGGCTTCCAGGGCGGTGATGGCCGGGAATTTATAGACGGTCTGCAGCACCGTCGGGGTCATCAGGATCACCACGATGATCCCGGCGGACAGCAGCCAGGTCAGCAGCATGGAAATGACAATGGCGCCACGGTGATCGCGCAGCACGGTGCGCAGGGGCAGCTCTTCGGCCAGGGCCTTGCGCAATTGCAGCTCGGCGAACACCGGGGTTTCGTGCAGCAGGCGGCGCAGGTACACCGAGAACAGGCCGAACACCCCGCCCAGCAGGAACGGAATCCGCCAGGCGTAGTCGGCCACTTCCACCGGGGTGTAGATGCTATTGATGGCGGTGGCCACCAGCGAGCCCAGGAGAATGCCGGCGGTCAGGCCCGCCGTCAGGGTGCCGCAGGCGTAGCCGATATGCCGCTGAGGCACGTGTTCGGAAACGAATACCCAGGCGCCTGGCACTTCTCCACCGATGGCCGCGCCCTGAATCACCCGCATCAGCAACAGCAGGATCGGCGCCCATAAGCCAATCTGCGCGTAGGTCGGCAAGAGGCCCATGATCAGGGTCGGCACCGCCATCATGAAGATGCTCAGGGTGAACATCTTCTTGCGCCCCAGCAGGTCGCCAAAGTGCGCCATGACGATCCCGCCCAGAGGACGGGCCAGGTAGCCGGCGGCGAAGATGCCGAAGGTCTGCATCAGGCGCAGCCACTCGGGCATGTCCGCCGGGAAGAACAGCTTGCCGACCACGGTGGCGAAGAACACGAAGATGATGAAGTCGTAGAACTCCAGCGCGCCGCCCAAGGCAGATAGCGACAGGGTCTTGTAATCACTACGGGTCAAGGGACGGGCGGGCTGCGCTGGCTGCGCGGCGCTCGAGGGCACAGTGGTCATGGCAAGGGCTTCTCTTATTAGTCGGTTCCGGCAACCGCAACAGCGCTGGTTGGGGCCTGGCAGGTTCGGCACGATAGCAAATTGTTCGAATGCGTACACAGCGGCGCACAAATGACTCACAAATTTGCGAACTGAGTGGGTCGTCGCGGAGTCTATCGACCGATATACTCGCAAACCTCGAAGCGCAAAGCCGCTTCTGGCAAGGGTTGCTGTACGAAAACCCGTTGTCCTCATGCGCTGTGAGAACGTAGCGAGCGAAAGCAAGGCAAGGCAGAAACAGGCACGGATGCGGAGTCTACGTGTTGTAAATGAGCAATCCGTGCCTGTTTCTAACGCAGTATTGCTGAGCGCAGTAGTTCTCACAGTGCATGAGCAGCCGATTTCGCAGAGTTTCCCTATAGCACGCCTTAGAAAGAACGTGACGAACGCAGTGTGTTCGGGCTGAATCGTTTTTCCTGAAGACGGCTATTCACCTGAAGTCACCATGAAGCGTCACGGGTCAGAGGCCCCTCGGCATGATAGAACTCGAACAAGAAGATCCAATCCCGCAAGGCGACCTGGCCCTGCAAATCACCGCTTTGCCCCGGGAAACCAACGGCTTTGGCGATATTTTCGGCGGCTGGCTGGTGGCGCAGATGGACCTGGCGGGCACCGCCATGGCCAGCCGCGTCGCCGGTGGCCGAGTCGCTACCGTGGCCATCGATCGCATGGCGTTCCTGGTGCCGGTGGCGGTGGGCGCGCAACTGTCCTTCTATACCCAGACCCTGGAGATCGGCCGCAGCTCGATCCAGATGATGGTGGAAGTGTGGAGCGACGACCCGCTGTCCAGCGAATGGCGCAAGGTCACCGAGGCGGTGTTCGTGTTCGTCGCCATCGACGGCAGCGGCCGCACCCGTTCGGTTCCGCCCCGAGCGCGCTAGGTTCCTACAACACCCAAGCCACCCTAACGAGAACCGCAGCATGCCCACGCCCCACGTTGAAACGGTGAAACTGGATGAACTGAACTGCTGGCGCATCCGCCACGGTGATGCCGAACTGCTGGTGGCCCAGCAAGGCGCGCACATCCTCAGTTATCAAGTGGCCGGGCAACAGCCGCTGATCTGGCTCAACGACGAGGCGCAGTTCAAGACCGGCAAGAGCATCCGCGCCGGGGTTCCGGTGTGCTGGCCCTGGTTCGGCAACTTTGCACGCAACCCGCAAAGCGTGCAGGCCATGCGCCAAAGCGCTGAACCGGCACCGGCCCACGGCCTGGTGCGGGCCAGCGACTGGGAACTGCAAGGCATCGAAAGCGACGGCGACAGCTTGCTGGTACGGCTGCGCCTGCCCTGCCCCGCTGGCGGCTTTCCTGGCTGGCCCCATCAGGTGGAACCGAGCCTGAGCATCCGCCTCGACGAGCAACTGCACATCAGCCTCACCAGCCATAACCTGGGCACAGAAAGCGTGAGCATCAGCCAGGCGCTGCACAGCTATTTCGCGGTCAGCGATGTGCGCAAGGTGCAGGTCGAAGGCCTGGACGGGCTGAACTACATCGAAACCCTGGAAGACTGGACCACCAAGGTCCAGAGCGGCGCCCTGCACTTTAGCGGCGAGACCGACCGCATCTACCTGAACGTCCCGGCGCAGCTGGATATCGTTGATCCGGACTGGCAACGACGGATTCGCCTGAACAGCGCAGGCTCGCGCACCGCCGTGATCTGGAACCCCTGGATCGACCGCGCCGCGCAATTTGGCGACATGGCCAACGACGGCTGGCAGCGCATGCTGTGCATCGAGACCGCCAACGTGATGGACGACATCGTCACCCTGGCACCTGGCGCCCGCCACACCCTGAGCGTGAGCATCAGCGCCGCCCCGCTCTGACCCCACCTAGCTGCGTAGGAGCTGGCTTGCCAGCGAAGAGGCCCTCAGACCGTCAGCGTTCTTGAGGCCGCTTTCGCCGGCAAGCCGGCTCCTACAAATGCCTTCAGCGGTCCAGTTCAACAGAGCCGCTTGGAAGGCACATTCAGCGCTGCGGCTTCAGAGATCCGATTCCTGCACCACCCGCACCTTCGCCGCATCCAGGGCGTAGGCCGCGTCGGCCAGGTCATTGCTGACCGTCTCGATCTTCAAGGTGCCGGTCACCCACAGCGGCGTGTAGATGTCCTCCAGCTTCACGCCCTTGGGAAAGCGCACCAGCACCAGCTGGTTGGGCGGCGGTGGCGGCACGTGGATGCAGGCGCCCGGGTACGGCACCAGGAAAAACAGCGTGCTGCGCCCCTTGGCATCAGCCTCCAGCGGCACCGGATAGCCGCCGAGGCGGATCTGCTTGTCGTTCATCGCCGGCACGGTCTTGGTGGAATACATCACCGCCGGCAAGCCCTTGCTCTGCTTCAGGCCGCCCTTTTCGGTGAAGGTGCCATTGGCTTCGGGGGAGTTGTGGTCGATTTCCGGCATCTGCTCCAGGGCTTTCTGGTCCGACTTGGGCATCAGCTCCAGCCAGTCGGTTTCCGGCAGTTCGCCAGCCTGGGCCAGGCCGCAGCCCAGCAGAACAAAGGTCAATAGAAGACGGCGCATGAGAGGGTGGCTCGGTCAAAAAGGAAGGACGGAAAAACCCGGGCATTCTAGTGCCCAAAGCGTCGGCTGCGTTGAAGTTTCAGATGAAGAAAAGGGCTCCCCTCGGCACGAGCGGCAGAGGGGGCTTGCAGGGGGAAATCAGCTTTTCTTGACGAAGCCGTAGATCACCAGCAGGACGATCGCGCCCACCAGCGCACCGAGGAAACCGGCACCCTGGCCAACCTCATAGAGACCCAGAGCACGGCCGCCATAAGTGGCTGCAAAGGAGCCGGCAACGCCCAGCAGGATGGTCATGATCCAGCCCATGCTGTCGTCTCCCGGCTTGAGGAAACGCGCCAGCAGACCAACGATCAAGCCGATGAAAATGGTTCCAATAATGCCCATGGCTGTTCCTCTGTAAGGGGGGATCAAGCCAAAGCCTAGCCAGCACTTTGGCATCCTGCTATCAGAGAACGGCGGGAAACGAAGGTTCCCGCCAGCCGGAGGATTTGTTACTCGGCGATCAGCGCTTGCACCTTGAGGATCTGCGCTTGCAGGGTCGCCTGATCGGCGCAACGCAGGTTGGCGTGGCCGACCTTGCGTCCGGCCTTGAAGGCCTTACCGTAGTGATGCAGGTGGCAGTCGTCGATAGCGATGACTTTGTCCACCGGCGGCACTTCGCCGATGAAGTTGATCATGGCGCTCTCACCGACTTTGGCTGTGGAACCCAGAGGGAGACCGGCTACCGCCCGCAGGTGGTTTTCGAACTGGCTGCACTCGGTGCCTTCGGTGGTCCAGTGCCCGGAGTTGTGCACCCGCGGGGCGATCTCGTTGGCCTTGAGGCCGCCGTCGACTTCGAAGAACTCGAACGCCATCACGCCGACGTAATCCAGCTGCTTGAGCACGCGGCTGGAGTAGTCCTCGGCCAGGGCCTGCAGCGGGTGATCGCTGCTGGCCACCGACAGGCGCAGGATGCCGCTGTCGTGGGTGTTGTGCACCAGCGGGTAGAAACGGGTTTCACCGTCACGGGCACGCACGGCGATCAGCGAGACTTCACCGGTGAACGGCACGAAGCCTTCGAGCAGGCAAGGCACGCTGCCCAGTTCGGCGAAAGTGCCTGCGACGTCGGCGGCGCTGCGCAGGACCTTCTGGCCCTTGCCGTCGTAACCCAGGGTGCGGGTCTTGAGCACGGCCGGCAGGCCGATGCGCGCCACGGCGGCGTCGAGATCCGCCTGGGACTGGATGTCGGCAAACTCCGGGGTAGGAATTCCCAGGTCCTTGAACATGCTCTTCTCGAACCAGCGATCACGGGCGATGCGCAGGGCTTCGGCGCTCGGGTAGACCGGCACGAACTGCGAGAGGAAGGCCACGGTTTCCGCCGGCACGCTCTCGAATTCGAAGGTCACCAGGTCCACTTCATCGGCCAGCTGGCGCAGGTGGTCCTGGTCGCCGTAGTCGGCCCGCAGGTGTTCGCCCAGGGCGGCGGCACACGCATCCGGCGCCGGGTCGAGGAAAGCGAAGTTCATTCCCAGCGGAGTCCCCGCCAGGGCCAACATGCGGCCCAACTGGCCGCCACCGATTACACCGATCTTCATCGTCAACAACCTCAGGCGACGCGCGGGTCTGGATTGTCCAGGACGCTGTCTGTCTGTTCAGCACGGAATTTTTTCAGCACCGCATGGAACTGCGGGTGCTTGGCGCCCAGGATGCTCGCCGAGAGCAGGGCCGCGTTGATCGCGCCCGCCTTGCCGATGGCCAGGGTGGCCACGGGGATGCCGGCGGGCATCTGCACGATGGACAGCAGCGAATCCACGCCCGAGAGCATCGACGACTGCACCGGCACGCCCAGCACCGGCAGGTGGGTCTTGGCCGCGCACATGCCCGGCAAGTGCGCCGCGCCGCCGGCACCGGCGATGATCACCTCGATGCCACGCGCCTCAGCCTCTTCGGCGTACTGGAACAGCAGGTCCGGGGTGCGGTGTGCGGACACCACCTTCACCTCGTAAGGGATGCCGAGCTTTTCCAGCATATCGGCGGTGTGGCTAAGGGTGGACCAATCGGACTTGGAGCCCATGATCACGCCAACCAGTGCACTCATCGTCGTGCCTCTTCTCTCTGGGCGCCCGCGGGCGCGTCAAAAACAACAAGCCACGCGAAAATGCGTGGCTTGACTGTACGAATTATGGCCGGACGAACCGGCCGAAGGCCGCGCAGTATACCGAAAAAGCCGCGCTAAACGCACTTTCGCCGACCATCTGTCGAACAAAGTATTTCCGGCGCAAAACCCCGGTTTTATTGACTCTGAAGTCAGTCTCCCCGAACTGAAAACCCCTCGCAGCCAGACCAGTTCCCTGTAGCCGCTGCCGCAGGCTGCGAACGACGGCGCAGCCGGCGCCAGCGCTATATCCCCAATCCTTCAGACACTTCGCAGCGCCAGGTTTGGCGGCCCCTGCGGGGCCGAGCATCCGAACGCGGCCCGAACCTGCGGCAGCGGCTACAGGGTCTGGCGTTGCCGACGCTGACATTCCCTCGCGATCTGCAACACCGGCATCAGGCTCATGCGTTGCCCGTCGCTTGTGCGGCGGCGCCTTCCAGCTTGCGCCAGAGCAAGCGCACGTTGGCCTTGCGCACCAGGGCGCAGCGGTACAGGCGGATCTCCAGCGGCACATGCCATTGCGCACCGCCACAGACCACCAACTCGCCCCGGGCCAGTTCGGCGCGCACGCTCAGTTGCGGCACCCAGGCAATGCCCAGCCCTTCCAACGCCATGCTCTTGAGGCTGTCGGCCATGGCGGTCTCATAAACCGTGGTGAAGCGCAGGTTGCGCTGGCGCAGCAGCAGGTTCACCGAACGCCCGAGAAAGGCCCCGGCGCTGTACGCCAGCAACGGCACACTGGCCTCGCCTTCCAGATCGAACAGCGGCTTGCCCTGGGCATCGGCAGCGCACACCGGGAGCATCTCGGTGTGCCCCAGGTGCAGCGAGGGGAAGATTTCCGAGTCCATCTGCAAGGCCGCGTCCGGGTCATAGAAGGCCAGCATCAGGTCGCAGCCGCCTTCGCGCAGGGCGTGCACCGCATCACCGACGTTGGTGGCCACCAGCCGCGTGGCGATGTTCAGCCCTTCATTGCGCAGTTGCGCGATCCAGCGCGGGAAGAAACCCAGCGCCAGGGAGTGGGCCGCGGCCACCTGCATCACTTCGCCCTGGCCGCCTTCCAGATGGTGCAGGTGACGCACCACCTCGCCGAGCTGTTCGACCACGGTGCGCGCGGTGACCAGGAACAACTGCCCCGCCGCCGTCAGTTCCACCGGCGTGCGCGAGCGGTTGACCAGGGTCAGGCCCAGGGCTGCTTCCAGGCTGCGGATGCGCCGACTGAAGGCCGGCTGGGTCACGAAACGTCGCTCGGCAGCCTGGGAAAAGCTGCGGGTGGCGGCCAAGGCACTGAAGTCCTCGAGCCATTTGCTTTCCAGATTCATCACGTCCTCCCGGACACGCACCATTTTAGGTCACACGCTCGCCGGCAAAGCGGCGTCACACCGGCATTATGCCGAATATGCATAGCCCAGTGTTTAACAGCATTGGCCCAAAAATTCCCTTCGGCCTAGGATTCGCAGCGTTCCCGGCACAGACCGGGTCCCTACCGAGATGATCTCCGTCATGTCCTCCGCTGCATCTTTCCGCACAGAAAAAGACCTGCTTGGCGTACTCGAAGTACCGGCTCAAGCGTATTACGGCATCCAGACCCTGCGAGCGGTGAACAACTTCCGTCTCTCCGGCGTTCCGATTTCGCACTACCCAAAACTGGTCGTGGCCCTGGCAATGGTCAAGCAGGCAGCTGCTGACGCCAACCGCGAACTGGGTCATCTGAGCGAAGCCAAGCATGCGGCCATCAGCGAGGCCTGTGCCCGTCTGATCCGTGGCGACTTCCACGAAGAGTTCGTGGTGGACATGATTCAAGGCGGCGCTGGCACTTCGACCAACATGAATGCCAACGAAGTCATCGCCAACATCGCGCTGGAGGCCATGGGCCACAGCAAGGGCGAATACCAGTACCTGCACCCGAACAACGACGTGAACATGGCGCAGTCCACCAACGACGCCTACCCGACCGCGATCCGCCTGGGTCTGCTGCTGGGCCACGACGCCCTGCTGGCCAGCCTCGACAGCCTGATCCAGTCGTTCGCCGCCAAGGGTGAAGAATTCAGCCACGTCCTGAAAATGGGCCGTACCCAGCTGCAAGACGCCGTGCCGATGACCCTCGGCCAGGAATTCAAGGCCTTCGCCACCACCCTGGGTGAAGACCTGGCTCGCCTGAAGACCCTGGCGCCGGAAGTGCTGACCGAAGTCAACCTGGGCGGCACCGCCATCGGCACCGGCATCAACGCCGACCCGCGCTACCAGGCCCTGGCCGTACAACGCCTGGCCACCATCAGCGGCCAGCCGCTGGTACCGGCTGCCGACCTGATCGAAGCCACCTCCGACATGGGCGCCTTCGTGCTGTTCTCCGGCATGCTCAAGCGCACCGCGGTCAAGCTGTCGAAGATCTGCAACGACCTGCGCCTGCTGTCCAGCGGCCCACGCACCGGCATCAACGAAATCAACCTGCCAGCGCGTCAGCCCGGCAGCTCGATCATGCCTGGCAAGGTCAACCCGGTCATCCCGGAAGCGGTCAACCAAGTGGCGTTCCAGATCATCGGCAACGACCTGGCCCTGACCATCGCGGCCGAAGGCGGCCAGCTGCAACTGAACGTGATGGAGCCTTTGATCGCCTTCAAGATCTTCGACTCGATCCGCCTGCTGCAACGCGCCATGGACATGCTGCGCGAGCACTGCATCACCGGCATCACCGCCAACGAAACCCGTTGCCGCGAACTGGTGGAGCACTCCATCGGCCTGGTCACCGCACTGAACCCGTACATCGGCTATGAAAACGCCACCCGTATCGCCCGCATCGCCCTGGAAAGTGGCCGTGGCGTACTGGAACTGGTGCGCGAAGAAGGCCTGCTGGACGACGCCATGCTCGACGACATCCTGCGTCCGGAAAACATGATTGCCCCGCGCCTGGTTCCGCTGAAAGCCTAACCGCCGCGACACCGAAACATGCAACACCGCTCACCAGGTTGAGGGACTAGACACCTCTCACCTTTTGAGGGCTTGGAGATACGTCTCCAGGCCCTTTTTTTTTGGTTTTCACGAAGTCCCGGAAACCCAGAAACAAGACCGCCTATTGTTCAGCGCCGACCCTTGGTGGAGCGCCGTGATAGTGCGGAAGCTGTGCACAGTTTCGCTTCATGACAGACGCAGCGCTGCCCCCCTCTCGCCCTTCACTTTTCGAAATTTCGAACAAGATGGAGAGTGGCGAACGCGTGAATCTAATTTCCATAGAACGTATTGGTAAGACCCCTTCCCGGTCCTAGTGCGGGTGACACGCTCAAACACCCCATCGGAAGGCTCACACCCACAATCGTTAATCGGTATGCAGCAGGCAGTAACGAATAAGTGCCTGCTCGACGCTTTGCTTATCCCGCAGCACCAGCCCAATCACGATCGCCTGATCCGCATCTACGATTTCGTAGAACACCCGGTATCCATCGGTGTTGAGCTCACGGTAATGCAAAATGCCCAGGTCGCTTGCTTGAGGGCTGACTGGGTAGCCTAACGGGGCGGACAAGAGCTTGTCCTGAAGAGCGTCAATCACAGCATCCAGCCGCTCAAAGGCGGACTTAAGGTCGCTATAGTCGGCCAGATGCACGATCTGGTCTTCAATGCTTTGCTGTGCGGTTTCGGTGTAGCGGATGGTCAGTGTTGACATCTATCCCACCCTTTTTATTTGTGGGCAAACCTCTTGCTCAGGCGGGCCTTGAGCTCATCAGTCGAACAATGCTTGCCTTGGGCGTACTCGCGCGAACTGACTGCGAGCAATTTCACCAACGCCACTGCCTCGTCGCGGCGCTTACGCTCAACGTAAGACTCGACAACGTAAACAGGCACACCGTTTTGCGTGACGACCATTGGTTCCTCTAAAGGAAGGTCGGATGCGTATCGTTTTAAAAAGCTGACCGTTTCAACTCGCATGAGTGAAACCTCCTACATTTGGCGACGTGCTCGCCGCCCTGCTACGAACTGATCCTGTGCGAATTCGCCGCTCAGGATGCCTAACGCTCACTATGCAGGATCGCAATCATCCTGCCGGCTTGAACCCTACACTATATTCAGCCCAAATATAGACCGATTATCGAATCCTGATTTCACTGAATATCAAATCATTTTTCTGCTCCTATGATTGACCGGTGTGCCGTTTTTTTACCTGGAAAAAAGCCGCGATTTGTCAGGCGATGCCGCCCGGCATCGAAGCGGATTCGCTTTGTTTTGTAGGGCAAATCCGAGAGAATCCCCAACGCCTTTGAGCGCCTTGTACCCCTTCAAACGATCAGGCAGTCTCCCGGGGCCGCTGCCAAATCAGCGGCCCGGATGTGGAAGTCTGGGATAAAGGACGTGCAGTCGTCTCATTCGAACATCCTTGCCGATGCGGCTTGGGTGAACCCGATCTATGGCGGCTGTGCGTAGGGCACCTACGGGTGCGCCGGTTCCTTTAGCCCGGTCTTCCACACCTGCGCACGGCTGCCACCCTCTCATGTGGAAGTGAGATCCGGCGGTTTCTTAAATTGCTAAAGGAACCAGTCTCATGAAAAAGCTCGTCCCCGACCCACCCTTGTCCACCGATCATCCACGCCGCGACCCGGAGCTGGACCGCGCCAACGCCAACCTGCTGGCCGCCTTGCACGGCACCCGCCATCGCCCCTTCGGCCTGCGCGACGCCCAGGGCCATCCGCTGTTCGCCGTACAGCCCCAGGTGAATGCCGAAGACGCCCTGATGCACGTTTCCTTGCTGCTCAAATGCGCCGAAGAGGTGTCCGATGAAATCACCGAACGGGCCAGCGGCATCGAACGCGGGCTGATCTGGTCCATGGTGCATTCCGTGGAAATGGCCCGCGCCGTGGTGGACGCCCTGCTCGACGGCGCCCGCACCACTCCCTGACGCAACCTGTAGCCGCTGCCGAGCCCGCGAGGCTGCGAAAAGGTCCGCAGGACCTTCAGCGACCTTGAGAACCTCGCGTCCCTTCGGGCCGTTCGCAGCCTGCGGCAGCGGCTACACCACCCAACCTGAACTGCGACCGCGACCTCATTTGTAGCCGCTGCCGAGCCCGCGAGGCTGCGAAAAGGTCCGCAGGACCTTCAGCGACCTTGAGAACCCCGCGTCCCTTCGGGCCGTTCGCAGCCTGCGGCAGCGGCTACAGGTTTTGCCCGGCGCGGTGGATAATCAGCCTCCCGCCGCAGCCGGCAATGACTATCAAGGCACCCTGTCGATGGACCCGACGCACACCCAGGCCCTGCAACAGTTACGCAAGCTGATCCCCATCGGCTTGCGCCACGCCCAGGCCCTGCTCGCCCGTTGCGCCAATAATCCGCAGCAAGCCGCCGAGCTCTACAAAGCCGAGCTGTTGCAGGTGCTGGTAGACAAATCCGGCCTGCCCCCCGAGCAAGCCCGGGAACACCTGCTCAACGCCGCTTACGACCTGAACCGCGCCCTGCACGCTATAGAAGAAGCACGCTTCACCCTGACCCAGCGCATCCTGCGCAAGCATCACCGGGACAAGGGCCAGGCCCTGGACCTGATCGCCCAGGCCATCGAAACCGCCGAGCAGCTGCCGCGCCAGTACTGGCTGGATTTCCAACGACTGGAGGCGCTGCCCCCGGCACCGCGCTGCTTCATGATCCTTCACGAATGGCTGGCCTTCGAGGGCTGGGAAGGCTTCGACAGCGCCCTGCACTTTCATCTGCCCCAGGCCATCGCTCAGTTCAGGCTCCTGCATCTGGACGCCCTGGCGGACACCCTGGAGCAGGCCGATCAGCGCCAGCAGCAGCTACGAGCCGCCCACGCCGGGAGCGAAGGCCCCGTCGAGCTGGCCATGCGCATCAACCAGGACCCGTTCTTCAACCGCTGCCAGGACCACTTCAACCAGCAGCGGCCGCAGCTGGACGAGGGCCTGTACCAGTGGGTGGAGCAACATCTGGAGCAGTTTCCAGCCTGAACAGCCGCTCGGCGTTGGCGCACACGCCGCTGCTCAACACACACCAGAGCCGGTAGACTGCCGCCCTCACCGAACACGGACCTCGGATTCAGCCCCCATGGAATTGCACTACCGCATCACCCCCGCCCACACCGAAGCCTGGATTGCCGAACCGCTGAAGCAGGAATTGCTCAAGGATGATCAGCAGCATGTCCGGGCCATGAGCACATTTGCCCGGTGGCAAGGCCGCTTTATCGGTCCCGTGATGTTCACCCTGTGCCTGATCGGCGGCTGCCTGTCGATCTACTTCCCCGAGCGGACCTTCACCCCGGAGAAGGTCATCGCCATGGTGGCGTTCGCCTTGATCTTCATCCCCCTGTGGTGGCGCTTTTCCGGACGCTGGATCAAGCACCTGCAAGCCCGGATTGCCGCCACCCCGATCAAACCCCAAGCGCCGTTGCGCGGCTTGAGTCAGCGCCTGATCGATACCCGCTTGCGGGCCGTCGAAGGCACCTATTGCCTGAACTTCGACGACCAGGGCTTCACCCTGCTCAACACCCGCGGAGGTCAGAGCAGCCTGGCCTGGAAGCAGATCGCAAGCGTGCAGGAAATTCCCGACTTCTACCTCGTGGCGGACGCCGATATGGAGCGTCAAGGCGTGGCCTGCTTCATCGCCAAACACACTGACCTGATGCCCACCGAGGCCTACCAGCAGGGGCTGCAAGCCTTCCTGAGCCAATGCCCGGCGGCACTGCCAGCGCACTAACCGCCTCTCTCAACGCCAGCCTCGACGCCCACACACACGGAATTTGCATGCACACATCAGCGTCCTCCCCCCGCCCGGCCCGCGCCCTGGCCATCCTCGGCACCGGCCACGCCCTGCCGCAGCGGGTGGTCACCAGTGCCGAGCTGGACCGCCAGCTCGGCCTGGAAACCGGCAGCGTGGCGCGCATCAGCGGAGTGCAGCAGCGCCACGTCGCCGCTCCTGCGGACACCGCCGCCAGCCTCGGTGCCAGTGCCGCGCGCCAGGCCCTGCACGCGGCCGGCCTGGAGCTTGGCCAACTGGACCTGATCGTCTGCGCCAGCGGCACCATGGACCAGGGCATGCCCTGCAACGCGGCGCTGCTGCAACGGGAGCTGGGCCTGGGCCAGTCGGGTATTCCGGCCATGGACATCAACGCCAGCTGCCTGGGCTTTATTGCCGCCCTGGACACCCTGTCCTGGCCGATCCAGGCCGGGCATTACCGGCGCGTGCTGCTGGTGTGCGCCGACATCGCCTCCTGCGGCCTGGACTGGCAGCAGGTGGAAGTCTGCGGCATCTTTGGCGACGGTGCGGCGGCGGTGGTGCTGGAGGCGGGCGACGGCGGCCCGAAGATCCTCGCCTCGCGCCTCAAGACCTACGCCGAAGGCGCCGCGCTGTGCCAGATCCCCGCCGGCGGTTCGCGCTTTCATCCGCGACGCATCCAGGTGCCGTTCGAGCCCCTGACCAGCTTCGCCATGCAGGGCAAGGGCGTGTTCCGCCTCGCGGCCAAGCATCTGCCCGAACTGATGGACGATTTGCTGCAGCAAGCCGCACTGTCCCTTGCGCAGATCGACTGGATCATCCCCCATCAAGCCAGCCAACAGGCCATGCAGCATGCGGCCAAACGCCTGAGCCTGGGGCCAGAGAAAGTCATCGATATCTTTGCCCGGCATGGCAATCAGGTGGCGGCGTCGCTGCCCACCGCTCTGGACATCGCGGTGCGCGATGGGCGCATTCAACGCGGACAAACCCTGATGCTGATCGGCACCGGCGCGGGCCTGTCCCTCGGCGGCATGATCCTGGAGTTTTGATGAAGATCCTGGTCACCGGCGGCACCGGTTTTATCGGACGGCATCTGGTCTGGAAGCTGGCCGCCGAAGGCTGCGAGGTGCAGTTCAGCGGGCGCAATCCCGAGGCGGCGGCCGAGGTGATTGCCCACAGCCCAGCGCCGGTGCGCTGGCTGCCCCTGGAGCACGGCAGCCCGTTGGCCAAACGCCTGCTGGCCGATGCCAGCCGCGAGCATGACGCCATCGTGCATTGCGCCGCCTTGTCTTCGCCCTGGGGCTCGCCCCAGGCGTTTACCCGGGCCAACCTCGACTCCACCGCCGAGGTGATCCACGCCTGCGGCAAGAACCGCATCCCGCGGCTGGTGCATATCTCCACCCCGAGCCTGTACTTCAACTTCAGCGACCGCCTGGGCATCCGCGAAGACCAGCCGCTGCCACCACCGGTGAATGACTACGCCCGCAGCAAGGCCCAGGCCGAAACCCTGCTGGCAGACGCCAAGCTGCCCGAATGCGTGATCCTGCGCCCCCGGGCGGTGTTCGGCCCCTGGGACGCAACCCTGATGCCGCGCCTGCTGCGGGTGATGCAACGCGGGGCGATTCCACTGATGCGCGGCGGCCAGGCACAGTTGGACCTGACCTGCGTCGACAATCTGGTGCACGCGGTGTGGCTGGCGCTGACCCGGCCCCTGCCGCGCCCGCTGTGCGTGTACAACCTGAGCAATGGCACGCCGCTGGCCTTCAAGGACCTGCTGCAACAGATGGCCGAGCACTTCCGCCTGCCGCTGCGCACCCGCCGCCTGCCCTGGCCCCTGGTGCATGGCGTGGCGCGCCTGCTGGAGCTCAAGGCGCGCCTGGGCAACGGCGCCGAGCCCTTGATCACCCGCTACGGCGCAGGCGTCCTGGCCTTCAGTCAGACCCTGGACATCAGCGCCATCCAGCGCGAGCTGGGCTATCGCCCGGTGATCAGCCAGGACCAGGGCATCGCCCAGCACGCCCAATGGTGGCTGGCCCAACAGAGGCAACGAGCATGAGCCGCAGCGTGAGTTTGAAGATCCTCCGGGCCGGCTGGTGCCAGCATCTGGAATGCATGGCCGACCGTGGCGGGCGCCTGGCGCCGGTGCAGTTTCCGGCCTTGTGCGGGCTGATCCAGCACCCGGAGCACGGCTGGATTTTGTACGACACCGGCTACGCCGAGCACTTCTTCCAGGCCACCCGGGCCCTGCCCGAGCGCCTGTACCGCAGTGCGGTGCCGGTGCAGTTGCCGGTGGTCGAGCAGCTGGGGGCGCAGCTGCATGAGCTGGGCATCGGCCCGGGGGATATCCGCCATGTGATCATTTCCCACTTCCACGCCGACCATATCGCCGGGCTGCGGGATTTTGCCAACGCGCGCTTTATCGCCCTGGAAGCCGATTACCGGCATATCGACAGCCTGCGCGGTCAGCGTTGGCGCGCCACCTTGGGCGGCCATCTACCGGGCTTGCTGCCGGACGACTTCAGCGCCCGCCTGCGCCTGGCCGAAGCCAGCCCCAGCTGTGCGCTGCCAAGCTGGATGGCGCCCTTCGAGCAGGGCCTGGACCTGTTCGGCGATGGCAGCCTGATCGGCGTGCCGCTGCCCGGGCACAGCGAAGGCCAGTTGGGCCTGTTCATCCCCGACGCCCAGGGCCGGCCGGTGTTCCTGGTGGCCGACGCCTGCTGGTCGGTGCCGGCCTGCCGCGCCGAGCGCCTGCCCGCTGCACCGGCACTGTGGTTTGCCAGCGCCGACCGTCAGCAGTACGTGCGCACTTACCACGGCCTGGGCCAGCTGATCCGCGGCGAACCAGCGGTGGCGGTGCTGCCGTCCCATTGCACCCAGGCCTGGGAGGCGTTCGCCAATGAACAGTGAACGCCTGCTGGGCACCCTGCGCAGCATCGGTGCATTCGTGTTCAGCCGCTACGCCCTGCGCTTTCGCCGCCGTGAGCGGCTGGAAGCCTGGCAGGCCCGGCGCCTTAAGCACTTCATGGCCAAAGTCCTGCCCCGTGGCCAGCGCTTCAACGGGCTGACCCACGACGGCCTGCACAGCTTGCCGATCATGGACAAGGCAGCGCTGATGAGCGGCTTTGCCGCCTTCAACACCCGTGCCCTGAGCCTGGAACAGGTGTTGCCGGTGGCCCTGCAGGCCGAGCGTTCCCGGGACTTCAGCCCGACCCTGGGGGACATCACCGTGGGCCTGTCCAGCGGCACCTCGGGGGCCCAGGGGGTGTTCCTGGTCAGCAGCGTGGAACGCCAACGCTGGGCCGGCATCCTGCTGGCGCGCACCCTGCCCCGGGCCCTGCTGCCCCGGCTGCTGTGCCCCTGGCTGGCGCCGCTGCGGATCGCCTTCTTCTTGCGGGCCAATAGCCGCCTGTACACCACCCTCGCCAGCCGCCGCATCGACTTCGCCTTTCATGACCTGACCCTGGGCCTGACCGCCTCCCTGCAACGCCTCAACCAACAGAACCCGGACGTGCTGGTGGCCCCGGCCACGGTGCTGCGGGGGCTGGCCCAGGCGGCCCTGGCCGGACAGCTGACAATCCGCCCACAACACATCCTGTCGGTGGCCGAAGTGCTGGAAAGCACCGACGCCGAGCTGGTGCAGCAAGCCTTCGGGCGCAAGCCACAGCAGATCTATCAGGCCAGTGAAGGCTTTCTCGGCTACACCTGCGAGGCCGGCACCCTGCACCTGAATGAAAGCCACCTGCACATCGAGCCGCAATGGCTGGACCCTGAGCGCACGCGCTTCCAGCCGATCATCACCGACTTTTCCCGGCGCACGCAGCTGATCGTGCGTTATCGCCTCAACGACATTCTGCGGGTGGCCAGCGCGCCCTGCCCCTGCGGCCGTGCGGAGCGGGCCATCGCCGCCGTGGAAGGCCGCGCCGACGAGATCCTCTGGCTGCCCCGGCTCGACGGCCCGCAGCTGGCACCGCTCTACCCTGACGTATTGCGCCGGGCCCTGCTGATGCTCGGGGCGGCGCTTGAGGAATACGAAATTCACCAGCGCGGGCTGCTCTGGCAGATCAACCTGCACACCCGCGGCGACTACCACGGGCTGTGCCAGCGCTTGAGCGAAGCCCTCGCCGAGCTCTGCGCGCAACAAGGGCTGCAGGCGCCGCAGCTGAGCTTCGGCCACTGGCAGGCACCGCCGCCACACGCGAAAAGACGCCGTCTGCTGATGCTACAACTGCCCGAGGGACTGCCATGCGTGTATTGATTCTCGGCGCCCGGGCCCCGGCCTGCCTGGAGTGGGCCCGGGCCTTTAGCCAAGCCGGCTGGACGGTGACCGTGGCCGATTCCCTGGCCCAGCCCCTGAGCCGCTTCAGCCGCGCCGCCGAGCACTTCGTACGCCTGCCGGAGCCGCGCCACGACCCGGATGCCTGGATCGATGCCCTGGCCGGGGTCATCCGCCAGCAGGCCATCGACCTGCTGCTGCCCACCTGTGAAGAGGTGTTCTACCTGGCCCACGGCCTGGAGCGCTTGCGGCCTTTGTGCCGGGTGTTCACCAGTGATTTCGACCTGCTGCACCGCCTGCATCACAAGGGCGATTTTGCTGCCATGACCCAGGGCTGGGACGTGGCCGCGCCGCCGACTCAGGTGCTGCATGACCCGGCCGCGTTGCAAGCGCTGGTGGCGGAGCACGACGCCCTGGTGTTCAAGCCGGCCTATTCACGCTTCGCCTCCCAGACCCTGATCCGCCCGAGCCCGGCGCAACTGGCCAAGATCCGGCCCAGTAGCGATGCGCCCTGGGTGGCCCAGCAGTTCGTCCCCGGCCAGGAATATTGCAGCTTCAGCGTGCTGGTGGACGGCCAGTTGCGCGCCCACAGCAGCTATCAGCCGCGCTACCGGGTCGGGCGCGGCTCGGGGATCTACTTCCACAGCTGTGCCCCGGCGCCGATCCGTGCGTTTCTGGAGCAGTTCGGCCGGGCCACCGGCTACACCGGGCAAGTGGGTTTTGACTTTATCGAGGACCAGCAGGGCCGCTTCCACGTGCTGGAGTGCAACCCCAGGGCCACCAGCGGCGTGCACCTGTTCGACGATCAGCGGGTGCAACTGGTGGCAGCGCTGGGCAGCGAAACCGACGCTGCGCTGGAGGCGACCCTGGAACCCCGGATGATCGCCCTGGCCATGCTGCTTCTGGCGGCGCCGCAACGGGCCTTGAGCCGCGAGTTCTGGCACGACTACCAACAAGCCCGGGACGTGATCGTCCAGGACGGCGATCGCGGTCCACTGACCGCCCAGTTGCTGAGCCTGAGCGAGATCATCGGCCGCGCCCTGACCCGCCGCTGCGGGCTGCTGGCCGCCTCCACCGCCGATATCGAATGGAACGGCCAGCCTCTGGGGGCACAGCGCCAATGAGACTACTGCTGCCCGAGCAACTGGCCCTTGAGCCCCCGAGCGCCGGCGACAGCCACGCCCGGCAGTACGTGCGCACCTGCGCCGGCGGCGCGCTGATCGGCAACGTCAGCACCGCCCTGGCCCTGCTGGACACCGGCCATCATCAGTTCCCGGTGAGCATCAACCACGGCCACGACCCTGTGGATAACTGTTACGTGGTCTCGCCACAAACCGCCTACAGCGGCTACGCCCGGGAAGAACTGCAGCGCCTGAAACGGCCCTGGCTGGCCCGGCCACTGAAGCTGCTGACCCAGGGCGTGGACCGGCTCCTGAGCGCGGCCAAGGTCGACCGTTTGGTGCAGATCAATAACTGGCTGCTGTCGACCAACCTCTACCCCGCCGATTGGGACGGCGCGGATTTGCCGGCGATCACCGAACTGCTGCGCCGGGAGTTTCCCGACCACGGCTTTGGCTTTCGCTCGCTCAACGACTTCAGCAACCTCGCACTGCGCAAGCGCCTGCAAGCCCTGGGCTACCTGGCCATTCCCAGCCGCCAGGTGTACCTGTTCGACGGCCGCGAGGGCGAGAATTCAGCCTTCCTGCGCCACCACAACACCCGCCTGGACGCCACCCTGCTGCGCCGCAGCCCTTATGCGGTGGTGCCCGGCAGCGAGCTGAACGAGGCCGACTTCCAGCGCATCGAGCAGCTGTACAACCTGCTGTACCTGGACAAATACAGCCGCCTGAACCCCCACTACAGCGCCCAATGGCTGCAACGCGGGCAGGCCGAAGGCTGGCTGGAAGTGCGCGCCCTGCGCAACGCCGAAGGGCGTATTGACGGCGCCTTGGGCTGGTTCGCCAACAGCGCCCTGATCAGCACCCCAATCGTCGGCTACGACACCGCCCTGCCCCAGCGCGCCGGCCTGTACCGGCAGCTGACCAGGCTGTGCCTGCAAGAGGCGGTGAACCGTCGTCAGGTGCTCAACTTCAGCTCCGGCGCCGCCGCCTTCAAACGCCTGCGGGGCGGTGAACCAGAGATCGAATACAGCCTGATCCACGTCGCCCACCTGCCCTGGTCGCGGCGCCTGGTGTGGCACCTGATGGGCCTGCTGCTGCAACGGATCGGCGTACCGCTGATGAGGAAGCTTAAACTGTGAACAGCCAATCGGGCTGGTGGCCCGTCGCCCTGAGCCGGCACCTGCACAAGCAACCTCTGGCCTGCACCCTGCACGGCGTGCCGCTGGTGCTGTTTCGCGACGCCGACGGCGCCGCCGCGGTGCTGCCGGACCGTTGCCCTCACCGCTTTGCGCCCCTGAGCGCCGGCCGGGTGCGCGACGGGCAGATCCAGTGCCCCTACCATGGCTGGCGCTTCGATCCCCAGGGCCGTTGCACTCAGCTACCCGGCCAGGAGCAGCAGCGGTGCAGCCAACCCTTGCTGCAACCGCTGCACAGCTGCGAAGCCCAGGGGCTGGTGTGGGCCAGCCTTGCCAGCGAGCGGCCGGAAGAGCCGCCAGTGGCCGCCGCCGAACAGGCCCAGGCGCTGGATGTGTTCTGGATCAGCGACCGGGTGCAGTGCAGCTTGCAGGACGCCGCGGAGAACTTCCTCGACGGCTTCCACACCCATTTCGTGCATGCCGGCTGGATTCGCCACGACCGCCAGCGCCAGCGCATTCGTGCCTGGGTGCATCAGTTGGAAGACGGGGTCGAAGCGCAGTACAGCGAAGAAGGCACCCAATCCGGACTGATTTCGCGGCTGTTCGAAGGCGAACGCGGCCTCAGCATGGGCCGCTTTCGCCTGCCGGGGCTGGCGGAAATCGAATACCGCGACCGCCAGGGCCGGCTCAACCTGCTGGTCAGCGCCTGGCTGAGCCCGGCCGCCGAGGGCCAACTGCGGCTGTTCGCCCGCATCGCCACAGCCCAGGGCCGCCTGCCGGGCTGGCTCAAACGCGGCGTGCTGCAGCCCTTGTTCAAGGTGATCCTCAAGCAGGACCGGCAGATCCTGGAAAAAGTCAGCGCCAACCAGCAGCGCTTTGCCCAGGTGCCGCTGCGCTGGCAGCGACCCACGCCTCTGGACAGCTCGCTGGATCTGCTGGGGCCGTGGATTCGCCAGTTGCTGGAGCAGGGTGAACTGAAGGACTTCCAAGAACGCCGAGAGGAATTCTGGCTGTAGCCCCGCAAGCCGGCTGGCCGGCGAACAGGGCTTCAAGACGGACACTGCTCAAGCGGCCCCCTTCGCTGGCCAGCCAGCGCCTGCGATTACCAGGGGGCTCGCGGGGATGATACGGGCCCCTTGGAGCCCCTGTTCGCGGAGTTTGCCGGGCAGGACAAGAACCGATTCAGCCTCCCGCCAGCACTGCCGTTCCTCGGCTCGACACGCAACATGCAGACGGCGAGCCCGCGCACCGGTATAGTGCGCCCCCTCTTCACGTGGACAGCCGTCGGTAACGAGGCTCACACCCACGGGAAACCCGAACTAATAACAACCCGCGAAATATAGAACCGGGACGAACGCTCGCCCCACCGCCTTGCCGTGCGTGCAATCAGCGGTGTAACTGAATGTTTCCGTCCGCTCTGCTTTTGCCTACACAAAAAACAGCGAGGAATAATCCATGCTCGAAGTCATCAACGACTTCCTCTCAGGGAAAGTACTGATCGTGCTCATTGTCGGGCTCGGCAGCTACTTCACGATCCGCTCGCGTTTCGTTCAATTGCGCCATTTCCTCCATATGTTCGCGGTGTTCCGCGACAGCCTGAAAAGCAGCGGCGGCCAGCTCAGCTCGTTCCAGGCGCTGATGCTCAGCCTCGCCGGCCGAGTGGGTGCAGGCAACATCGCCGGCGTCGGCATCGCCGTGACCCTGGGTGGTCCGGGCGCGGTGTTCTGGATGTGGGTGACCGCACTGGTCGGCATGTCCAGCAGCTTCTTCGAATGCACCCTGGCCCAGGTCTACAAGCGCGCCGACGGTGACGGCCTGTACCGCGGTGGCCCGGCCTACTACATCCAGCACGGCCTGAAGCTCAAAGGCATGGCGGTGGTGTTCTCGATCCTGCTGCTGGTCACCTACGGCTTCGCCTTCATCGGCCTGCAGTCCTACACCGTGACGCACTCGCTGCAGGACGCCTTTGCCTTCGACCCACGCCACACCGGCATCGTCCTGGCGGTGCTGCTGGCCATCACCTTCATCGGCGGCATCAAGCGCATCGCCGCGGTGTCCGACCTGCTGGTCCCGATCAAGACCCTGGCCTACATCGCCGTGACCCTGTACGTGATCGGCACCCAGATCGAACACGTGCCGGCCATGCTGGAAACCATCATCAAGAGCGCCTTCGGCCTCGACCCGGCCTTCGCCGGCCTGCTCGGCAGCGCCATCGTCATGGGCGTGAAGCGTGGCGTGTTCGCCAACGAAGCGGGCCTGGGCAGTGCGCCGAACGTGGCCGCCGTGGCCGCCGTGAAGCACCCGGGCGCCCAGGGCGTGGTCCAGGCCTTCAGCGTGTTCCTCGACACCTTCGTGATCTGCACCTGCACCGCGCTGCTGATCCTGCTGTCGGGCTTCTACACCCCGGGCTTCGAAGGCGACGGCATCGTCCTGACCCAGAACTCGCTGGCCGCCGTGGTCGGTGACTGGGGCCGCGTGTTCGTCAGTGTCGCGCTGTCGTTGTTCGTCTTCACCTGCATCCTCTACAACTACTACCTGGGCGAGAACAGCCTGCAGTTCCTCACCCGCAACCGCACTGTGTTGATGCTGTTCCGCGGCCTGGTGCTGGCGCTGGTGGTCTGGGGTTCGATGCAGAACCTCTCGACCGTGTTCGCCTTCGCCGACATCACCATGACCTGCCTGGCCTTCGTCAACCTGGTGGCCCTGGCCATGCTGTTCAAGGTCGGCCTGCGGGTGATGCGCGACTACGACGAGCAGCGCCGCGCCGGTGTCGACCAGCCGGTGTTCGACTCGCGCAAATTCGCCGATCTGGACCTGGACCTGAAGGCCTGGCCCGCCGAACCTTCGGCCGCCACCCAGGCCGAGCCGCAAGGCGTGCCCGCAGCGCAACGCTGACGGGTGAACGACGGGCGCATCCTCTGCACCCGTCGGTTACAGTGCGATAAATGTGCGAGCGGGCTTGCCCGCTCCCACAGGAACTCACCGTTTCGGAGAATCCCATGAACCCTTCGACCTACCCTGCCGCCCAGCACGTCATGGTGCTCTACACCGGTGGCACCATCGGTATGCAGGCCAGCGCCGACGGCCTGGCCCCGGCGTCCGGTTTCGACGTGCGCATGCGCGCCTACCTCGACAGCCAGCCCGAACTGGTGGTGCCGGCCTGGCGCTTTCGCGAGATGGCGCCGCTGATCGACAGCGCCAACATGACCCCCGACTACTGGCAGCGCCTGCGTGCAGCGGTGGTCGAAGCCGTGGATCAGGGTTGCGACAGCGTGCTGATCCTCCACGGCACCGACACCCTGGCCTACAGCGCCGCCGCCATGAGCTTCCAGTTGCTGGGGCTGCCAGCGCGGGTGCTGTTCACCGGCTCGATGCTGCCGGCCGGTGTGCCTGACAGCGACGCCTGGGAAAACCTCAGTGGCGCCCTGTTAGCCCTGGGCCAGGGCCTGGCACCGGGGGTGCATCTGTACTTCCACGGCGAACTGCTGGCCCCGACCCGCTGCGCGAAAATCCGCAGTTTCGGCCGTCATCCGTTCGCCGCCCTGCAACGCAATGGCGGCGGCGCAAAGGCCGAAGCGATTCCGTCGGCGCTGGACTACCGCCAGGCCAAGCAACTGGCCAAGGTCGGCGTGCTGCCGCTGTTCCCCGGCATCAGCGCCGAGCTGCTGGACGGCGTGCTCGACAGCGGCATCCAGGCCCTGGTCCTGGAATGCTTCGGCAGCGGCACCGGTCCTAGCGACAACCCGGCGTTCCTGGCCAGTCTCAAGCGCGCACAGGAGCAAGGCATCGTCGTGGTGGCGGTGACCCAGTGCCATGAAGGCGGTGTGGAGCTGGACATCTACGAAGCCGGCAGCCGCCTGCGCGGCGTGGGCGTGCTGTCTGGTGGCGGCATGACTCGCGAAGCGGCGTTCGGCAAGCTCAACGCCCTGCTCGGCGCCGGGCTGGCAAACAGCGAAGTGCGGCGCCTGGTGGAACTGGACCTGTGCGGCGAACTGGCCTGATCCATCCGTAGGAGCCGGCTTGCCGGCGAAGGCGGTTTTGAGGGCCTCTTCGCTGGCAAGCCAGCTCCTACAACCAGCTCCGGCACCTGCAGATGCAGGGCGGCATGCAACTTGCTCCGGTTAAGGGTCTTCCCCAGGCTGGAATCTGCGCATGCTGCACTCGCACCTCACCACCCTCAACGCCGTTTCCCTGGTGCTCAACACCTTCAAGGAACAGGGCCAGGACAGTGAAGCCCTGCTGGCTGGCAGCGGCATCAACCCCGCCGACCTGAGCCGCGCCGACACTCGCATCACCACCAACCAGGAGATGCTGGTGTGCGCCAATGCCGTGGCCCTGCAACGGGATATCGGCCTGGAACTGGGCCGGCGCATGCACGTTTCCTCCTACGGCATGCTCGGCTATGCCCTGCTCACCAGTGCCACCTTAGGTGACGCTTTGCGCCTGGCCATGCGCTATCCGGCGCTGATGGGAACACTTTTCGAACTGAGCCTGGAAGCCGACGGCCCGCGCATCTGGTTCACCGCCGCCGGCTACCGCGAAAGCCCGGCCCTGGCGGCGTTCAATACCGAGTTCTGCCTGGTGTCGCTGAAGGTCATCTGCGACGACTTGCTGGGCCACCCGCTGCCGCTGCTGGGCGCGCGCTTCGACTATCCGGCGCCGGACTATCAACAGCGCTACCGCGAAGCCTTCGACTGTCCGCTGCAGTTCAACGCCCGCAGCAACGCCTTCGCCTTCGACCAGCAATGGCTCGAACACCCCCTGCCCCTGGCGGATGCCATCACCCACCAGGCCATGGCCGAACGCTGCCGCAAGCAGAACACCGAGTTCACCGGGCGCCAGGCTTGGCTGGGGCGCATCCGCCAACTGCTGGCAGCACAGCTGGACGCCGCGCCGGGGCTGGAAGGGCTGGCGGAACAGATGAACTGCTCGGCCCGGACCCTGCGCCGCCACCTGCGCGACCTGGGTTGCAGCTATCAGGAACTGCTGGACGAGCTGCGCTTCGAGCGGGCCAAGCAGATGCTCTGCGAAGACCAGCTGCCCATCTACCGCATCGCCGAAGCCCTGGGCTTCAGTGAAACCGCGAGCTTTCGCCATGCCTTCATCCGCTGGAGCGGCGTGGCGCCGAGCCAGTTCCGGCCCTGAGACAAACCCCGGCATAAAGCTGCGGATTGCATTACATTGCCGACCTTTGACACCGGCAAGGGACTGCAAGCTTGAACCTAATCACAGGCGCCATCGCCCGGCGCATCGGTATTCGCGGGCTGTGTCTGGCACTGACGCTGCTGACGGGCGGCCCCGTCGCCCAGGCCTTCGAGCTGTCGAAGATCCGCTGGTGGGAGTTGCAGAGCAGCATCCTTCTGGACGACCCGGAAACCGCCACGCTGCAACTCGAACCCTTTCCCCTGCCCGGGCTGGCCCAAGCGCCGGCACGGGTGATCCTCAGCCAATACCACGGCCTGTTCTATCTCAATGGCTATGCGGATGGGCAGTACCGGCAGCGGGTCTACAAGTCGCCGCCCCTGCCGCTGTTCAACGCCCAGGAACTACAGGCCTGCGTGCCCGAGCAGCGACCCGTTGGAGCCACGGACAACTGGCCGTCGAGCAAGCAGCTGGCATCCGCCCTGAGCCTGACCAAACTGAGTTTCGACTGCCAGAGCCCAGGCTGGGAGTTGAGCAATCGCTATCTGCTGGTGGACAGCCGCGATCCCCAGCGGCCGCTGCTGGCCATCGGTCAGCGTCAGGGCGAGGCACAGATCGACTTCACCCCGCAGCAACCGATCAGCCCCGAACTGCAGCAGCAATGGCTGCAAGCCCTGCAGAAGTACCCGAAGCTGCTGGAACCCTTTGACGCCAGCAGCGGCCAGCTGCACGTCAAGCCCTATGCGCCGCCGCCCAGCGCGGAGCAGATCTGGACAGAATTTCGCCAGCTGCACACGCAATTGCGCGATGCCAAAGACAAGGCTCCGGGCATCGCCCGGGTGGAAGAGTTCTTCAGCCGTCATGACTTTCGCGCGATCGCCCCCGAGCGCAGTACCTACCCGGGCCTGCTCAACGACATCGCCTATTGGGCCACCGAGGCCGGCCAGTTGCAGAGCGCCCGACCGTGGCTGGCGTACGTGCTGCGTCGCGACCCAGGGCGCATGCCGACCTACCTCAATCTGGCGGACCTGGATTGGCGCCTGTACCAACAGCAGCCCGCAGACACCCGGCACCGGGGCCGGGCCATGGAGAACTATCGGCTGTATTGCGGACTGCGCCTGCAACGCCAGCTTGGGGTCCCCGCCAGGGTCACCCAGCGCCTGGGCCTTGAGGCACCCAGCGAACCGGCCTGCCAAAGCGCCTGGCCGCTGGTGACGGCGGTGGACCAGGGTGACGCGGGCGAAGTCCGGCGCCTGCTGGAGAACGGCCTGAGCGGCGACGTGATCGCCGCCGATGGGCGCCCGGCGCTGTTGCACGCCCTGGATAAACCCGACCTGGACATCGCCCGGCTGTTGCTGGCCCATGGCGCCCGTCCACAGGGTCAGTACAACGGCCGCACCCAGGTGGTCCTGGCCATGCGCCGCGACCTCAAGGACAACCCCGACCTGAACCAGGCCAAGCGCCTGAACTTCCTGCTGCAAGCCGGTGCCGCCATCGATGAGCAGGATGCCCAGGGCGGCACCGCGCTGCAGGCCATGGCCAAGGAACGCGACGACATCGAGCGCTTCAACTGGCTGCTGCAACACCCGCAAGACCTCGACAAGCGCAGCGGGCCAGACGGCGAAACCGCACTGTTCCTGGCGCTCAAGGGCGGCAACTACGCCGCTGCCAGAGAACTGATAGAGGCCGGTGCCAACCTCAACCTGAGCTACGGCCGCGGTTTCTGCGCACAGCAGCCGGTTCGCCAAAGCCTGCTGATGATCGTCGCCGAACAGGGCTCGCCCGAGGTCATCAATCCCTGGGTCAGCCAGCAACAGAGCCTGGACATGTTCACCCTGCTGCTGGAAAAAGGCGCCGACCCCAACGTCGGCCGCTACTGCAAGAACAACGGCTACACCTGGCTGCTGGAGATCATGGCCCGGCGCAAGCGCGACGACATGCTCAAGGTGCTGCAAGGCTTTGCGCCGCCACCGCCGGCGACGGCGTTTCGCCTTTGAGGCGTGGCGCCGAACCCGCTGAGCCCCTGAAACAAAGCCCGGCACAACGGCGCCGATTGCATTACATTGCCGAGCTTTCTACCGGCAAGGGACTGCAACGTTGAAGCTATTCTCAGGCGCCATCGCCCGGCGCATCGGCATTCGCGGGCTTGGCCTGGCACTGGCGCTGCTGGCTGGCGCACCCGCCACCCAGGCCTTCGACCTGGACCTGGGCGCGATCAAATGGTCGGGAATGGCTCGCCACTTCGTCATCGACTACCCGGAAACCGCCACCCTGCAGCTCAAGCCATTCCCCGTGCCGGGCCGGGAGCGAGTGCCGGCGCGGATCGTCCTGAGCCAGTACCGCGGGCTGTTCTACCTCAACGCCTATCAGGACCTGAAGTACCAGCAGCGGGTCTACAAATCGCCGCCCATGGCCCTGTTCAGCCCCGAAGAACTGCGGGCCTGTGCGGCCCCGGAGTATCCGGTGCCAGTCGCCGACAACTGGCCCACGAGCAATACCCTGGACACCGGCATCACCCTGACCTCGCTCGACTTCAAGTGCCAGGAGCCCAGCGATTGGCAACTCAGCCGACGCTACCTGCTGATCGACCAGCGCGATCCGCAGCGCCCGCTGCTGGCGATCAGTCACCGCCGGGACCTGACCCAGATGGAGTTCACCCCGCTGCAACCCATCAGCGAGGAAACCGGGCAGCAATGGCTGCAGGCCCTGGAGACATTCCCGCCGTGGTTCCGCCCTTTCACCCAAGGTAGCGGGCCGATCATCGTCAACGCCTTTGTGCCAGCGCCAGCCTCGAACCCGGACAGCATCTGGAAAGCGTTCCGCGCGCTGCACGAACAACTGCGCACCGCCAAGGACAAGCAACCGGGCATCAACCAGGTGGAGGACTTCTTCGTCACCCATGACTTTCGCAGCATCGCCACCGAGCGCCGTGAATACGCCGGCCTGCTCAACGACATCGCCTACTGGACCAGCGAAGCCGGACAGCTGAGAACCGCCCGCCCCTGGCTCAAGGAAGTGTTGCGCCGTGACCCCGGGCGCATGCCGACCTACCTCAACCTGGCGGACCTGGACTGGGCGATCTACCAACAACGCACGCAGGACAACATCCACCAGGGCCGGGCCATCGAGGGTTACCGGGTGTATTGCGGCCTGCGCCTGAAGCGCCAGATGAGCATCCCGCCCCGGGTCCTGCAGCGCTTGGGCCTGAACGCCGCCAACCCCCGGGACTGCCAGGCCTTCTGGCCGCTGGTGGACGCGGTGGATGCCGGCGACCTGGCCGAAGTGCAGCGCCTGCTGGCCAGTGGCATCAGCGGCGAGGTCATGGCCGACGATGGTCGCAGCGCCTTGCTGCATGCCCTGGACGCCCCGCGCCTGGACATCGCCCGGCTGCTGCTGGAGCACGGCGCCCACACCAGCGGCCTGTACAACTGGACCACCCTGGCGACCCTGGCCATGCGCCGCGACCTGGGCGACAGCCCCGACCTGAGCCAGGGCGGGCGCCTGAAGTTCCTCATCGAGGCCGGTGTCGCCATCGACGAGCCGGACAGCCAGGGCCAGACGCCCCTGATGCAGATGGCCGAGAACAAGCGCAGCCTGCAAGGCTTCACTTGGCTGCTGCAACACCCGCAAAACCTCGACCGGCGCAGAACCGACGATGGTGAAACCGCGCTGTATCGGGCGTTCTCGGGCAACAACTACGAGGCCGTGCGACAACTGATAGCCGCTGGTGCCAACCTCAACCTGAGCTACGGCCGTGGCACCTGCTACAACCAGCCCGTCGGCGAGAGCCTGCTGACCCTGGTGGCCGACAAGACCTCCGCCGACGACAAGGCGCCCTACGTCAGCCAACGGGACACCCTGGACCTGTTCACCCTGCTGCTGGAAAAAGGCGCCGATCCCAATGTCGGCCAGCGCTGCGAGAAAAAGGGCTACGCGCTGTTGCTGGAAGCCATCGCCCGGAAAAAACGCGAGGACATGCTCAAGGTGCTGCAGCGTTTCGTTCCCACCCCGCCCGCCAGTTGAACCGGACGGCGCCCCGCAACGGGGCGCCCTGCCTCTTTAAGGGGCGAATTTCGGTCAAACACTTTGGCCAGATCAATCCCCTTTTGGCCGCTCCTGCCGTTCTCCGAAACCCCGCGCCCCGCAAGACTGTGATCCACCGAATCAGCCTGCGGAGAACAAGAAAATGCTGACGATCTACTCGGACGATCACCACCTGCACCACGGCCGTTGTGAACTTATCGACGGGCAATTGATGCCCTGCTTTGAAATGCCTTCCCGGGCCGACCATGTGCTGGACCGGGTGAAGTACCGCAACCTTGGCCCGGTAGAGGCGCCCAAGGACTTCGGCCTGGGGCCCATCGAACGCGTCCACAGCCGGGCCTACCTGGACTTCTTCAAAGGCGCCTGGGAGCGCTGGGCGGCACAGGGCATCGACGGCGACCTGCTGCCCTACACCTGGCCGGCGCGCACCCTGCGCAGCGTGATTCCCACCAGCCTCCATGGCCAGCTCGGCTACTACAGCTTCGACGGCGGCGCGCCGATCACCGCCGGCACCTGGCAGGCGGCCTACAGCGCAGCGCAAGTGGCCCTCACCGCCCAGGCGGTGATCCAGCGCGGCGCCCGCAGTGCCTTTGCCCTGTGCCGGCCACCAGGACACCACGCCGCCAGCGACCTGATGGGCGGCTACTGCTACCTGAACAACGCGGCCATCGCCGCCCAGGCCTTCCTCGACCAGGGCCACAAGAAAGTCGCGATCCTCGACGTCGACTACCACCACGGCAACGGCACCCAGTCGATCTTCTACGCGCGCAGCGACGTGCTCTTCACCTCGATCCACGGCCACCCGGAAGCCGAGTTCCCGTTCTTCCTGGGCTATGCCGACGAAAGCGGCGAAGGCGCCGGGGAAGGTTTCAACTTCAACTACCCGCTGGCCGCCGGTAGCGGCTGGGATGAGTGGAGCGCAGCCCTGGAGCAGGCCTGCAACGAGATCCACAGCTATGACGCCGACATCATCGTGGTGTCCCTGGGCGTGGACACCTTCAAGGACGACCCGATCTCGCAATTCAAACTCGACAGCCCGGATTACCTGGCCATGGGCAAGCGCATCGCCGCCCTCGGCAAGCCGACGCTGTTCGTCATGGAAGGCGGTTACGCGGTAGAGGAAATCGGCATCAACGCCGTGAACGTTCTCGAAGGTTTTCAAAGCGCCCAGTGAGGGACTCGCATCATGCAAAGACTCAAACGCTTAATGGTTCCCGCCCTGTGCGCCAGCCTGCTGGGCACCGCCGCCCACGCCGAGGAGCGCACGCTGCGGGTGTACAACTGGTTCGACTACATCACCCCCAAGGCCCTGGAAGATTTCAAGGCGCAGAACAGCCAGGTGAAGCTGGTCTACGACATCTTCGACACCAACGAAGCCCTGGAAGCCAAGCTGCTGACCGGCAACTCCGGGTATGACGTGGTGGTGCCGTCCAACGTGTTCCTGGCCAAGCAGATCGAGGCCGGGGTGTTCCAGCCCCTGGACCGCAGCAAGCTGCCCAACTGGAACCACCTGGACCCCAAGCTGATGAAGCTGATCGAGGCCAACGACCCGGGCAACCAGTTCGCCGTGCCCTACATGTACGGCACCATCCTGATCGGCTTCAACCCGGACAAGGTCAAGGCCGCCCTGGGCGACAAGGCGCCGGTGGACAGTTGGGACCTGATCTTCAAGGAAGAGAACATCAGCAAGCTCAAGCAGTGCGGCGTGGCCCTGCTGGATTCGCCTTCGGAAATCCTGCCCCTGGCCCTGCAGCACCTGGGCCTGGCCCCCAACAGCAAGAAGCCGGCGGACTACGAGAAGGCTGAGGCGCTGCTGATGAAGATCCGGCCGTACATCACCTACTTCCACTCGTCCAAGTACATGGCCGACATCGCCAATGGCGATATCTGCGTGGCGGTGGGCTACTCGGGGAGCTTCTCCCAGGCCGCCAACCGCGCCAAGGAAGCCAAGAACGGCGTGACCGTGGACATGCGTCTGCCCAAGGAAGGCGCGCCGATCTGGTTCGACATGCTGGCGGTCCCTAAAGGCGCCAAGAACCCGGAAGATGCCTACACCTTCATCAACTACCTGCTGCAACCTCAGGTGATCGCCCCGGTCAGCGACTTTGTCGGTTACCCGAACCCGAACAAGGACGCTACCGGACTGGTGGACCCTTCGATCCGCAACAACCCCAACCTGTATCCGACGGAAGCGGCGATGAGCACCCTGTATACCCTGCAGCCGCTGCCCCGTGATGCAGAGCGGGCGCGGACCCGGGCCTGGACCAAGATCAAGTCCGGGACCTGATCCGGCGGACGATGGGCGCGCGGTCAGTGATAGACCGCGCTGTCTGCTGCGCCGGCAAGCCGGCTCCTGCACCGCGGCGTTTAGCAGCCCGTGAGGCCTTGGGGCGTGCGCTCTTCGGCGAAGAACCAGGGGCGCAGGCGCACGCCGACGCCGTTGCCGATAAAGGCCGCCACCAGC
Source organism: Pseudomonas sp. RC4D1 (assembly GCF_018390395.1). Classification (NCBI taxonomy): domain Bacteria; kingdom Pseudomonadati; phylum Pseudomonadota; class Gammaproteobacteria; order Pseudomonadales; family Pseudomonadaceae; genus Pseudomonas; species Pseudomonas sp. RC4D1. The sequence continues at coordinate 130,867 of NZ_JAHBAW010000001.1, forward strand.
CACAGCCAGCCATGCAGGCTGCCGGAGGCGATGCCGCTGAAGTAGGCGCCGATGTTGCAGCCATAGGCCAGGCGCGAGCCGTAGCCCAGCAGCAGCCCGCCAATCACCGCCGCCACCAGGGAACGGGTGGGGATTCTCAGGTTGGGGGCAAAACGTCCCGCCAGTCCTGCTGCCAGCAAGGCCCCCAGGACGATGCCGATGTCCATGACGCTGGTGATGTCCTGCCACACCGGGGCGGCCAGGGCCTTGGCGTTCGCCGCGCCTTGCCAGAACACCCAACTGCTCACGTCTACGCCCAAGCCGCTGGCGACTTTCGCGCCCCACAGGGCAAAGGCCGAGGTGATGCCCCATGGGCGCCCGGCCAGGGCCAGGGTGGCGAAGTTGAGCAACGCCAGGGCCACCGCGCCCCAGACCAGCGGCCAGGGACCGCGCAACAGTCGGCGCCAGCCTTGGTGCTGGCTGGCGACCGGGGCTTCGAGGCTGCCGTAGCGGCGTTTTTCCAGGGTCTGGGTGAGCAAGGCGATCAGCGCGAACAGGCACAGGCTCAAGCCCAAGGCCGGGCCGACGCCGAAGCTCTGGACGATGGAGATCGGTGGCAGCGACGGCAAGGCAAACCACCAGTCCACATGATGGGTGGCAATCAGCGAGCCGCAGATGAAGAACGCCAGGGTCACCAGCATCCGCGCATTGCCGCCGCCGACGGTGAACAGGGTGCCCGAGGCGCAACCGCCCCCCAGTTGCATGCCGATGCCGAAAATGAAGGCACCGAAGATCACCGACACCCCGGCCGGCGCCACCAGCCCCACCACCGGCTGGCCGAACAGGCTGCCCGCCCCCAACGCCGGGAAGAACAGCAACACCGCCAGGGCCAGCATGACCATCTGCGCGCGCAGGCCAGCACCGCGCCGATCACGGATAAACACCCGCCAGGCCGAGGTGAAACCGAAGGCGGCGTGGTACAGGGTCAGCCCCAGGGCGGCACCCAGCAGCAACAGCAGCACCTGTCGCGCACCCACCTGGGTCTGCAGGAACAGGGCGCCGGCCACCAGTAGCAGCAAGGCGAACAGGGGGGCGCCGAACATGCGTTGCGGGGCCACGGGGAGGGTCTGGCTCATGAGGCTTCTCGGGCAGGGAAATGGCCGCGAGTATAACCCGTCAGACCCGCCAGGCCTGGCGCAGGCGGCCCAGGGCGGCCTGGATATCGGCCTCAGGCACCGCGGCGAAGCCCAGCACCAGCCCAGCCCGTTGGTCCTCGGGCAACAGGGTTTCCGGCAACCAGTAAGTGCTCAAGCCGTTAACCTCGACATCGACACTGGCCGCCTGCTCCAGCAGTTGCTGCTCCCGGGCCAGGCTGTCCACGCGCACTGTCAGGTGCAACCCGGCGGCCACCGTGGGCAGCGGTCCGACGCCTGGGATCGCCTCGGGCCAGCCGGCGAGCAAGGTATTGCGCCGGCTCAGGGCGGCCCGGCGCATGCGCCGGATATGCCGCTGGAAATGCCCGGCGGCCATGAACTCGGCCATCACCGCCTGGGTGCTGACCTCGGAGTGGCGCACGTCCACCGCCCGGCGCTGGGCGAAGGCCTGCACCAGATTCGGCGGCAGCACCAGGTAACCCAGGCGCAAGGCCGGGAACGCCACCTTGCCGAAGGTGCCGACGTAGATCACCCGCCCCTGCCGGTCCAGCGCCGCCAGGGGGGCCAGGGGCGCGCCGCTGTAGCGGTACTCGCCGTCGTAGTCGTCCTCGACGATCCAGCCGCCGCTGCGCTCGGCCCAGGCCAGCAGCTCCAGGCGCCGGGCCAGGCTCATGATCACCCCGGTGGGGTACTGGTGGGACGGGGTGACATAGGCCAGGCGGCAGTTGGGCAACTGCTCCAGCTGACGGCAGTCGATGCCCTCCTGATCCACCGCCACGCCCTGCAACTGTGCCCCGGCTACGGCGAAGGCGTGACCGGCCGCCCGATAGCCGGGGTTTTCCACAGCCACGCTGTCGCCGGGCTCCACCAGCAGCTGTGCACAAAGGCTGATGCCCTGTTGCGCGCCACTGGTGATCACAATTTGTTCAGCGCTGCATTGCAGCCCACGGGCACTGCGCAAGTAGGCGGCGATCAGGCTGCGCAGTCGCGAATCGCCAACGGAATCGCCGTAGCACAGCTGACGCAGGTCCGGCCTGCGCCAGAAAGCCGCATTCAGCTTGGCCCAGACCTCGAACGGGAACAGATCGAAAGCCGGCACGCCGACCCGAAAAGCCCGCGGCGGGCCACTGGGTGGCGTGCTCAGATGATGCTTTTGCAGGCGCTGCACACCACTGCTGTGGATAACTTTACTGGATGCATCACCAGTTATTTCGGTCGATTTTGTGGATAACCCTGTGGGTAAGCCTGTTGACAACCCTGTGGATACTTTTGTGGATAGTTTTTTGATGGGTAAGCGGGTTTCTGGCAATTGGGCCACGTAGGTGCCATCGCCGACCCGGCCTTCGATAAAACCCTCGGCATACAGCTGGTCATAGGCGCGCACCACGCTGTTGCGGGAAATCCCCAGTGCCGCCGCCAGATCACGGCTGGCCGGCAGGCGCGTGCCGCTGGCCAGGCGCCCGTCCAGCACCCGCAGGCGCAGGGCCTGGTACAGCTGGCGGCTGAGGCCCTGGCGGCGATCCAGCTCGATCCCGGCAGGGTTGAAAGACAGCGGAGGCAAAGCACTGTTCATCGAGGCGCCCCAGGGATTGGACCCACAAAATAGACCAAAGATGGCTCTTACAACGAACCATTAGCCTGCCTAGGATGCAGCCACTCGCCAAGGATTTTTTCCATGTACCTACCGCGCGCTTTCGTCGATGAAGACCTCCCCCGCCTGCAAGGCGTGATCCAGCACAGCCGCCTGGCGACCCTGGTGACCTGGGGCGCCATGGGCCTGCAGGCTAGCCACGTGCCACTGCTGCTGGACCCCGAACAGGGGGCCAATGGCACCCTCTACGGACACTTGGCCAAGGCCAACCCACAGTGCGCCGAGCTCGCCAGTGGCGCCGAAGCGTTGCTGATCTTCATGGGCGAGGATGCCTATATCAGCCCTTCGTTCTATCCGAGCAAGGCCGAACACGGCAAAGTGGTGCCCACCTGGAACTACGTGGCGGTGCACGCCTATGGCCAGCCGGAGGTCTTCACCGACCCGCAGCGGCTGCTGCAGGTGGTCGAGGGCCTGACCGAGCGTCACGAGGCCGGTCGCCCGCAACCGTGGAAGGTGGCCGATGCCCCGGCCGACTACATCGACGGCATGCTCAAAGCGATTGTCGGTTTCGCCCTGCCGATCCAGCGCCTGGAGGGCAAGCGCAAGCTCAGCCAGAACCGCAATGCCGAAGATATTGCCGGGGTCCGCGACGGTCTGGCGGCCAGCGCCGACCCGCGTGACCAACACCTGTCGCAACTGATGGGCTGAGTGCCCGCCCAGAACAATAAAGGAGCTTTCATGAGCCAGATCCAGATCCGCCCGGTTACCACCGCCGACCACGCCGCCTGGCTGCCGTTGTGGCAGGCATACCTGCGCTTCTACGAAACCGAACTGGCGGACGCCGTGACCCAGAGCACCTGGCAGCGCTTCCTCGATGCCCGCGAGCCGACCCACGCGGCCCTGGCCTGGGACGGCGAGCGCGCCGTGGGCCTGGTGCATTTCATCTACCACCGCTCCAACTGGAGCATCGAGAATTCCTGCTACCTGCAGGACCTGCTGGTGACCCCGGACCAGCGCGGCACCGGCGTCGGCCGGCAGCTGATCGAGTTCGTCTACGCCCAGGCGAAACAGGACGGCTGCGCCAAGGTGCATTGGCTGACCCACGAAACCAATGCCACGGCCATCCAGCTCTACGAGCGCATCGCCGAGCGCCCGGGCTTTATCCAGTTCCGCAAACCCCTCTGAACCCGCAAGGAGCCACTGCATGTCGATTTCTCTCGCCGATTGGAAAGGCGTCCCCGCCCCTTCGGCCACCCTGCTTGAAGGGCGTTTCATCCGTTTGGAAAGGCTCGACCCGGTGCGCCATGGCGATGAGCTGTTCCAGGTGCTGCAAGGCCCCGGCGCCGACCCCGTGCTGTGGAACTACCTGCCTTATGGCCCCTTCCCCGAGCGTGCGGCGTTCGATGCCTGGCTCGGTAACCACGCCCTTGCCAGTGACCCGTATTTCTTCACCGTGATCGACCGCGCCAGTGGCCAGGCCCAGGGCCTGATCAGCCTGATGTCCATCGTCCCGGCCCAGGGCCGCATCGAGATCGGCCACGTCACCTTCGGCGCACCGATGCAGCGCTCGCCCAAGAGCACCGAGGCGGTGTACCTGCTGGCCAAGGAAGCTTTCGCCTTGGGCTACCGGCGCCTGGAATGGAAGTGCAACAACGCCAATGCCCGCTCGCGCTACGCCGCGGAACGTTTGGGTTTCAGCTTCGAGGGGGTGTTTCGCCAGCACATGGTGGCCAAGGGGCAGAACCGCGATACCGCGTGGTTCTCGATCCTGGACGGGGAATGGCCGGTGATTGCCAAAGGGTTCGAACAATGGCTCAGCGATGAGAACCAGAGCGGCGCGGGGCAGCTCAAAAGCCTGGCGCAGTGCCGCATGTAAGCTGGCCTACAGGTGCATATGACCGAGTCTTTCGCCGGCCTGGATCGGATCCAGGCACGGCAAAAGATCGCAGCCGAACAGATACGATATAACCCAAGGAATGACTGAGAGCACTTGTAATACCAAACCGCTACATAGGAGGATGGCGAGCCTCTGGAAAAGGAGTTTCTCTATGGCCTTCATACGCCATCATCTTGCAGTGAGCATCGCTTTGATCGTCGCCAACGGACCAATCTCCCAGGCACAGAGCGCAGAAACCCTGATAGACCGCCCCACCAGCCAAACACCGGATGTCCGCAACAGCGAGACCATTACTGTCTCCGCCACAGGCAGCGTGATTGTCAGTGACACAGCGCTGGACCTCTATAGCGGCTACAGCATGAATCAACAGTCCCTCAATAACTCCGGCCAGATCATTTCCACCCAGGGCCGAGCGATCAATCTGAGTCCTCCCGTAAACAACACGTGGATGGGCTCCTACAAGATCCGGAATAATGCAGACGGCCTGATCCAGGGCGTCGAGGATGGCATTCGACTGCGCAGCGACGGCTCTGTGAGCAGCGACATCTACATCAGCAACTCAGGGACCATTGGTTCACTTAACGGCAGCGGCATCGATCTGAGCGCCGCAGGCGGTAAAAATAACTACGCCAGTGTCATCAATGAAAAAACCGGGCTGATCCGCTCGGTATTCAATGACGGGGTCAAGCTTGGCTCCAATGGCAGTATCGAAAACTACGGGGAAATCTCCACCGGCGATGCTCGACATTCCGGCGATGAATTCGACGGCATCGATATGAGTTCGGCCTCCAGAGCAACTGTCTACAACAGAGGTACTGTATCCGGCGGTCGGTATGGCGTGATCGTTGGCCAAGATGCCCTGATCGAGAACAGAACCTTGATTACCGGGCGTAATGGCGCGGGCGTATTCAGCGAAGCCAATGCCGACGTGCGCAACAACTTTGGCGGTGTGATAAGCGGTGGCGCCAATGGCTTGCAAGCCAATGCGGACGGTGACGGCATCAGAATCAAAAACAGCGCAGGGATCTGGAACGAGGGCACGATTCAGGGCACCAGTGCCCGCGGAGTGAACTCATACGGTATAGCCAACACCAGCGAAGGTATTTCCGCTGGTGGCGGCTTCATCATTTTCAACTCTGCCTACCCGCGATCCATCGGAAAACCACCCAGCCTTATCAGTGGTGCCAACAACGGCATCCTGATTGATGACGGCAACGGTGGTTCGGCATTTTCCGCCATCCGAGTACATAACTTCGGCATCATTCAAGGTCTAGACGGGTTCGGGATGAAGTTCGTCGGCAACTTTGCCGATGAAGTAAAAAATGGCGGCCTGATCAGTGGTAGCAACGGCCTGGCTCTGGACATGGGCGGCGGCGACGATACCTTGCAACTGTTTACCGGTAGCCGTTTCGAAGGCCTGGTGGACGGCGGAAGCGGTCACAACACCCTGATCATGGGCGACACTGAAAACAACCAATATGATTCCGGCAGTTTCGGCGAAAGCCGCAACTTCCAGGTCCTGGAAGTTCGCCGAGGTGACTGGACATTGACCGGCGAGGGTGATTTCAGCGAAGGAGCCCATGTCTTTGATTACGCGAGGCTGACCAACCAGGGCGGCATCGCTGGAAATGTACAGGTCGATAAAAATGCGCAATATCGCGGTGGTGGCACCGTCGACAATCTGACGATCAATGGCACTCTTTACACTAGCGCAGGACTGGGAGGACCACAGGTCAATGGTGACCTGGTCATGGGCAAAGGCTCTACCTGGATTGTCGACGTCAATGCCGACGGCAGCGACGGGACAGCTCGGATCACGGGAAACGCCAACCTCACAGGATCGTCGTTACAGATCTATAACAGCAACCCCGAAAACCTGTATCCATGGCACAGCACCTATAGGATTCTGGAAGCCGACAGCATTACTGGTACCTTCCTTTATGCTGGCGAATCAAATTATGCTTTCTACAAAACGACCCTTGCCTACGGTCCGCATACAGTCGACCTGAACCTTACCAGCAACGAGGTGAGTTTCGCCGCCTACGCCAGCACGGCCAATGGTGCCAGGGCCGCGCAAGCCATTGAGTCCACTTATGGAGGGCGCCGGAGTAGGGATCCGATTTTCGGCCCCGGGTATATGCCACGGGCGACTGACGACAGACTCTATAACGCGCTGCTCAACACTACGGAAAGCAGCGCCGGACTGGCCATCGAAAAGCTCGCTGGCAGCGGTAATGCCAACCTCGGTATTGCCACTCTAAGCGCCAGTTCCCTGGTAGGCGCCAGCATGCTCGCAGCCATGCAACAGGCCGGCGGCGGCTCCAGCCTGCTGGTGGGACTCGCCCCTGAACAGACCCCAATTCTCGCCGCCACTGATGTCCCCGAAAGCGCGCGCAACTTGAACGATCCAAACGCCCGCGGTCGCGTGTGGCTGCAAGCACTGGGCGGTTACGGCAGGCTCGACGGCAAACACGGCAACCCAGGCCTCGAGCAGCGCACCAGCGGCAGCGTGCTGGGAGTGGATTGGTCGCTGTCGTCGCTCTGGCGTCTGGGTGTCGTGGGCGGATACTCGAAGACCAATCTGAACAACCACGACATCGACGGAAAACTACACAGCTGGCATGTAGGTGCCTATGCCATGCGCCAAGACGGCCCCCTGGCGATACGCCTGGGAGCGTCATACAGCCACCACGATGGCGATAACAAACGCAGCGTCGAGTTCGACAATTTCAGTGACCGACCAAAAGGCAGCTACGACGCCAACAGCCAACAGGCATTCGCCGAACTCAGTTACACCCTGGGCAGAGGTCACCTCAATATCGAACCTTTTGCCAGCCTGGGCTACCAGCGCTATCACCGTAATCGCTACACCGAAAAAGGCGGCGCGGCGGCACTGGCCGTGCATGAACAGAACCAGGACAACTTCAACAGCACCTTCGGAGTACGTCTGGCCCAACTCAACCAGCTGAAGAACGGTATTAGTCTGACGCCTCGCGCCAGCTTCGGATGGCGTCATACCTATGGCGAACTGGAAAGCGATACGCTTCAGGCATTCGTCATAGGTGGGAGTGCATTCAAGGTCGAGGGCAGTGCCCTGGACCGTGATAGCCTAAGGTTGGAAGCGGGGTTAGATATCGGGCTTTCTGCACGCAACTCTTTGAGTTTCGGCTACAACGGCGAACTAGGCAGCAACAGTCGCAACCATGGCTGGACAGGCCAGTGGCAAATGCGTTTTTGAGCTGCTCTTACGAGTCGATCTTGGGCAAGTCTTAGCTCAGTCTCAGATGGCCAAACTCAATACTGCACGATGATCGCGGCGTATTAAGAGGCATAGAGAGGAGGGCCTTGCCCCCCTCGATGTAAACTGTTGCCGCTGAACCACAGAGTTCCGCAGGCCGGCAAAAAGCTCAATCCAGGTTCTGCGCCAATACCGCAATATGCTCAGGCCCAATGCCGCAGCACCCGCCGACATGGCTGGCACCGCGCTGGTGCCAGTCCGCCACCCATTGCAGATAACCCGGCGGGTCCAGGTCTTCCCGCAGGGGGCACAGGCCGTCGTTGGCGGTGGCATCCTCGGGCTGCGGCGGGAAGGCGTTGGCGTACACGCCGATATGGATCTGCACCCCCAGGCGCTCGAAGGTCTCGCGAGCGGCATCCACCGCCGCACCAATCACTTCCGGCTGGCTGCAGTTGAACAGCAGGGTCTGCACGCCCAACTGCGCCGCCACCGCCGCCGCTTCAGCCACCGGCTCGCCGGAACGCAGGCGCGGCACTTCATCGACCTCTTCGTCCTTGAGGGTGAAGGACAGCCAGAACGGCTTGCCGTCCTTGGGCAGTCCGGCGTGGATGGCCCGCGCCTCGGCGATCGAGCTTTGGGTTTCTGCGAGCCACAGGTCCACGAAAGGCGCCAGCCCTTTAACCAGTGGGCTCAGCACTTCCTCGACCCGGGACGCATCGAACAGGTCCGGGCGATAGGAACCGAACAGCGGCGGCAACGAACCCGCCACCCGCACCGGCTTGCCGGAGGCCTCTACTGCGCGGCGCGCCAGCTCACCGGCCAGGGCCGCCAGGGCCTGGCCTTCGGCGGCAAAACGCTCTTCACCGATGTGGAAAGGCACCACGGCGTAGCTGTTGCTGGTGATCACGTTGGAACCGCTGGCGATATAGGCCGCATGCACCGCCTCCACCGCCTGGGGGTCCTCGCTCAACGCCAGGGCCGACCACTCGGGCTGCCGGAACGGCGCACCACGGCGCTGCAACTCACGACCCATACCGCCATCCAGAATTACCGTGCTACCTGCGCCCATATGCTTTTTACTCATATGCTTATGAAAATAACTCACTACCGGAGTCGTTCTTATAACTATTAAATACGCACCATTCGGTTAATAACAACTCTTTTTCAGTCAGGATTCCGATGAATTTCAAACCGCTGCTGGCCCTCGGCCTGACCCTGCTTACCGCCTCTTCCCAAGCCTTCGCCGGCGCCACCCTGGAGCGTATCGAGCAGAAAAAGGAGCTGGTCGGAGTGCTGATGGAAAGCTACCCGCCCTTCTCGTTCCTCAATGACCAGAACCAGCTGGACGGCTTCGACGTCGACGTGGCCAAGGCCGTGGCCGACAAGCTCGGCGTCAAGCTGCGCCTGGAAACCCCGTCTTGGGATGTGATCGCCGCGGGACGTTGGAGCGGACGCTACGACATCTGCATCTGCTCCATGACCCCGAGCAAGGCCCGCGCCGAAGTCTTCGACTTCCCGGTGCAGTACTACGCCTCGCCGGCGGTGATTGTGGTCAACGCCAAGGATGATCGTATCCACAGCGCCAAGGACCTGAGCGACAAGAAGGTCGGCCTGACCGCCGCCTCCAGCTACGAGAGCTACCTGAACAAGAACCTGGTGATCGAAGGCGCCGAGGACACCCACCTGCAATATCCCTTCGAGAACGTACAGATCGCCCCCTACGACACCGACAACGTGGCCTTCCAGGACCTCGGCCTGGGCCCGGGCGTGCGCCTGGATGCGATCCTCACCAACCTGGTCACCGCGCAACCGCGGCTGACCCAGGATGCGCGCTTCAAGCTGGCCGGCGAGGCCTTGTACGCCGAGCCCAACTCGGTGGCCATCGAGAAAGGCGATGCCCAGTGGAACGCCAAGGTGCGTGAAGTCTTCGCCCAGTTGAAGCAGGACGGCACCCTGAGCAAGCTGTCGCAGAAATGGATCGGCGCCGATATCAGCCAATGACTGCCTACACGCCACCGCCTCAGCCACCGCAACCGGTGGCTGAACCGCTGCTCAAGCGTCTGCTGGGCTTTCGCACTCGTCTGTACCTGACCTGGGCGGCGCTGCTGGTGCTGTTCGCCAGCTTCTTCCTGAGCTTCGACCTGAAGTTCTCGATCATCCTCGACAAGCTGCCGAACCTGCTGGGCCTGCACCTGTCCCCCAGCGGCTTTCTCCAGGGCGCGGCGCTGACCCTGTTCCTCTGCGCCTGCTCCATCGTCGCCTCGTCGCTGCTGGGCTTTGTCACCGCCCTGGCCCGCCTGTCTTCCAGCGCCGTGGCCTTCGGCATCGCCAGCTTCTATGCCTCGTTCTTTCGCGGCACGCCGCTGCTGATCCAGATCCTGCTGATCTACCTCGGCCTGCCGCAACTGGGGGTGGTGCCGGGCGCCATTACCGCCGGGATCATCGCCCTGTCGCTGAACTACGGCGCCTACCTCAGCGAGATTTTCCGTGCCGGCATCCTTGGCGTGCCCCACGGCCAACGCCAGGCGGCCCTGGCCCTGGGCATGAGCGACAGCGTGATCTTCTGGCAGGTGACCCTGCCACAGGCCATGCGCACCATCATTCCGCCGGCCACCAACCAGTTCATCTCGATGCTCAAGGACTCGTCGCTGATCTCGGTGATGGGCGTCTGGGAAGTGATGTTCCTGGCCCAGTCCTACGGCCGCTCCAGCTACCGCTACATTGAAATGCTCAGCACCGCGGCGCTGATCTACTGGCTGCTGTCCATCGGCCTGGAACTGATCCAGGCACGGATGGAAAAGCATTACGGCAAAGGCTACGCCAAGCGCGGCTAAGGCTCAGGCAAGCGTCGAAGGCCCGGGAATACCCGGGCTTCTTGCCGAGCGCTCAAGTTCATCGAGCAGCGAACGGGCGCGGCTGGTCTTCTGCACCTTCACCACCCCCATCTGCAAGCCGAACGGCTTGAACACCGCGTTCAATGACTTGAGGGTCGGGTTGCCGTCACCGTGTTCGATGTGGATCAGGGTGCGCAGGGAAATCCGGCACATACGGGCAAACTGGCTCTGATGCAGCCCCGTGACTTCAGTGCGCAGGCGCTTGACCGCGTCGCCAAGCGACAAGCGACCGCCCGCCAGCTCCTGCTGGATGTGGTCGATCAAGGCCCCGCGTTCTTCCAGCGTCATGCTCATCGCAATCCCCACTCCTGCAGGCGTCGGTCCAGGTGGCGCAGGTGAATGCGCGGATGATTGAAGGTGGCTTCGGGCAGGCCGCCGGCACTCAACAGGTCCGGCAGGGCCCGCAGGTGTTCGGCATCTGCGCGCAGGCGCGTCAGGGCGGCCTCGGGATCGAGCAGCGGCTTGAGGCTGGCACACACCAGGCGCCAGTCGACGTCACCGGCTACTTCCATGCGTCCGGGCCATTTGGTGGTGCGGGCAATCCCCTGGTCATCCATGACCTTGGGCGCCAGGTCATGGATCGGGGCCAGGCGCACCTCTGTATCCGTGCGAACCACCGCAAGCGTGCGGCCATGATTGTCCGTGTTGCCGAGGATCCTGTTGAGCAGATCGCGCCGCAGGTAGTCCGCCACCAGTTCGGGGATCAACGCCTCCTGGCCGGTGGCGCGCCACAGTTCGGCGAGGATCCCCAGCACTTCGGTATGGCGCATGCCTTGGCCATGGCCCACCAGCCCGGCCAGGGAGTAGATCGACTCCACCGCCAGGCACTCGACTCCGGCGGGCGTTAGCCGACGGTCAAAACGCTGCATCCACAGGCTTGGCCGCCGCCCCTCTTCCAGCGCCAGCCCAGACGCCGGGAAGGTCTCGATATCCAGCTGCTGCAGCGCCCGGTAGTAATGGAACTCGCTTCTGAGGATGTCGCAGGCATTCGGCGAAGCCGGGTGACGGGGGAACTTCACCCACCAGTGACGCGCTGCACAAGCGTCATCGAGCAGCGCATCGGGGTACAACAAGCCCTCGCGGTTTTCTGTCAGCAACAGCTTGGGCGCTTCGTCGCCGATGCTCGCCGTGCCACCAAAAGCCGCCGCCTGCTCATGGGCGTATTCAAGAAAACGGTTATCCAGGGTCACCACCTGTTCCCGCGTGAAGCCCAGGGCCGGACGCCTGTGCAACCCCGCCAGGGACTCCTTGATCCGCAGATGGCCAATGGGCGCCGCAGTGCTTCGGGCCAGGAGGAACAACTCGCTGCCCATGCCATCGGGCCGCTCATGGCAGATCTGCCGGAGCAAAAAGCTGCGCGCCGCCGGCGTTGCGATCAGGTCATAAAGAAAGGCCGGAGCCCGGTCCTCTCGCCAGGGCTCCCACCCCAAAGGTATCTGTGCACTGACCGAGCGGCCCAGCGGGCTGGCAACAGCGTCCAGGTTGTCCACCAGATACTGCGGGACATAACCAAAGCTGCAAGGGCTGGCAAAGCCCTCTTCAGGGTTGTCGAAACTCAGGGTCATGGCATCGGCCCACGCCCCTGCGCCGTAGAGCTGCAACGTCAGCCGGAGCATTGGGGTACCTGTCATTTGCTGCACTTCAAGAGACGTTCCGCTTCAATCATCCGTGCATTATATTGCAGTTTTTCAAAGCCAATATGCCTATAAGTGCATCAAAATGCATTTCAATAAAATATTCCTCCCATAAAGTGCATTAAAAGACACTTCATAAAAGCAAAAAAAAGGGGAGCCGTAGCTCCCCCGAGGTAAACCGTTGCAGATGAGGGCCTGAATTCAGCCCTCGATTTCGATGAGGATTTCGCCCGGGTTGACCCGGTCGCCCTTGGCCACGTGAATCGCCACGACCTTGCCGGCGACGGCCGCCTGGACTTCGGTTTCCATCTTCATGGCTTCGGTGATCAGCACCGCCTGACCTTCCTTGACCACGTCGCCTTCCTTGACCAGCACATCGACGATGTTGCCCGGCATGGTGGTGCTGACATGGCCCGGGGCGCTGGCCTGTTTGCGCTTGCTGGTGCCGCCGCCGACGAACTCGTTGAGTGGCTCGAACACCACTTCTTCCGGCATGCCGTCGATGGACAGGTAGAAGTGGCGCTTGCCTTCGGCCTTGACCCCGACGCCAGTGATGTCGACGCGGTAGGTTTCGCCGTGGACGTCGATGACGAACTCGGTAGGCACGCCTTCACCGCCCGGCTTGCTGACGCCACCGGCTTCGGGGATCGGCAGCAACGCTTCCGGAACCAGGGTGCCGGCCTCACGCTCTTCGAGGAACTTGCGTCCGATGTCCGGGAACATGGCGTAGGTCAGTACGTCTTCTTCGGAATGGGCCAGGGCACCGATTTCGCCGCGCAGCTTGGTCATTTCCGGTTTCAGCAGGTCGGCCGGACGCACATCGATCACATCCTCGCTGCCGATGGCCTGGCGCCGCAGGTTTTCGTCCACCTGACCCGGGGCCTTGCCGTAGCCGCCTTGCAGGTAGAGCTTCACTTCGTTGGTGATGGTCTTGTAGCGCTCGCCGGCCAGGACGTTGAAGAACGCCTGGGTGCCGACGATCTGCGAGGTCGGGGTCACCAGCGGCGGGTAGCCCAGGTCGTGACGCACCCTCGGGATCTCAGCCAGCACTTCGCCCATGCGGTTCAGCGCGCCCTGCTCTTTCAACTGGTTGGCCAGGTTGGAAATCATCCCGCCCGGCACTTGGTTGACTTGTACCCGGGTGTCGACCGCGGTGAACTCGCTTTCGAACTGGTGGTACTTCTTGCGCACGGCGTAGAAGTACAGGCCGATCTCTTGCAGCAGCTCCAGGTCCAGGCCGGTGTCGAACTCGCTGCCTTTAAGGGCCGCAACCATCGACTCGGTGCCCGGGTGACTGGTGCCCCAGGCGAAGCTGGAGATGGCGGTGTCGATATGGTCGGCGCCGTTCTCGATGGCCTTGAGCTGGCACATGGCAGCCAGGCCGGCGGTGTCGTGGGAGTGGATGAACACCGGCAGCGACAGCTCGGCCTTCAGCGCCTTGACCAGCTCGCCGGTGGCATAAGGGGTCAGCAGGCCGGCCATGTCCTTGATGGCGATGGAGTCGCAGCCCATGGCTTCCATCTGCTTGGCCTGGGCCACGAAGGCCTCGATGGTGTGCACCGGGCTGGTGGTGTAGGCAATGGTGCCCTGGGCGTGCTTGCCGGCGGCTTTCACCGCTTCGATCGCCACCCGCAGGTTACGTACGTCGTTCATCGCGTCGAAGATGCGGAACACGTCGATGCCATTGACCGCGGCCTTGGCCACGAAGGCTTTGACCACGTCATCGCTGTAGTGGCGATAGCCCAGCAGGTTCTGCCCGCGCAGGAGCATTTGCAGGCGAGTGTTGGGCAGCGCCGCGCGCAGTTGGCGCAGGCGCTCCCAGGGGTCTTCCTTGAGGAAGCGCACGCAGGCGTCGAAGGTCGCGCCGCCCCAGACTTCCAGGGACCAGTAGCCGACTTTGTCGAGCTTGTCGCAGATCGGCAGCATGTCTTCGGTGCGCATGCGGGTCGCCAGCAGCGATTGGTGGGCGTCGCGCAGGATGGTGTCGGTTACATGAATCTTCTTGGACATTGTTTTATTCCTCACAGGCCTGCGTGGGCGGCGATGGCGGCGGCGATGGCCAGGGCCAGCTCTTCGGGTTTGCGCTTGATCGAGTAGTTGGTCAGTTCCGGATGGCTTTCAACGAAGCTGGTATTGAACTGGCCGCTACGGAATTCCGGGTTACGCAGGATTTCCTGGTAGTAGGCGGCGGTGGTCTTGACCCCTTGCAGACGCATGTCGTCGAGGGCGCGCAGGCCACGGTCCATCGCTTCTTCCCAGGTCAGGGCCCAGACCACCAGCTTCAGGCACATGGAGTCGTAGAACGGCGGAATGGTGTAGCCGGTGTAGATCGCCGTGTCGGTGCGCACGCCGGGGCCGCCGGGGGCGTAGTAACGGGTGATCTTGCCGAAGCTGGGGAGGAAGTTGTTCTTCGGGTCCTCGGCGTTGATCCGGAACTGCAGGGCGAAACCACGGTGGTGGATGTCTTCCTGCTTCACCGACAGTGGCAGGCCCGAGGCGATGCGGATCTGCTCGCGGACGATGTCGATGCCGGTGATTTCCTCGGTGATGGTGTGTTCCACCTGCACCCGGGTGTTCATCTCCATGAAGTACACCTCGCCCTCGGCGAGCAGGAACTCCACGGTGCCGGCGTTCTCGTAGCCCACGGCCTTGGCCGCGCGCACCGACAGGTCGCCGATGTAGGCGCGCTGTTCCGGGGTCAGTTGCGGGCTCGGGGCGATCTCGATGAGCTTCTGGTTGCGGCGCTGGATCGAGCAGTCGCGCTCGAACAGGTGCACCACGTTGCCAAAGCTGTCGCCGAGGATCTGCGCTTCGATGTGCTTGGGATTGACGATGCACTTTTCCAGGAACACTTCCGCCGAACCGAAAGCCTTGGTGGCTTCGGAAATCACTCGGGGGAACGCCTGCTCCAGCTCTTCACGGCTGTTGCAACGACGGATGCCGCGGCCGCCACCACCGGAGGTGGCCTTGAGCATCACCGGGTAGCCGATGCGGTCGCCTTCAGTCAGGGCTTCGTGGATATCCGCGACGTTGCCTTCGGTGCCTGGGGTCACCGGCACGCCGGCCTTGATCATGCTGCGGCGGGCTTCAGTCTTGTCTCCCATGCGGCGGATGACTTCCGCCGACGGGCCAATGAATTTGATTCCACGTTCGGCGCAGATGTCCGCCAGTTCGGCGTTTTCCGAAAGGAAACCATAGCCGGGGTGCAAGGCATCACAGCCGGTTTCCACCGCCAGGTTCACCAGTTTGCGGGGGTTCAGGTAGCCGGCCAGCGGCTCGGCGCCAATGCTGTGGGCCTCATCCGCACGCTTTACATGCAGGGCATGGCGATCAGCGTCGGAGAAGATCGCTACCGAACGGATGCCCATCTCGGCGCAGGCACGCACGATTCGTACGGCGATCTCACCACGGTTGGCGATCAGGATCTTTTTTATCACTTGGAGGTTCCCTTGAGCCGTTGGAACAAACGACCCGCTAGACCGAGTCGGCGCGTGACCAGATGTTTCAAGTCAGTCGCCGCGTCACACTAGCTCTGCAGAGGGATTAACAAAAATCAATAATTATTGGGTTGGCCATAAGTAAAGACTTATAGTTGTGCTACCAGCCCTTGGCGCGAGCACTGAAAAATGCGTAAGTCCTTGATGAGACTGACATTACGTCAGTTGCAGATTTTCAATGAAGTCTGCGATCTACGCTCCTACAGCCGCGCCGCCGATGAAATGAATCTCACCCAGCCCGCGGTCAGCCTGCAGATCCGTCAGCTGGAGGAGCTGATCGGCCAGCCGCTGTTCGATTACGTGGGCAAGAAGCTCTACATGACCGAAGCCGCCGAGGCCGTGCAACGGGCCAGCCGGGACATCTTCGGGCGCCTGGAAAACCTCGATATGCAGCTCTCGGACATGCAGGGCTCGCTGCAGGGCCAGCTCAAGCTGGCGGTGGAATCCAGCGCCAAGTACTTCGTCCCGCACCTGTTTGCCGCCTTCAAGCGCCAGCATCCGGAAGTGCACTTGCAACTGACGGTGGTCAACCGCGCCCAGGTAATCCGCCGCCTCTCGGACAACCGTGATGACCTGGTGATCATGTCCATGGTGCCCCAGGACATGGAGCTGGAGTTCCTGCCCTTCCTCAACAACCCCATCGTCGCCGTGGCGCCGCCGGATCATCCCCTGAGCCACATGGGTCCGCTGCGCCTGCAGGACCTGGAGCCCTACACCCTGGTGCTGCGCGAGCCGGGCTCGGGCACGCGCCTGGCCTGCGAGGAGTACTTCAAGGAGAAGCGCGTGCACTTCACCCAGATCCTCGAAGTGTCGTCGGCGGAAGCTCAGCGTGAATGTGTGCGGGCGGGTCTGGGCGTGGCCTTGCTGACGCGCCACGCCCTGAACCTTGAGTTGGCGACCGGCGGTTTGATCGAGTTGCCGGTCGAAGAGCTGCCATTGCTTCGCAGCTGGTGCCTGGTACAGGCCAAAGCCAAACGCCTGTCACCGGTAGCGCATGCGTTCCTGGGATTCATCCGCAGCGAACGCGTGCAGATCAGCGGGCTGGTTGAACGCTTCGACGGGAAGCCGCGGGTGCCGCCTGCCAGTAATTGACGGCCTCAAGCTCGGGGTAATCGTTGATTTGCTGCTGCAACTGACGCAGCTCGAAGCGGTGTTCGATCGCACGACGAAATTCCATGCGGCGCTGGTCTTCCTGCTGACGACGGGTCTTGACTGCGCTGTTGCTCTCTTCGTAAGGCCGGGCCATTTCGAGTCTCCCAATGCGAGTACGGGAGCTTCACGATGGACGTCGGCGGTTACGGTTTGGCGGCGGGTCGGTTACAGGACGATGAACATTCGCCCCTCTCCAGACTCAATCGTCCAGGGCTTTGACCGACTTGGGCGACAGACGCAGGCTGCGAAGGCTGCGCTTGACGCTCTTGAGGTGGTTCACCAGGCTCGGCCCGCGGGCCATGGCCACGCCCATGGCCAGCACGTCGATCACCACCAGGTGGGCGATACGCGAGGTCAGCGGGGTATAGATCTCGGTGTCTTCGTGCACATCGATGGCCAGGTTGACCGTGGACAGCTCGGCCAACGGCGTCTGGCTCGGACACAGGGTGATCAGCGAGGCGCCGCTTTCACGCACCAGATTGGCGGTGATCAGCAGGTCTTTGGAGCGCCCGGACTGGGAAATACAGATGGCCACGTCGGTAGGCTTCAAGGTCACCGCCGACATCGCCTGCATGTGTGGGTCGGAATAGGCCGCCGCAGTCAGCAGCAGGCGGAAGAACTTGTGCTGGGCATCCGCCGCCACCGCGCCGGAAGCGCCAAAGCCATAGAACTCCACGCGCTGGGCCTGGGACATGGCCGTCACCGCCTGCTGCAGGGCCACCGGATCGAGCTTCTCGCGAACTTCCATCAGGGTGTGCAGGGTGGTGTCGAAGATCTTCAGGCTGTAGTCAGCGACAGAATCGTCTTCATGGATCGCGAACTGGCCAAAGCTGGCACCGGCGGCAAGGCTCTGGGCCAACTTGAGCTTCAAGTCCTGAAAACCGGAGCAACCGATGGCCCGACAGAAACGCACGATGGTCGGTTCGCTGATGCCCACGCTGTGGGCCAGGTCCGCCATGGAACTGTGCATCACGGCCGCAGGATCAAGGAGCACGTGATCGGCGACCTTGAGTTCCGATTTGCGTAACAAATGACGTGACTGGGCGATGTGCTGCAACAGGTTCAAAGGGCTGGACTCATTGTTATTGGCTGACGCCGGGGATGTAGCAAGCTTGTAGTTATACTACAGGAATCGTCTTTTTGCCTGTTCAATGCATCATCAATTTGCCGGCCTGCCCCCCATTTTCAGCCGGGTACGACTTATGTAGCCGTTGTGGCTGGCGTCGCCGCCCACTAGCGAGACTGGGCCTGCAACAGCTGCGCGAGCGCTTCGGCATTCACCGGACGACTGATCAGGTAGCCCTGCACTTCATCGCAGTGTTCGGCCCGCAGGAAGGTCAACTGCGCCGGATCCTCGACCCCCTCGGCCACCACTTTCAGCGACAGCCCGTGCGCCATGGCAATGATTGCCCGGGTAATCGCCGCATCCTCACCACCTTCGGCAAGACCACGGATAAAGGCCTGGTCGATCTTCACGTAGTCCACCGGAATGCGCTTGAGGTAGCTCAGGGACGAGTAGCCCGTGCCGAAGTCGTCAATGGCCAGCTTCACTCCCAGATCACGCAGTTGCTGGAAGGTCGCGATGATGTGCTCGACGCTGTCCAGGAGCTGGCTTTCAGTCAGCTCCAGCTCCAGGAAATGCGGCGCAAGGCCGGTTTCTTCCAATACCTGGCGCACCAGGCTCACCAGCTTGCCTTGGCGCAGTTGATACACCGACAGGTTGACCGACACCCGAATCGGCTCCAGCCCCTGGCGCTGCCAGTCGCAGGCTTGGCGGCAGGCCTGGCGCAACACAAATTCGCCGATGGGCCCGATCAGCCCGGTCTCTTCCGCCAGGCCGATGAAGTCCCCCGGCGGCACCCGGCCCATGGTCGGGTGATCCCAGCGCACCAGGGCTTCGGCAGCATTCAGCCGGCCCGTGGCCAGGCACAGCTTGGGTTGGTAGAACACCATCAACTGGCCTTCTTCGATGGCCTTGCGCAGCTGGTTCTCCAGTTGCAGACGCTCCAGGGTGCTGGCCTGCAGGCTCTCGGTATAGAACTGGAAGTTGTTGCCGCCCAGGTGCTTGGCGTGGGCCATGGCCATGTTCGCCTGACTGACCAAAGCAGCAATCTCCCGGGCGCTGTCCGGCAGCATGCTGATGCCCATGGAGGCGCTGACCACCAATTCATGGCCATCGACGGTGATCGGCAGGCGCAGCTTGCTCAGCAGCCGAGTCGCCACCCGCGTCAGGCTCGACAGGCTGCCGTAGGCGTCGAACAACACAGCGAACTCATCCCCGGACAGCCGGGCGATGGTGTCGGCCTCCGGCAGGGCATTGACCAGTCGCCTGGACATCTTCTGCAGCAACTGGTCGGCCACTTCATGGCCGAGGCTGTCGTTGAGCAACTTGAAGCGATCCAGATTGATGTGCAGCAAGGCCAGGCTGCGGCCGCCCTGGCGTACCCGTTGGTGGGCCTCGCCCAGGCGCTCGCGAAACAGGGAGCGGTTGGCCAGCCCGGTGAGTTCATCGTAGTGAGTGAGGTAGCGCATGCGCTCCTCGGACTCGCGCCGAGCCGAGAGATCGGCGAAGAAGCCCACGATGTGGCGGATTTTCCCTCGCTTATCCCGCACGACGTTCAATTGCAGCCATTGCGGATAGAGCTCGCCGTTCTTGCGGGTCTCCACCAGCTCGCCCTGCCAACTGCCGTGCTGCTCCAGGGCCTGATGAATCAACGGGTAATGCCGGCGGGCATCGCGGCTACAGGACAGTTCCACCACATTGCGCCCGAGCATGTCCTCGATCTGATAGCCCGTGACCTGGCTGAAGGCCTGATTGGCGGCGATCAGGGCGTACTCGGGGTCGAGGATGACGATGCCTTCACTGGCCGCCTCGAACACTGTCGCCGCCAGATTGCGCTGCACCTCCACTTCCTTGTCGGCGCTGATATCCCGCCGCGTGCCCACCATACGCAACACCCTTCCACCAGGACTGCGCTCCACCGCCCTGCCCCGGTCCTCGATCCACACCCAATGGCCGTCGCCATGGCGCACCCGGTACTCGACCTGGTAATCCTCGCTGCGGCCCTTGAGATGCTCCACCAGGGCACGTTTGAGCAGCGGCAAATCCTCGGGGTGCAGGCGCGGCTTGAGATGGCTGAGCATCGCGGTGACGTCTTCGGGCTCCAGGCCAAACAGTTCCTTGATCTGGGTGTGATGGATTTCGTCGGTCTGCAGGTTCCAGTCCCAAAGTCCCAGCTCGCTGGCATTCAGGGCCAGGGCCAGGCGCGCCTCGCTCTTGCTCAGGGCCTGGTTGGCCTGGTCCAGTTCCAGGCTGCGCTGGGCCACCCGCTGCTCCAGTCCCGCCTGGGCTTCACGCAATTGTTCTTCGGCCCGTCGGCGCTGTTCGATCTCACGGGCCAGCTCGCGGTTGAGCTGGCTGCCGCGGCTCTGGGCATCCTGCAGATGCTCGATCAGCGCCTGATTCTGAAAGCGCCGCAACAGGCCTCGCTGAATCAGGCGGTTGACCTGCCAGGCCACCACGCTCAGGGATACCAAGAGAATCAGCCCAAGCCAGCCCCAGCCGCGCTGCTGATCGTCTCCGCCCCAGAACAGATAGGCGATGGCCGGTAACAGGCAGGGCAATGTGAAGGAGAGAAAAGCCTGCAGGCTGACCGCGTAGGCCACGCTGGCGGAAAGAATCGCCGCGCCGATCAGGCCGAAAACCCAGGCCTGCTGCAAAAAGCTGTCGGTGGGCACCAGGGCGATGCCGGCGCAGGCCAGGGTCAGGCCACTGACCGCCGACCCCAGAAGAAACATGCGCTGCCAGATGGGCTGCGCCTGGCGACTGGGAATCGCCGAGTCGAACGCCGCCACCTGGATCACCCGCAAGGCCACCAGGGCCAGCAGCCAGACCATCCACACGCTGAGCAACAGATAGCGCGCCGGACTCCAGAGCAACCAGGTGCACACCAGACCGTTGAGCAGCATGAAAAGGGTCGGCAGCAGCGAGCCCTGATACAGCAGGCGCGTACGCTCCACTGCCATCTCGACGGCGTAATGCTGGCGGATGCCCCCCGGCGCCATGAAGGGCCCGGACGGGTCGGGGTTAAGTGTCATAGGCAGTATTCTTATAATGTAGAGCCCGAAACGTCGGCGGAGCATACACAAGCACAAGCTCGAGCCAAACTGCTCTGGATCATAAAATCGATAAAACAAATCCCTCCGTAATCCGCCGTGCAAGTGTGCGCGCGAGAGACACCAATGGCTGCGGCCTGTGACCAACCGGTCGTCCCCGGCCGTTGTTTTATCGGCTAATGCAATGCCGGGTTTGCCCGGGGTGACGCGGCCCCCTAGAATGCCCCGATGCGCGATGATCTCTCCCTCCTGTTGAACTCCCTCAACGATGCCCAACGCCAGGCCGTAGCTGCCTCCGTGGGTCGTCAGTTGGTCCTGGCCGGTGCTGGCTCCGGCAAAACCCGAGTGCTGGTGCACCGTATCGCCTGGTTGATCCAGGTCGAGAACGCCTCGCCCCACTCGATCCTGTCGGTGACCTTCACCAACAAGGCCGCCGCCGAGATGCGCCACCGCATCGAACAATTGCTGGGTATCAACCCGGCGGGCATGTGGGTCGGCACCTTCCACGGCCTGGCACACCGCCTGCTGCGAGCCCACTGGCAGGAAGCCGGCCTGAGCCAGACCTTCCAGATTCTCGACAGCGACGACCAGCAACGCCTGGTCAAGCGGGTGATCCGCGAGCTGGGCCTGGATGAGCAGCGCTGGCCGGCCCGTCAGGCCCAGTGGTTCATCAACGGACAGAAAGACGAAGGCCTGCGCCCGCAACACATCCAGGCCAGCGGCGATCTTTTCCTGGCCACCATGCGCGGCATCTATGAGGCCTACGAGGCCGCCTGCCAGCGCGCCGGAGTCATCGACTTCTCCGAACTGCTGCTGCGCGCCCTGGACTTGTGGCGCGACCACCCGGGCCTGCTGGCGCACTACCAGAAGCGCTTCCGCCATGTGCTGGTGGACGAGTTCCAAGACACCAACGCCGTGCAATACGCCTGGCTGCGGCTGCTGGCCCAGGGTGGCGACAGCCTGATGGTGGTGGGCGACGACGACCAGTCGATCTACGGCTGGCGTGGAGCGAAGATCGAGAACATCCATCAGTATTCCGCCGACTTCCCGGACACCGAAGTGATCCGCCTGGAGCAGAACTACCGCTCCACCGCCGGCATCCTCAAGGCTGCCAACGCCCTGATTGCCAACAACACCGGGCGCCTGGGCAAGGAGCTGTGGACCGATGGCGGCGACGGCGAAGCCATCAACCTGTACGCCGCCTTCAACGAGCACGATGAAGCCCGCTATGTCGTGGAAACCATCGAGAGCGCGCTGAAAACCGGCCTGGCCCGCAGCGACATCGCCATTCTCTACCGCTCCAACGCCCAGTCCCGGGTGCTGGAAGAAGCGCTGCTGCGCGAGCGCATTCCGTACCGCATCTATGGCGGCCAGCGCTTCTTCGAGCGGGCCGAGATCAAGAACGCCATGGCTTACCTGCGCTTGCTGGAAGGCCGGGGCAACGACGCAGCCCTGGAACGGGTGATCAACGTTCCAGCCCGGGGCATCGGCGAAAAGACCGTCGAAGCCATCCGCGAGCACGCGCGCCACAGCGATGTGTCGATGTGGGAAGCCATGCGCCAACTGGTGGCCAATAAAGGCCTCACCGGTCGTGCGGCCGGCGCCCTCGGCGCTTTCATCGAGCTGATCGAGAACCTGGCGGCCAAGACCCTGGAAATGCCCCTGCACCTGATGACCCAGACGGTGATCGAGCAGTCGGGGCTGATCGCCTACCACGAAGCGGAAAAAGGCGAGAAAGGCCAGGCCCGGGTGGAAAACCTTGAGGAACTGGTGAGCGCCGCGCGCAACTTCGAGAACAGCGAAGAAGACGAGGACCTGACGCCCCTGGCGGCCTTCCTCGGCCACGCGTCCCTGGAAGCCGGCGATACCCAGGCCGACGAGCACGAAGACAGCGTGCAACTGATGACCCTGCACAGCGCAAAGGGCCTGGAGTTCCCCTACGTGTTCCTGGTGGGCATGGAAGAAGGCCTGTTCCCCCACAAGATGAGCCTGGAAGAACCCGGCCGCCTTGAGGAAGAACGCCGCCTGGCCTATGTGGGCATCACCCGGGCCATGCAGAACCTGGTGATGACCTATGCAGAGACCCGTCGTCTATACGGCAGCGAAACCTACAACAAGGTGTCGCGCTTCGTACGCGAAGTGCCCAAGGGACTGATCCAGGAAGTGCGCCTGTCCAACAGCGTCAGCCGGCCTTTCGGTGGCGGCCAGTCGCAAAGCACCAGCAGCCTGTTCGGCGGCAGCGAGATTCCGGACACCGGCCTGAGCCTGGGTCAGGCCGTGCGCCACTCGGTCTTCGGCGACGGAGTGATCCTCAACTTCGAAGGTGCCGGCGCCCAGGCCCGGGTCCAGGTCAACTTCAGTGAAGGCAGCAAATGGCTGATGCTCGGCTACGCCAAGCTGGAAGCCATCTAACCGCAGACGATCCGCAGGCGCTGGCTTGCCAGCGAATCTTGCTGGTGAAGAACCTCTTCGCCAGCAAGCCGGCTGCTACAGGTCAGCGCAGAAATCGCCCTGATCAGGGCTGGCGTGGTACTGCTGGCAATGCGTCGCTGTTCGGCTTGGGGATTGAACCTAAACCACGTCCTTACAGACAAAAAACCTAGCGGCGAGCATGATTGCGGACAGGGCTGAATCAAGCCTTTCAGGCAAAAGCCCGAAACATTATGCCGCTCGCCACTGACACTTGACCTGTGCAATATGGCGCGCGTGCCATCCACAAATGGGAACCCCCTTTATGAAACGTTTTCTTAGCATCGCCATGGCGCTGTGCATCGGCCTGACGATGAGCCTCGACGCCAACGCCAAGCGCTTCGGTGGCGGCAAAAGCGCCGGCGCTGCCCCGACCCACCAAACTCGCCAGGCGGCGCCAACCACTCCGGGCGCTCCTGCCGCTGCAGCCACCGCTGGCGCAGCCGGAGCTGCAGGTGCCGCGGCCAAGGCCGGTGGTGCTTCGCGCTGGCTCGGCCCTCTGGCCGGCATCGCAGCCGGTGGCCTGCTGGCCTCCATGTTCATGGGTGACGGCTTCCAGGGCATGCAGATCTTCGACATCCTGATCATGGTGGTCATCGCCTTTGTGATCTTCCGCTTTATCGCCGCTCGCCGTCGCAAGCAGCAGGAGCAGTTCGCTCCAGCGGGTCACGCACCGATGCAGCGTGAAGCTTTCGAGCCTCAGCAACCGGCTGGCGGTTCGATCTTCGGTGGCTCGGCAGCACCTGCCGCGCGTCCGGTGATCAACGCTCCGGCCTGGTTCAACGAAGAGCGCTTCATTGAAGCGGCGCGCAATCACTTCCAGTCCCTGCAGCAACACTGGGACGCCAACGAAATGGACAAGATTGCCGAGTTCGTCACCCCGCAGATGCTGCAGTTCCTGAAACAGGAACGTGCCGATCTGGGCGACAGCTTCCAGTCCACCTACATCGACAACCTGCAAGTGCAACTTGAAGGTGTGGATGACCGTGCCGACAAGACCATCGCCACCCTGACCTTCAGCGGTGTATCGAAGACCTCGCGCTTCGACCAGGGCGAAGTGTTCAGCGAAAGCTGGAACATGGAACGCGCCCAGGGCGACAACCAGCCATGGCTGGTGGCAGGTATCCGCCAGAACGGCTGATTCATTCTGCTGTCACAGCTGTAAGGCAAAACCCCGACTCAGGTCGGGGTTTTGCATTTCACGATTGCACTTATAGCGAGCTACTGTATAAACCGCCGTCAAACAACCGCGCCATAGAGCAAAGAGGACCCAGGCCGTGGAAGAAGTCATCGAACAACTCCGAGAAGCCAACGAACCGGTACCCGTCCCCCTGGAACTGCCGGACGAAGACCAACTGGTGGAAATTGAAGAACAGCTGTTCATCAATATCCCGTTCGTCTTCAAAGAGTTCCTGTTGACGGTCAGCGACGTGGTTTACGGCAGCCTGGAACCGGTCACCGTCACCGACCCGCAATCCCACACCTACCTGCCGGAAGTGGCCGCGACCGCCTGGGACCTGGGCGTGCCTCGTGAGCTGATCCCGATCTGCCAGGACGGCGACGACTACTACTGCGTCGAAGAAGACGGCACCGTGGTGCTGTGGTCCGGCGAAGAAGAGCTGATCACCGAAGAGTCCTGGGAATCGGTGTGGCACTGGGCGCGGGACGTCTGGCTGGAAAGCTGAGCCCCCGCCGTTGCAACCGGCTCGCCAGCGCCCTGCTGGCGAGCGGCAAGGTCAATGCCCACCGTTGTCCTTGCTGTGATCGAGGGTTTCGATCAGTGCCACCTGCATCCGCGTGTGCACGCGGATGAACCAGCGCCACAACACCGCGGCCACCACCGCCGCCACCACGGCAATCAGTACCAGCAACTCCAGGGTCGGCAGGATGCTCGACGACAGCGCCGCCAACAGCAGAAAGATCACCAGTAGCGACAGGATCGGAATCACCTCGGCGATCACCCGGCGCACTCGCTGGGTATGACGCCCGGCCATTTCCGCCTTGACCCCCATCTCCGCCAGCAGCATCGACAGCGCCTTGAGCTTGCGGTAGGCGGCAATCAGGAATGGCAGGGACAGCAGCAACGCTGCGCCCCAGATCAGCGCCTTCTGCCAGCTAGGATCACTGACCCATTCCTCCAGATAAGTGCCGATGCGCTTGGCGAAATAGCCGCCGGAAAAGAAGATCGCCACCACCAGCGCCAGATTCACCCCCACTTGCAGCAGGATCTTGCGGATCATCGACGCCAGCAATGCGCCTTCCCCCTGAGGCTGGATACTGCGCAACCACTCCCCATACATGCCCAGCACCCGGCTCAGGCGTTGAGGCAGGACTCCAGCCAGCTTGTGCGACAAAGGATCGGCCGCGCGAATCAGATAAGGCGTGAGCAAGGTGGTGATCGCCGACACGGCAACCGCGACCGGATAGAGAAAATCGCTGGTGACCTGCAGGGTCATGCCCAGGGCGGCGATGATGAACGAAAATTCGCCAATCTGTGACAGGCCCATCCCGACTCGCAACGAGGTCCGTCCATCGTTACCAGCGATAAAGGCGCCCATGCCGCAGGACAGCATCTTGCCCAGCACCACTGCCACGCTGATCACGGCGATGGGCCAGGCGTATTGCAGAAGGATCTGCGGGTCGATCATCAGACCGATGGCGACAAAGAAGATGGCACTGAACAGGTCACGAACCGGCTCGATCAGCCGTTCGATCTTCAGCAACTGACGGGACTCGGCCATGATCGCGCCGATCAGGAAGGCGCCCAGGACCATGCTGTACTCCAGCTTGACCACCAGCAGGCAGAAGCCGAAACACAGCCCTAGCACCGTGATCAGCAGCATCTCGTTGCTGTCGAACCTGGCCACGTAGGCCAAGAGGCGCGGCACCAGCAGAATGCCGATCACCAGCGCCACGATCATGAACAGCGAAAGCTTGCCGACGGTGGAAAACACATCGCCGGAACTCACGGTGCCACTGACCGCAATACTCGACAGCAAGGCGATGATGCCGATGCCGAGAATGTCTTCGACGATCAACACACCGAAGATCAGCTGGGCGAAGCGCTCGTTCTTCATCTTCAGGTCGTTGAGCGCCTTGACGATGATGGTGGTGGAGGAAATGGCCAGGATCGCCCCGAGGAACAGCGAATCCATGGTGCTCCAATCGAACCAGCGACCGATCTCGTAGCCGATCCAGATCATCAGGACGATTTCCAGGAACGCCGCGATAAACGCCGTGGCGCCCACCTTGAACAGCTTGCGCAGGCTGAATTCCAGCCCCAGGCAGAACATCAGGAAAATCACCCCAAGCTCGGCCAGGGTCTTGATGGTCTGTTCGTCGTGGATCAGGCCGAACGGCGGAGTGTGGGGACCGATGATGAAGCCAGCGACGATGTAGCCCAGCACCACCGGTTGCTTGAATCGATGAAAGAGAATGGTCACTACACCTGCGACCAGCATGATCACGGCCAGGTCCTGAATGAAGCTGATGGCATGCATGGCCGGAGTTCTCCTTGAATGCGGGGCGGCGCAGATCGCCTAAAAAGAAAAATCTGATCAGTACAAAGAAATATCCAAAAAATTAGAGGAAAAAGCCCTGAAACGGGTGTTTCGCAGGTTAACACCGGGACTTCTGGCAGAAAGGCGATGCAATATTAGGAAACAGATCCACCGGAGCGTGACGGCACGACGCGGCCCGGCGTCCCGTTATCGATGGTTTGAAAATCCTTGAAACCAGCACCCGCAGAGGTGCTCCAGCAACCCCTGCCTTGAACCGTGAGTGTGCTATGGAACCCGGAAACGCCCAGCTGTCGATGACGGTATTGATGACCCCTGACATGGCCAATTTCTCTGGCAATGTCCACGGCGGCACCCTGCTCAAGTACCTCGACGAAGTCGCCTATGCCTGCGCCAGCCGTTATGCCGGCCGCTACGTAGTGACCTTGTCGGTGGACCAGGTGATCTTCCGCGAGCCGGTGCATGTCGGCGAACTGGTGACCTTCCTGGCCTCGGTCAACTACACCGGCAACACCTCCATGGAGGTGGGCATCAAGGTGGTGACCGAGAACATCCGCGAGCGCTCGGTGCGCCACACCAACAGCTGCTTCTTCACCATGGTGGCGGTGGACGACCAACGCAAACCGGCCCAGGTGCCACCGCTGCAGCCCGAGACCGCCGACGGCAAACGCCGCTATATCCAGGCCCAGCAGCGTCGGCAGATCCGCCAGGAGCTGGAAAAGCGCTACCAGGAAATCAAGGCCGACGGCCCTTGATCCTCAGACAGATACGCTGATTCAGCAGGACCACGGACGGTCCCCTCGCCACGCCCCTGCAAAGCCTTGCGCACTCGCCCCCTCTCCTTCCGCTGCTCCAGGCAGTCTTCTGCGGTCATCCCGAATGGCCACATCCATCCCTTTTTGACCACTTAGAGAGTTATGCCCCAGGGGCACCGCTGCCAGAATCGTTGGGCAAGGCACAAGCGCACTCCCCGTTTGGGGAGCCTTCGAACCCACGAACGCGTGAGAACAATAACAATGCCCAGCGCCAATACTCTCTCCGACAATCCCACCCTCGCCCCCAGCGATTTCACCCACAGTGCCCAGGGCACCTCCCTGCGCCGCATCCTCGGGCTGCCGGCCCTGGTGTTCTTCGGCCTGGTGTACATGGTCCCGCTGACCGTCTTCACCACCTACGGCGTGGTCACCCAGATCACCGGCGGGCGTACCGCCGCCGCCTACGTGATCACCCTGCTGGCCATGATCTTCACCGCCCTGTCCTACAGCGTCATGGTCAGGAAGTACCCGATTGCCGGCTCGGCCTATTCCTACGCCAGCCTCAGTTTCGGACCGGGCATCGGCTTTCTTGCCGGCTGGTCGCTGCTGCTGGATTACCTGTTTCTACCGATGATCAACTACCTGGTGATCGGCCTGTTTCTCAACCTGGCCTTTCCCGCCGTGCCGGCCTGGGTCTTCGTGGTGGCGACCATCAGCCTGGTGACGCTGCTGAACATTCGCGGCATCGGTTCGGTATCGAGCATGAGCAACCTGATCGTCTGCGCGCAGATGGTGTTCGTGGTGGTGTTCGTGGCCCTGGTGATTCGCCAGTTGGCCGGGGCCGAGAGCCTGGACCTGAGCGCGCCCTGGATCGGCGACGGCAGCCAGAGCGGACTGTTGCCCTTGATGGCCGGAGCGGCGGTGCTGTGCCTGTCGTTCCTCGGCTTTGACGCGGTATCGACCCTGGCCGAGGAAACCCGCGACCCGCGCCGGGACATCCCCCGGGCCATTGTCATCACCACCCTGGGCGCAGGGCTGCTGTTCATCCTGCTGGCCATGACCAGCCAGCTGGCCTTCCCCGGCAGCAGCTTCAAGGACGCCGATTCGGCAGCCAGCGAGGTGATGCTGCACGCCGGCGGACGTTTCCTGGAGATGTTCTTCACTGCCACCTATGTCGCTGGCGCCGCCGGTTCGGCCCTGGCGTCACAGGCCTCGGTGTCGCGCATCCTGTTCAGCATGGGCCGCGACGGCATCCTGCCACGGCGAGTGTTCGGCACCCTCTCCGAGCGCTACAAGACCCCGGTGATCGCCATTGTCCTGGTGTCGCTGGTGTCCTTGCTGGCAGTGATCATCGACCTCACCACCCTGGCGTCGATGATCAGCTTCGGCGCACTGGTAGCGTTCTCGGTGGTCAACCTGGCGGTGATCAAGAGTCACCTGGGGCAGGGACAGCCGCGCACGGGCGCGCGACTGCTGCAGTACGGCCTGCTGCCGTTGATCGGCTTCGGCCTGATCGTCTGGCTGTGGACCAGCCTCTCGGCCCTGACCCTGGGGATTGGCCTGGCCTGGTTCGCCTTGGGCCTGGCGTACCTGGGCGTACACACCCGGGGCTTCCGTCAGCCGGCGCCGACGGTGCAATTCTCCGAACAGGCCTGACTCAGTGCCCGCCGGTCGCCATCAGAAGCCGATCGGCGTGGCCTCGAACCGTACTCGCGGATGGGCAATGCGATCCTGGGCCCGCACCAGCTCCAGCTCGTAGCTGGCGCAGGCCTGGGTTTCCAGCAGCACTTCATGCACCGCCGCGGCGGTGAATTCGAACGCCGCCACCAGGCTGTCACCCAACAGCACCCGGGCCAGGAACAGACCCGACGTCAGGTCGCCCACTCCCACCGGCTGGCGCGGAAACGCCAGCAGCGGGCGCCGCAGGTGCCAGCTGCCCTCGGCGGTCACCAGCAGCATCTCGAAGCCTTCCGCCAACTTGCCGGGGTAGTCCAGGTGCTTGACCAGCACCGCCTTGGGGCCCTTCTCCAGCAGCGAGCGGGCCATGCCCAGGCAATCGAACAACGATTGCGGCTTGCGTCCGCAGAAGCTGTCCAGTTCCAGCTGGTTGGGGCACAGGAAATCCGCCATGGCCGCCGCTTCATCCAGCAGGAAGTCGCTGACTTCCGCCGGCACGCTGCAGCCCTTCTCCGGATGGCCCATCACCGGGTCGCACAGGTACAAGGCCTTGGGATTGGTCGCCTTGATCCGCGCCACGCCACTGAGAATCGCCCGGCCCTGGGCCGCGCTGCCCAGGTAACCGGAGAGAATCGCATCGCAGTTGCCCAAC
Organism: Pseudomonas sp. RC4D1; assembly: GCF_018390395.1. Lineage (NCBI taxonomy): Bacteria > Pseudomonadati > Pseudomonadota > Gammaproteobacteria > Pseudomonadales > Pseudomonadaceae > Pseudomonas > Pseudomonas sp. RC4D1. The sequence continues at coordinate 161,090 of NZ_JAHBAW010000001.1, forward strand.
TCGCCGATGGCGGCGATACCTTCCACCAGCTCGGGAATCTGCTGGGGCGCCAACACTTCTCCGGCCCAGTGACCATACTGAGTGTGGTTGGAGAACTGTACGGTATTCAGGGGCCAGACATTCACCCCGACCCGCTGCATGGGAAACACCGCAGCACTGTTACCGGCGTGGCCGAAAACCACATGGGACTGGATCGCAAGCAGGTGGGGCGTACGTTTCATGCAGGATTTTCCATAAAACCGGTGGAATTCAAGCCGCGCAGTATGCGACTAAACGCAGCCTGTACGACAGACCGGAGACGCAGTTAAGCTGACGCCACTTCGTTGGAGCAAACCTTCATGCTGACCCTTGGAAACATTTTTGTGCTGATGCTGCTGGCGACCGGCGCCGCCTGGCTATGGCACAACCACGGCCTGCGGGAGCGGGCGCTGGCGCGGGTCAAGCAGCACTGTGCACGGCTCGACATCGAGCTGCTGGACGGCAACGTCGCACTCAAGCGCATCGGTTTGGTCAAGGACGCCAACGGTCGTCGGCGCCTGGCGCGAATCTACAACTTCGAATTCACCGTGACTGGCGAAACCCGCCACGCCGGAACCATCACTCAGTTCGGAGCCCACAGCGCGCACATCGAGCTGGCACCCTATCCATTCGAAGTGAAAGAGCCGTTGCCCAGCGCCGAGGTGATCGAGCTGAGCCAGTGGCGCGAAGAGCATCGCAAGTTCAAGCCGTGAGATGCGCAGGCAAGCCTGCGCCTACAGCCGGCAAGCGCTGAGGCTGGCTTGCAGGGCGGCCATGTCCTGAGGGGCACTGAAAATCAACTCCAGGCGCGAATCCCGTCGCCATTCGCTGGGCAGCCAGTTCAGCGGTGAATTATCCAAGCCATTGCCCGAGCGCCAGCCCTCATCGCTGTGGATCACCAGTTTGGCCCGACGCCAGTCGAGGTTCTGCAGCCAGTGATCGACCCGGGTCAGGTCGAACTGCTGGCTCGGGTGCCAGCGCCAGCCGATGCTCCAGCCCTCCTCCTGAGACTGACTGAGGCAGATCGGCAACGCCGGATCGCTCCACACCGCCGGTAACTGTGCCAGGCCCTGGGGAACATCCAGGTGCTCCAGCGCCGCCCCGGCGCTGACCTCCAGGCCCGGTAGCTCGGCCAGGGGCAAGGCGGCGTGGCGCGTCCAGAACAAGGGCAGGTCCGGCAACTGCTCCAGCACCCGCAGCCGATCGCTGTCGCTGAGCAGTTCGTCCTTGTTCAACACCAACAGGCCGGCGCTGGACAGGGCGTCCTGCTGGGCCTGGGGCAGCGGCTTGCCGGCCGCCAGGGCCTGGGCGTCGAGCACCAGCACACAGGGCTGCAACGCCAGCACCCCTTGCCAGGGCGCGACGCTCAGTTGCTTGAGCAATTGCGCCGGGTGACCGAGGCCGGAAGGCTCGATGAACAGACGATCCGGCTTGGCCTTGCGCAGCAGGCGCCCCAAGCCCACCTGAAACGGCGCGCCGTTGACGCAGCACAGACAGCCGCCGGCCACTTCGCCGAGGGCGATGCCATCGTCATCCCGAGTCAGCAAGGCCGCGTCCAGGCCGATCTGGCCGAACTCATTGATCAGCACCGCCCAGCGCTCATGGGCCGGGCGCTGGCTCAGCAGATGACGGATCAGGCTGGTCTTGCCGGCCCCCAGGGGGCCGGCGATCACATGGGTAGGAATGTTCTGCAGCATGGGAAGGGGTCCGGAAAGCCTGTGAGGTGATGCTACGCCCTTCCCGTGCAGGGCGAAAATCCGCGCGCTCAAGAACGACGTCGCAGCAGATGCCGTTCTTGAGCGCACTGAAGGTCCTGCGGACCTTGGCGCAGCCTCGCAGGCTCGGCAGCGGCTACACGCCTGGCTCAACCCAGCCAATCAAGGGTAAGGATCAGCCGGCGCTCCCCCGGCGCCGGTTGCGGCGAGCGGTGGATCAGGCCGAAACCTTCGTTGCCGTGCCACTTCTCGCCCTTGAACAGCGCCACCTCACCGCTGCCGATCTGCTGGATCAGCGCCGGGTCTCGGGGTTCAGCGCTGGCCTGTCCCAGTTGCCGACGGTCCATCGCCCCTTCGCGCAACCACTGGCTGCCAATCCCGGCATAGGTGGTGATCAGGCGCACGGGCACATGGTCGACGTGAAAGCGCGGGCACATGGCCTTGTCCAGCACCCGCAAGCGCAGGCCCACGCGCTTGGCGCCCAACAGGCAGGCAAAGGCGCTGACCAGCCAGGAAACGTCGGCGATAAAGCCGTCATAACCGTGCAAGTCGCTGAAGCGCGAGGCCAGGCCCCGCAGGTTCGGTGGGCAATCCTCATCCGGCAGTTCCAGGGACAGGGACTCGGCCAAGGGCTCGTTGAGGGACAACAGCAACTGGCCGAAGTCCTCGATGTGCGCCGGCAACTGGCGCTGCCAGAGGCCGAGGTTGACCTCATCGTCCAGCACCTCGGCCAGGACCGCCGGGGTCGGGCCAATGGCCGCGCGCCGGGAAACCAGCGGCACCGCACAAGGCAGCAGCAAGCTCCTGGCCGCCAATGGAATGCTCAGTGGAGTCACCGGAGAACTCAGGGTCAGCATCAGGCCGCCTCCTCTTCATGCCAGGCACCGAAAGGGTCGGTCATCAGGCTCCAGCCCTCGACACCCAGGGCCATTTCATCGTCATCCAGCAGGCACAGGTCGAGCTCGGCACAGAGCCGGGTGAAGTCGATGTTCTGGCCGATGAACACCAGCTCCTGGCGACAGTCGCCCGTGGCCGGGGTCCAGTTGTGCAGGATCGCCGCCATGCTTTCCTCGTCCTGGGGCCATTGCTGCTTGGGCACGAAGCGCCACCAGCGCCCGGCAAAACCGTGGCGCATCAAGCCACCGGCCTGGGACCAGCTGCCCGCCTCCTGGTACTTGCTGGCCAGCCAGAAGAAGCCTTTGGAGCGCAGCAGCTTGCCGTTGACCCAGGGCCGGTTGATGAAGTTGAAGAAGCGCTGCGGATGAAAGGGACGCCGCGCCCGATAAGCGGTCGAGGCGATTCCGTACTCCTGGGTTTCCGGCACGTGCTCGCCGCGCAACTCCTGCAGCCAGCCCGGCGCCTGGGCCGCGCGTTCAAAGTCGAAGCGCCCGGTATTGAGGATCTTGGCCAAGGGCACCTGGCCCATGACCATGGGGATGATCTCTGCCTGGGCGTTGAGCCGCGCCAGGATCGCCATCAGCTCCTGGCGCTCGGCGCTGCTGATCAGGTCGATCTTGCTGACCAGGATCACGTCGGCAAACTCCACCTGCTCGATCAGCAGGTCGGTGATCGAACGCTCGTCTTCCTCGCCCAGGGTTTCACCGCGACTGGCGAGGCTTTGCGCCGCCTGGTAATCCAGCAGGAAGTTCATGCCATCGACCACAGTCACCATGGTGTCGAGGCGGGCGATGTCCGCCAGGCTCTGCCCGGCCTCATCGCGAAAGGTGAAGGTTTCCGCCACGGGCAGCGGCTCGGAGATCCCGGTGGACTCGATCAGCAGGTAGTCGAAGCGCCCGTCGCGGGCCAGCTTGCCCACTTCCTCCAGCAGGTCTTCGCGCAGGGTGCAGCAGATGCAGCCGTTGCTCATCTCCACCAGCTTCTCTTCGGCGCGGTTGAGGCTGACATCGCGCTGCACCTCGCTGCCGTCGATGTTGATTTCGCTCATGTCGTTGACGATCACCGCTACCCGCAGGTTGTCGCGGTTGCGCAGGACGTGATTGAGCAGGGTGCTTTTGCCCGCGCCAAGAAAGCCGGACAGCACGGTAACGGGAAGACGCTCGGTCATGGGGGGGTCCTCATCAGGTTCGCGGCTGGGTCAAAGCGCCCGTTGGTGGCGTTCGCGCAGCTCTTGGCGTTCTTTGGCTTCGATACACAAGGTGGCGGTGGGCCGCAGCAGCAGGCGCTGCAGGCCGATGGGCTCGCCGGTGTCGCGGCACCAGCCGTACTCGCCGCGGGCCAGGCGCTCCAGGGCCTCGTCGATCTTGTCCAGGAGCTTCTTTTCCCGCTCCAGCAGGCGCAGTTGCCATTGCCGCTGCTCTTCGGCGCTGCCGATGTCGGCGGGGTCGCTGTGGGGTTCCTGCTCGCGCAGTTGGTCGAACTCAGCGGCAATGCGCTCCTGTAATTCGCTGCGCTGGGCCAGCAGCAGATCGCGGAAGAAGCCCTGCTGGGCGTCGTTCATGTAATGCGCCGAGGGTTCGGCGAGGAGCTCTTGTTCAGTCATGGCGGGGGTCACGGGTCAGGCTTTATTTTATGTTATATTATAACAATGCAGATTAGCCAATACTCCCTTGCCGACCACGACGAAGGGCGCAATGCTGCGCCCCTGTCGCCACGAGAACTGCCATGCGCCTTGTCCTGCCCACCCTGCTTTCAAGCCTGATGCTGCTGGCCGGCCACGCCACAGCCGCCGTGCCCAGTACCTTGGCCACCTGCACCCGCAGCGCCACCCTGCTGGCCTGCGTCGATCCCTTGGGCAACGCCTACAGCGTCGCCACGGCGGGCAGCACCACTTACTTGCGCGGGTTCGAGGTGATCGGCAAACGCTACTGGGCGCAGACCAACAGTCGCTACGGGCAACTGACCTTCTTCACCGGCCTGGCCTCCGATGGTGAAGCCTGGGTGGGCTACAGCCAGCGCGTGGGTTGGACCACCCGCAATCGCTTCTCCAGTTCTGGCGGCAGCAGCGCCAAGTTCACCTGCAGCCGCATTAGCGGTTGCTAGCCGCCCCCACATCGCGCCAGATGCAGGCGCTGGTGGCTACACGGTGCGGTTGTTCTTTGTTTCCTGGAGCCAGGCCAGATAGCTGTTGGCCGGCGGGTTCTTTTCGAAGTAGCGCTGCAAACCCAGGAACAGGCCGTCGGCAATCGCCTGCTGATGCCGCGTGGTGACCAGTTGCTGGCTGTCGCGGCGGTTGGAGATGAAGCCGGTTTCCACCAGGATCGATGGCACGTCCGGCGACTTGAGCACCGCGAACCCGGCCTGTTCCACGCGCTTCTGATGCAGGGTGGTGATCCCCGACAGGCTGTCCAGCACAGTGCCCCCTAGCTGCAGGCTGGCGGCAATAGTGGCATTCATCGACATGTCGAGAATCACCCCCGCCAGCATCGGGTCCTTGTCCTTGAGATTGAGCAGGGTGCTGGCCCCCAGCAGGTCGGCATCGTTTTCCCGCTGGGCCATGAAGCGCGCAGTGGCCGAAGTCGCCCCGCCTTCGGACAAGGCATACACCGAGGCACCGGAAGCGCTAAGGCGCGGCGCCGCATCGGCGTGCACCGAGATGAACATGTCGGCCTTGTGCTTGCGGGCGATCTCCACCCGCTTGCGCAGCGGCACGAAGAAGTCGTCGTTGCGCACTAGCTTCACGGCAAAGCCCTTCTCGCGCTTGAGCCGCTTGGCCAGCAACTGGGCAATGGACAGCACCACATCCTTCTCTCGCTCACCCTTGGCCCCCACGGCGCCGGGGTCCTTGCCACCGTGGCCGGGGTCCACCACCACGATGATGTCGCGCTTGGGATGAGGCTTGCCCGGCGACGCCTCGGGTTTGGCCAGGGGCGCAGCGGCCGCGGCGATCTGCAACGGCGCCTTGCCGGGCGCAGACAGGTCCAGCACCAGTCGATGGCCCTGCCCATCCTGGGGCGGCAGGAGAAAACTGTTGAGCTGCACCGGCTCATTCAGGTCGAGGACGATCCGCGTATCGCCCTGGCCAAAATGCCCGGAGCGGATCGCGCGGATCACCGTACGGGCCAGGGGCAACTGACTGAAATCGCCACTCAGGCGAGCGCCGTTCAAATCGATGATCAAGCGCTCCGGTGCGCTCAGAGTGAAGGTCTTGTACTGCACCGGGCCACTCAGATCGAGCACCAGCCGCAGCTTGTCGGCGTCTTTCCACAGCCGCGCATTACGGATCTGCGCGGCAGAAACAGCCCAGGGCAACATCAGGGCCGTACCGGCCAACAGCAGGTTGAGCAATTGACGTCTGTGCATGACAAATACCGCAGATGAGGGAGTGTCCGTACTCACAAGAACAGGCCAAAGAACCGCCGAGGAAAAATGTTTCATCGGATGTATTGTTATAATATAACATGCAGAAATATTCCTAACGACGGACCTGTTCATGAACGCGCTGACTCTGCCGGATATCGCCGCGCAGGCCTCACGCCAAGCCTTGCCCCTGGAATGGGTGGGCATGTGCGGCATTGCCTTACCTGTACTGATGGACAGCCAACGGATCGCTGCCAAAGCGGACGCCGGAGTCAGCCTCGACGACGGCGAGGCGCGAGGCATTCATATGTCGCGGCTGTACCTAGCCCTGGAAATGCTCGAACAGGACAACCTCACGCCTGCTCTGCTGCGCCAAGTGCTACAGCGCTTTCTCGACAGTCACGAAGGCCTGGCCAACAGCGCCTACCTGCGCCTGCACTTCGATCTGCTGCTCAAACGCCCGGCATTGGTCAGTCCTTTGGCCGGTTGGAAGAGCTATCCGTTGAGCATCGAAGCACGGCTGAAAAACGCGATGTTCCACGTGGAACTAAAAATTGTCGTGCCTTATTCCTCCACTTGCCCTTGCTCGGCCGCCCTGTCCCGTCAGTTGATCCAACAGCAATTCGTCGACGATTTCGCCAACCGGCCACTGCAGCACGCCGAGATCCTGGCCTGGCTGGGCTCGACCCAAGGCATAGTTGCCACGCCCCATAGCCAACGCAGCAACGCCGAACTGCACCTGCGCCTGGACGACTTCCTCGACGAACTGCCGTTGATTGCACTGATCAACGACGCGGAAAACGCCCTGGGCACTGCCGTGCAGACGGCGGTCAAACGCGCCGATGAACAGGCCTTCGCCCTGGCCAACGGACAAAACCTGATGTTCTGCGAAGACGCCGCCCGCCGGCTGAATCTGGCCCTGCGTCGCTCCCCCGGGGTCAACGCCTTCCAACTGCGGGTCGTGCATGCGGAAAGCCTGCACGCCCACGACGCCGTGGCGCAAAGCCGCTGGAACTGGGAGGCCTGATGATCCGCTGTCGAGGTTTGCGCTGGGGCGCCCCGGGCCAACCCCTGACTCCAGCCCTGGACCTGCACCTGCCCAGCGGCAGCCTGAGCGCCATCATCGGCGCCAACGGTTCGGGCAAAAGCAGCCTGCTGAAAGTCCTGGCCGGGCTGCAAAAACCCTTGGCCGGCAAGGTCGATCTGGCGGCGCCCAAACGGGGCGGCTTTTCGTTTCTGCCGCAACAGCAACACCTCGATCGCCAGTTCCCTATCAGCCTTGAAGCGCTGGTGGCCGGTGGCTTCTGGGGCAAGCGTGAACCCGCCAGGGCCCGGGCAGAAAAACTTCAGGCGGTGCTCGAAGACTGGCATTTGAGTGGCTTGGAAAGCCGCCCGTTGATGGCCCTTTCCGGTGGGGAATTACAGCGCGCGCTGCTGGCCCGACTGAGCCTGACCGAAGCGCCTCTGCTGTTCCTGGACGAACCCCACGCCGCCCTCGACGAAGCGGGCCAGACCCTGCTCTGGCAACACCTGCACAGCTGGCACGCCCAGGGCCGAACGCTTGTAGTGGTTTGTCATGACCTGGCCGCCGTGCGCCAGCACATCCCTCAGACCTTGTGGGTCAAAAGCAGCGGCTGTGTCTTGGGCCAGAGCCAAGAACTGATCGCCCCGCCCTTCCAGACGCAGGTGGCGTGATGCAGTTCGCCGCACAGCTCTGGCAGCCCTTCAGCGAATTCGTGTTCATGCGCCGGGCCTTGCTCGGCGGTTTGGTCCTGGCCTGCAGCACCGCCCCCCTGGGCGTCTTCCTGATCCTGCGGCGCATGAGCCTGATCGGCGATGCGGTGGCCCACGGCATCCTCCCCGGCGCCGCTCTGGGTTTCTGGTTCGCCGGTCTCAGCTTGCCGGCCCTGACCCTCGGCGGCCTGGGCGCCGGCTTGGGCATGGCCGGCCTCGCGGCCTGGATCACCCGCCGCACCGGCCTGCGGGAAGACGCCAGCATCGCGGCTATCTACCCCATCTCCCTGGCCAGCGGCGTGTTGATCCTCGGGCTGGCGGGCAAACGCCTGGACCTGTTGCACCTGCTGTTCGGCTCGGCCCTGGCGGTGGACGGCCCGACCCTCAACGGCATGCTCCTGGTCTCGGCCTTCAGCCTGCTGGCCATGGCCCTGATCTACAAACCCCTGCTGCTGGACACCCTCGACCCACTGTTCCTGCACAGCGTCAGTCGCCTGGGTCCCCTGGCTCACGGCCTGTTCCTGACCCTGGTGGTGCTCAATCTGGTGATCGGTTTCCAAGCCATCGGCGCCCTGATGGTGGTGGGGCTGATGATGCTGCCGGCCGCCGCCTCGCGCTTCTGGAGCCGGCGGCTGCCGCTGCTGATGGGCATCGCCGCGCTGCTGGGTTGTCTCTCGGTGTGGCTCGGCCTGTTGCTGTCATTCCATTACTCGCTGCCCAGCGGACCGGCCATCGTGCTGGTGGCGGGCAGCCTGTACCTGCTGTCCGTGGTGTTCGGTCCGGTACACGGCCTGTTGCACCGCCCGCCGTTGCTCACATCCCCATGAGGTGTTTCCCGATGCGCGCTCTACTCGTGCTGTTCAGCCTGCTGCTGCCACTGTCGTGGTCCACCGCCCAGGCCGCGGACAAGCTGGCCGTGGTCACCAGCTTCAGCATCCTCGCCGACATCACCCGCCAGGTCGGCGGCGAGCATGTACAGATCACCAACCTGGTAGGCGCCGATGAAGACGCCCACACCTACGAACCCACGCCGGACGATGCCAAGGCCCTGCTCAAGGCCCGGCTGATCATCAAGAACGGCCTGGGCTTCGAACCCTGGCTGGATCGCCTGGTGGCCAGCTCGGCCACCAAAACTCCAGTCATCACCGCCAGTCGCGGGGTGATTCCACGGACCCTGGACGAGGACGGCGAACAGGTGCCCGACCCGCACGCCTGGCACAACCTGGCCAACAGCGAACTCTATGTGAACACCATCACCCAGGCACTGATCGCCGCCGACCCGGCCCACCAGGCCGACTACCAGCGCAACAGCCAGGCCTACCTGCAACAGATCTACCGCCTGCTGGCCGAGGCCAAGACCAAACTCGGCGCCCTGCCCCCGGGCAACCGCAAGATCGTCACCTCCCACGACGCCTTCGGCTACCTGGGCCAGGCCTACGGTATCGACTTCATGGCGCCCCAGGGTCTGTCCACCGAACGCGAACCCTCGGCCGCCGAAGTCGCGGCGCTGATCACCCAGATCCGCAACGCCAAGGTCAAGGCGGTGTTCATGGAGAACATCAAGGACGCCCGCCTGCTCAAGCAGATCGCCGACGAAAGCGGCGCCCATATCGGCGGCACCCTGTACTCCGACGCGCTCTCCGCCACGGGTCCGGCCAGCACCTTCATCGGGCTGTTCGAATACAACCTCAACACCCTGTACGACGCCCTGAGCCGACCATGATCCAACGCCCGCCACTGACGCTGCTGGACCTGGAAAGCGCTGCCCAGGGCAGTCGCTGGCCGCTGACCGCAGTGCTCGATGCCCTGCCCTGGAACAGCGACGGACTGATCGCCGCCATCGCCCAGCAACACGACAGCGGCGAGGTGCTGATGCTGGCCTGGATGAACCGCCGGGCCCTGGCCGAAACCCTGGCCAGCGGCCAGGTCTGCTACTGGTCGCGCTCGCGCCAGTGCCTGTGGCGCAAGGGCGAAAGCTCGGGCCACCGCCAGCGCCTGATCGAAGCGCGCCTGGACTGCGATGGCGACGCCGTGTTGCTGCAAGTGGAGCAACAAGGCCCCGCCTGCCACACCGGCCGCCCCAACTGTTTCTACAACGCCATTCGCGATGGCGCGGTGGAAGTCATCAGTTCCCCCTTGAAGGACTCGCGCCATGATTCGTAAAAACCCTTCCGGCGATCTGCCGGTGATCGCCGAATCCGCCTACGTGGACAAGACCGCCATCATCTGCGGCAAGGTGGTGATCGGCGACAACGTGTTCGTCGGCCCCTACGCGGTGATCCGCGCCGACGAGGTCGACGCCAGCGGCCAGATGGAAGCCATCACCATCGGCGCCAATTCGAACATCCAGGACGGCGTGGTGATCCACTCCAAATCCGGCGCCGCCGTCACCATCGGCCAGCACACCTCCATCGCCCACCGCTCCATCGTCCACGGCCCCTGCGTGGTCGGCGACCGGGTGTTCATCGGTTTCAACAGCGTGCTGTTCAACTGCGTGGTGGGCGACGGCAGCGTGGTCCGCCACAACTCGGTGGTGGACGGTCGCGACCTGCCCCCAGGCTTCTACGTGCCCTCCACCACCCGCATCGGCCCCAAGACCGACCTGGCGCAGTTCCCTCCGGTGAGCATCAGTGCCTCGGAGTTTTCCGAGGACGTGGCCCGCACCAACGTCGATCTGGTCCGCGGCTACAAGGCCCTGCAGAACGAGTTTTGAGCATGAGCCGAATCCTTATCCGCAATGCCCGCCTGGTGAACGAAGGACGGGAGTTCGACGCCGACCTGCTGGTCAATCACGGGCGCATCGAGACCATCGGCAGCCTCGACCACCTCAGCGCCGAACTGGAGATCGACGCCCAGGGCCAATGGCTGCTGCCGGGGATGATCGACGACCAGGTGCACTTTCGCGATCCCGGCGCCCCGGAAAAAGGCAGCATCCATAGCGAGTCGCGCGCCGCAGTGGCCGGTGGCATCACCAGCTTCATGGACATGCCCAACACCTCGCCGGCGACCTTGACCCTGGCCGCCCTGGCCGACAAGAAACGCCGCGCAGCGATCGCCTCGGTGGCCAACTACGGCTTTCACTTCGGCGTCAGCAACGACAACCTCGACACCGTCGCCGCCCTCGATCCCACCGAGGTCGCCGGGGTCAAGGTGTTCATGGGCGCCTCCACCGGCAACATGCTGGTGGACGATCCGCACGTGCTGGACCGGCTGTTTCGCCAGGTACCGACCCTCCTCCTGGCGCACTGCGAACACACCCCGAGCATCCAGCTCAAACAACAACGCTGGCAGCAACTCTATGGCGAACAGATTCCCGCCGCGGCTCACCCGCGCATTCGCGACGCCGAGGCCTGCTACCGCTCCTCGTCCCTGGCGGTGGAGCTGGCGAAAAAACACGGCACCCGCCTGCACGTCCTGCACCTGACCAGCGCCCGGGAACTGGCCCTGTTCGAGGACCGGCCCCTGGCTGAAAAGCGCATCACCGCCGAAGTCTGCCTGCACCACCTGCTGTTCGATGACCGCGACTACTCGCGTCTTGGCCACCTGATCAAATGCAACCCGGCGATCAAGACCCAGGCCGATCGCGACGCCTTGCGCCAGGCCCTCAACAGCCAGCGCCTGGACATCATCGGCAGTGACCACGCGCCCCACACCTGGGAACAGAAACAGCAGCCCTACACCCGTGCGCCCGCCGGACTGCCTCTGGTGCAGCACGCCTTGCCGGCCTTGCTGGAACTGGTGGCGGACCAGGTCCTGCCCCTGACCACCCTGGTGGCCAAGACCAGCCACCGGGTGGCCGACCTGTTCGCCATCCCCGACCGTGGCTACCTGCGCGAAGGCTACTGGGCCGACTTGGTGCTGATCCGCGCCGAGCCCGAGGGCTTGGCTGTGGACCGCCAGCCGATTCTTGCCCAATGCGGCTGGACGCCGTTTGCCGGCCAACGCTTTCGCCATAGCGTCGCCACCACCCTGGTCTCGGGTCAGCTCGCCTGGCACCAGGGGCGTCTGTACGACCACTGTCAGGGCCTGCCCCTGCGCTTCATCCGCTAATCCCCCAAGCCTGACCAAGGACCACCGAAGATGATCCGCATCACCCTGCCTGATGGCGCGTGCCGTGAGTACGACCAGCCGTTGTCCGTGTTCGAAGTGGCCGCCAGCATTGGCAGCGGCCTGGCCAAAGCCGCCGTGGCCGGACGGGTCGATGGCCGGCTGGTGGACTGTGACTACCTGTTGGACACCGACAGCCGCCTGAGCATCGTCACCGCGACCGATGCCGATGGCCTGGAAGTCCTGCGTCACTCCTGCGCCCACCTGCTGGCCATGGCGGTGAAGCAGCTGTATCCCTCGGCCCAGGTCACCATCGGCCCGGTGATCGAGGACGGCTTCTTCTACGACTTCGCCTATGAGCGCCCTTTCACCCCCGAGGATCTGGAACTGATCGAGGCGCGCATGCACAGCCTTGCCGCCACCAACCACACCTTGCGCCGCCGCGAGCTGTCCCGGGAGCAGGCGCTGCAACACTTCGCCGACCAGGGCGAGCACTACAAGGTCGAGCTGATCCGCGACCTGCCCCCGGAGGCCGTGCTGTCGCTGTACCGCCAGGGCGATTTCGAAGACCTGTGCCGCGGCCCCCACGTGCGTACCACCGGCCAGTTGCGGGCCTTCAAGCTGACCAAGGTGGCCGGCGCCTATTGGCGCGGCGATGCCAGCAACGCGCCGTTGCAACGGATCTACGGCACCTGCTGGGCCACCCGCCAGGATCTGGACGCCTATCTGCTGCGTCAGGAACAGGCCGCCAAGCGCGACCACCGCAAGCTGGGGCAGCAACTGGACCTGTTCCACTTCGACGATTGCGCGCCGGGTTCGGTGTTCTGGCACGCCAAGGGCTGGACCCTGTTCAAGCTGTTGATCGGCTACATGCGCCAGCGCCAGGAACAGGCCGGCTACCAGGAAGTGAACACCCCGGACGTGATGGACCGCAGCCTCTGGGAAACCTCCGGGCACTGGCAGAACTACCGCGACCACATGTTCACCACCAGCACCGAGGATCAGCGCACCTTCGCCCTCAAGCCCATGAACTGCCCCGGCGCGGTGGCGATCTTCGGCCACGGCTTGAAGAGCTACCGCGACCTGCCCCTGCGCATCGCCGAATTCGGCAAGGTCCATCGCTACGAACCTTCAGGGGCACTGCACGGCTTGCTGCGAGTCCGCCACTTCACCCAGGACGACGCCCACATCTTCTGCACCCCGGAACAGATGCAAGACGAATGCGCCCGCACCATCGCCCTGGTGTTCGACATCTATAAGGAGTTCGGTTTTGACGAGGTGGCGGTGAAGCTCTCCACGCGCCCGGCCAATCGCATCGGCAGCGACGAGACCTGGGATCAGCTGGAAAGCGCCCTGGTCGGCGCCCTGCAAAGCATGCAGATCGACTATCGGCTCAACCCGGGAGAAGGCGCCTTCTACGGTCCGAAACTGGAGTTCGTGCTGCGCGACGCCATCGGCCGCGATTGGCAGTGCGGCACCCTGCAAGTGGATCTCAACCTCCCCGAGCGCTTCGCCATCAGCTACATCGCCGACAACGGCGAACGCCGGCAACCGGTGATGCTGCACCGCGCGCTGTTCGGCTCCCTGGAGCGCTTCATCGGCATCCTCATCGAGCACTACGGCGGCGCCCTGCCCCTGTGGCTGACGCCGCAGCAGGTGGTGGTGCTCAACATCAGCGAAGCTCAGGCGGACTACGCCTGGGAGGTCTGCGCGCATCTGCGCCGCCAGGGACTGCGGGCCAGTAGCGACCTGCGCAACGAAAAGATCGGCTACAAGATCCGTGAGCACAGCCTGCAGAAAGTGCCCTACCTGCTGGTGATCGGGGACAAGGAGAAAGCCGGTGGCTACGTCAGCCTGCGCAGCAGAAATGGCGAGGATCTGGGACAGCTGACGCTGGAGCAGGTAGTGGAACGGATTAGCTAGCCGGAGCCCGGGCTTGTCGGCGAGGGCCCTGGTCCAGGTGACTGGAGGGCCGCTTCGCCGGCAAGCGCAGCGGCCGTCGCTGCTACAGGATCGGTCAGGAAGCGCGAGGTTTGACCGTGCCGCAGTCCTGGCCCAGCCATACGGCGCGGGTGTCCATGCTGCCCTTTTGCTGCAGGCCGGTGGCATTGAAGGTGCCAATCACGTTGGTGGTGAACTCGCGATCACTGATGAACTTGGCCACCCCGTTGCCCTGAGCCTTGGGACAACTGAAGCGAAACTTCCATTGATTGCCGTTACGCTCGGTGACCTGCTGCTGGCAACCCGATTGCGGGTCCTGCAGCGGAATGGTGTCGGATTTCACCTGGTCCGGCGTCAAGCACACCCGAATACCCTTGCCGCCCATGGTCACGCCCTGTTTCTCCAGCATCGCCCGTTGTTCCGGGGTCATCTGTTGCTGCAGCTGGCCAAGAATCAGCGACAAGTCCGGCAAGTTCTGGTCATCGACCTTCATGTTGCTGCTGGTCAGTTCCCACAAGCCCGGTTGCAGCATCTGCGCCTGCGCAGCCAGTGGCAGCGCCAATCCCGCCGCCAAGGCCCAACCCAGTAAACGAAGTTTCATCGAATGACTCCTAGACAGTAGTGGCCGTTAGACTTCGGCCAAGGCACGGCGTTGCATGCAGAATAAAATAGCGACATTCGCTGTGGAACATGGTCTGTTAGGCATTGAATCTTCAGGAGCAAAGGTTGCCCCATGGATTATTTTGGCCCGCACATCTTCGGCTATCTCATCGCGCTGTTGCATTTTCTCGGGCTGATCGCCGCGATCCACGCGGTGCTCACCGTCAGGACCGCCCAAGGCGCCATTGCCTGGGCCCTGTCACTGATGTTCATGCCCTACCTGACCCTGATTCCCTACCTGGTGTTCGGCCGCAGCACCTTCGATGCCTACATCCAGGCCCGGCGCCAGGCCAACGTGGAAATGCACAAGGCCATCAATGAGCTGAACTGGCGGCCCTGGGTCGAAGAGGCGCTCACCGCCCGTGCCTCCCAGGCCTATGCCACGCTGCGGGCCATGCCCAAGCTGGGGCGCATGCCGTGCCTGGCCAACAATCAGGTGCGCCTGCTGGTCAACGGCGACGCCACCTTCGAAGCGATCTTCAATGCCATCCGCCGCTCCCACAAGGCGGTGCTGATCCAGTTCTTCATCATTCACGACGACGAGCTGGGCCGGCGCCTGCAACGCCTGCTGCTGGAAAAGGCCGCCGAAGGCGTCTCCATCCACTTGCTCTACGACCGCATCGGCAGCCATTCCCTGCCCGCCGCTTATGTGCAGACCCTGCGTGACGCCGGGGTCCAGGTGCATGCCTTCGCCACCCGCAGTGGCTGGCTCAACCGCTTCCAGGTGAACTTCCGCAATCACCGCAAGATTGTGGTGGTGGACGGCTTGCTGGGTTTTGTCGGCGGGCACAACGTCGGTGACGAATACCTGGGCAAGAAACCGCCCCTGGCGCCCTGGCGCGATACCCACGTGCAGGTCAGCGGTCCGGTGGTGGCCTGCCTGCAGGAGTCCTTTGCCGAAGACTGGTTCTGGGCGGCCCGGGAACTGCCGCCGCTGATCCTTCCGGACACCTACCCGGATGACGGCGTGCTCTGCCAATTGCTCGCCAGCGGCCCCGCCGATGCCTACGAAACATGCTCGCTGTTCTTCGTCGAAGCGATCCATGCCGCCACCGAACGGGTGTGGATCACCAGCCCGTATTTCATTCCCGATGAAGCGGTCTTCGCCGCGCTGCGCCTGGCCGTGTTGCGGGATGTGGACGTGCGCATCCTGCTGCCCTCGCGCCCGGACCATCGCATCGTCTACGCCGCCTCCAGCCTCTACGCCTTCGAGGCGGTGCGCGCCGGGGTCCGGGTCTTCCGTTATCAACCGGGGTTCCTGCATCAAAAGGTGGTGTTGATCGACAACGAGATCAGCGCCATTGGCAGCGCCAACCTGGACAACCGTTCGTTCCGCTTGAATTTCGAAGTGATGCTGCTGACCGTGGATGACGACTTCGCCACCGAGGTGGAGCAGATGCTGGACGCCGACTTCGCCAAGGCCCGGGAAATCGCCCGGGAAGAAAGCCGCCAGACCCACCGCCTGCAACAACTGGGCATGCGGGTCGCGCGGCTGATTTCACCGATCCTGTAGGGAGCCACTCAGGGTCTGCAGCAAACGCTGCCGGGCCTAGGGGTGATAGAGGTCGTCCCGGGTCCAGGGCAACTCATGACTGCCATCGGCATGGGTCTTGACCGCGAGGATCTGGTGCAGATTGATCCAGCCCTTGGCAAACGCATAGGCGCAACCCGCCAGGTACAGCCGCCAGATCCGTAGCGCTTGCGGCGGCACCTGCTGGCCGGCCGCCTCCAGGTTGTCCTCCAGGCGCTCGCTCCAGTGATCCAGGGTGCGGGCGTAATGCAGGCGCAGGCTTTCGACATCGACGATTTCCAGCCCGGCCTCGCTGATTTGCGCCGAGATCATCGCCAGGTGCGGCAGCTCGCCATTGGGGAATACATACCGCTCGATGAAATCCCCGGCGCCCCGGCCCACGGGACGTCCGTCGGTGTGCTTGGCGGTGATGCCGTGGTTCATCACCAGGCCGCCCTCGCGCACCGCGTTGAACAGGGTCCGGCAGTATTCCGGCAGATTGGCATGGCCCACATGTTCGAACATGCCGACGCTGACCACCTTGTCGAAGCGGCCGTCCTGAGGCAGGTCGCGATAGTCCAGCAGCTGCAGCTCCACCAGATCGTCCAGGCCTTCGGCACTGACCCGTTCACGGGCCAGGGCCAGTTGTTCCTTGCTCAAGGTGATGCCAAAGACCTTGGCGCCGAACTCGCGGGCAGCGTAACGGGCCAGCCCGCCCCAACCGCAACCGACATCCAGCAGGTAATCCCCCGGTTGCAGGCGCAGCTTGCGGCACAGGTGGCGGAACTTGGCTTGCTGGGCCTGTTCCAGGGACTCGCTGCCGGTCTCGAAGTAGGCGCAGGAATAGGCCATGTCACTGTCGAGCCAGAGCTGATAGAAGGCGTTGGAAAGGTCGTAATGGTAGGAAATGGCCGCCGCGTCCGTGGCCTTGTCGTGCTGCGTGCGCACCGGCTGATCGTCGTCATCCTCATTCAGCAAGGCCTGGCTCAGCTCATCGCACACCCGGATGACTTCACTGATGGAGCCTTCGAGTTCCAGCTTGCCCTCGACAAAGGCGCCCCCCAGTGCGTCCAGGCTGGGATGGGTAAATTGCGCAACCAGCTGCGGGTCCTTGACCACGATGGTGACGCTGGGCTCCGGCCCAAGATTGAATTCATGGCCATCCCAGAGCCGCAGGCGCAAGGGTAATTGCAGATTCTGTAAGGCCGGTGGAAGTTGCGCGAGCATGAAAAATCCCCCCTGTTTCAGACGTCTGAAATGAGGGTAGACCATCTTGGAAAATTAGCTGGCTATCGAATTTCCAGCGGTTTTCCAGGACTCGCGGCGTACCACCAGGCCGTCTTCGACCCACTGTTTGAGCCAGGTAACGGCCTGCAACGGGGCCCCCTCAAGGTAAGTGACGGCCAGCTCGGCACAGAGTTCCGCGAAACTCCACTGCGCCTCGATCATGCCTCGCAACCCTTGGGCTTCTGCTGACGACAAGCTGCGATAGCGACAGACCCGATCCACCCGCCATACCAGGCAAGGCTGCTCTTGTTCGAGTAAAGCACTCTCGGGGAAATCCGCCCGATCCTTGACCGCGCGCCACTGGGCGAGGCTGTTGTAACGGCAGTCCAGCCACTGCACACAAGGCGCCAGTTGCAGTTGCAGCAGCGGCCACTCTTCGGCGTCCAGGGCCGCCATGTCCGCCACCGTCAGCACCTGGGCCTCGGCGGCGTCGAAGGCCAGGGTGAACGCCCACTCCAGGCGCGCCAGTTCCGCCAGGGGCAGGCCCTGCTCCGGCACCAGATGGCCCTGGATGAACTCGGCGAAGCCCTGCCCCAACCAGCGCAGGCTGAAATGCCGGGAGGGGGATTGGCGTATATAAGCGCCGGCCAGTGACGCGAACTCCTCGTCGCCGAGCCACTGCAGGATCGTCGGAAAGTCCGCCACCATGACTTCCAGCAGCCGCGCTTGGTAGGCGTTGTGGTAAATCGCCAGACCGGTGGCGACATTCAGGGTCGGTCCGCCGATCAGGCTATTGCCCAGCAGGCTGTCCGCCTGGGACTGCTCGGCCAGCAGGTAGCGTTCAAAGGCCAGTTGCCATTCGTTCAGGCGCATTCAAGCCTCCCGGACAGCGCCCGTTGCCCCAGCGCGCGAGCCTTGTGCAGTTCGCCGAGCAGTTCGCTCAACGGCGGAAAATGATCGTCACGCTCCAGCAGGGTCGCGACCGGCCCAAGGTGTTGCAGGGTGCGCTGATACAGCGCCCAGACCGGATCGCACACCGGCTGGTCATGGGTGTCGATCACGTAGTCGCCATGATCCTGATGCCCGGCCAGATGCAATTGCCGCACCCGTTGCGCCGGCAGCCCCTGGATGAACTGCCAGGGATCGAAACCGTGATTGCGTGAACTGACGTAGACGTTGTTCACGTCCAGCAACAGCTCGCAGCCACTGAGCTGGCTCAAGGCGGCCAGGAACTCCCACTCGCTGAACTGATCGGCGGCGGCGCGCACATAGCTGGAGACGTTCTCCAGCACCAGGGGACGCTCCAGCACCTCCTGCACCTGGCGCACCCGGCCCGCCACGTATTCCAGGCTTTCCTCGGTGTAGGGCAAGGGCAGCAGATCGTGCAGTTGATGAGCGTTGCCGCGGCTCCAGCACAGGTGATCGGAAATCCAGGCCGGCTCAACCCGCCGGGCCAGTTGCTTGAGTTGCTTGAGGTAGTCCAGGTCCAGGGCGTGGGGACCGCCAATGGACAACGACACCCCATGCATCACGATGGGGTAACGCTCGGCAATGGCGTCCAGGTAGTAAAGGGCCTTGCCGCCCTCGACCATGAAGTTCTCGGACACCACTTCAAACCAGTCGACGTCCGGTGCTTCATCGAGAATCTGCTGGTAGTAGGCGCTGCGCAAACCCAGGCCATAGCCCAGGCAGGAAGAAAGGTCAGACATAGCGAACTCCTCGCAAGGTGGCCGCAGTGGTCGTCAGTCCCACTGCGGCTGCACGGATTCGCCGCTTACTCGCCGACTTTGCCGCCGGCTTTTTCGCACTCCGACTGGGTCATCGCCTTGAAGCCCTGGCCTTTGCAAGCGCCCATGCCTTTGCAGGCGTGGTCTTTGGTCTTGCAGTCGTTCTGGCCTTTGCAGCCGTTGACGCCATAACAATGAACCTGGGCATCAGCTGCCGACGCCTGAGTGGCAACACCGGCAAACAGGGTGGCGGCAGCGAAAG
Source organism: Pseudomonas sp. RC4D1 (assembly GCF_018390395.1). Taxonomy (NCBI): domain Bacteria; kingdom Pseudomonadati; phylum Pseudomonadota; class Gammaproteobacteria; order Pseudomonadales; family Pseudomonadaceae; genus Pseudomonas; species Pseudomonas sp. RC4D1. The sequence continues at coordinate 180,188 of NZ_JAHBAW010000001.1, forward strand.
CCAGGGCAGCACCAGCAGCGGTTTTCTTCATGTTCATTTTTTGTTCCTCAATAATCGCAGGGGACGACGGGAGGCGTGTGCAATCCCGTCATAGCACTAGAGAGAGGAAGCTCCCCGGCGTTACAGCCGGGATAAAAAAATTCTGCGCGGCGGCCTTTCGCCGGTAACCCGGCAGCTACAGGCTTCAGCAACGGTTCCTGAAACCGCAGCAGGTGCCGCGGGTCAGCAGCACACACACCGCAGCAGCCAGTACCTCGACAGCAAACAGAGCGATAAACGCCAGACGACCGGCGGGAATCCACGGGCTACCCAGTTCATGTGTTCCACGTGGAACCTTACTCATGACTGCGATCCGGATGCTTTGCTCGGCAGGCTCGGCGGACCATCCACCAGTACCCGGAACTGCGCGCCGATCAATACCGCCAGGCGCGCCGGCGCTGCGGATAACGCTGGGACAATGCGTTGCTGTATAAGCCATCGAGTGAATTTTTTGTCGCACGCCATGCCTTTTCATCTACGGCGTGCGTCGTAGTCTCTGTACGAACAGTTTTGAGACGAAGGTCAGGCAAGGCGAAAACGGTCGAGGAACGGCCAGGGTCGCGTTCGACTTTACGGGGTGTAAATGAGCATTCCGATCGGACTCGCGCACGAGACCGTTTTCAACGCAGCATCACCGAGTATCCAGGCTTTTCGTACAGAGCCCAGACACCACTGTGGCAGCCAGTTGCTCACGCAGAAACTTCTGATGTCAGCCCCTGGCATTTATGGCAATAATCCAGCCCTGCTCACCGCGTGCGACAAGGAACCGTCCCATCATGCTCTCGATTTACCAGCTCAAACCGCGCTTTCAAAACCTGCTGCGGCCGTTGGTGCAGCGCCTGTACGACAACGGCACCACGGCCAACCAGATCACCGTCCTGGCCGCCGTCATCTCAATCCTGGTCGGCACCGTCATCGCTCTGTTCGCCAGCCACACCTGGCTGTTCGCCCTGATTCCGCTGTGGATGATCCTGCGCATGGCGCTCAATGCCATCGACGGCATGCTGGCCCGGGAATTCGGCCAGCAATCGCGCCTGGGCGCCTACCTCAATGAACTGTGCGATGTGGTCGCCGACAGCGCCCTGATCCTGCCCTTCGCCCTGCTCCCGGGCGTCAGCCTGCTGCTGGTGCTGGCGGTGACCCTATTGGCGCTGTTCAGCGAATACGCCGGGGTGCTCGGGCCGATGGTCGGCGCCTCACGGCGCTACGACGGGCCCATGGGCAAAAGCGACCGGGCCTTCATCCTCGGCGTGCTGGCCACCGGCATCGCCCTGGGCTGGCTCGGCGCCCTGTGGATCAACGGCGTGTTGGCACTGGTCGCCGCACTGCTGGTCTACACCCTGATCAATCGGGTCCGCCAGGGCCTCAAAGAAGTTCAGCACAACGCTCCCTCTGCATAAGGAAATGGTAATGCGCGACGCTCAACACCAGACGTTCCGGACCCATGACGGCGTCGAACTGTTTTACCGCCACTGGCCGGCCACTGAAGTGTCCCCAGGCGAACCGCGGCAGGCGGTGATGCTGTTCCATCGCGGTCACGAACACTCCGGGCGCATTGCCCATCTGGTGGACGAGCTGAACCTGCCGCAGGTCGACTTCTTCGCCTGGGACGCCCGTGGCCACGGCCAATCGCCGGGCGCCCGGGGCGACAGCCCGAGCTTCGCCACCAGCGTGCGCGACGTGCAGACCTTCTGCGACCACCTGGGCAGCGCCCACGGCATCGACGAAGAAAACATCGCCGTGGTGGCTCAGAGCGTCGGTGCGGTGATCGCCTCCACCTGGGTCCACGACTACGCCCCACGGATTCGCTCCCTGGTGCTGGCCTCGCCGGCGTTCAAGGTCAAGTTGTACGTGCCTTTCGCCCGCCCGGGCCTGGCCCTGATGCGGCGCTTTCGCGGCAACTTCTTCGTCAACAGCTACGTCAAGGCGCGCTTCTTGAGCCACGACCCGGAACGGGTCCACAGCTACGACGCCGACCCGCTGATCACCAAGGCGATCTCGGTCAACGTGCTGCTGGGCCTGTATGAAGCAGCCGACCGGGTAGTAGCCGATGCCCAGGCCATTCAGGTGCCGACCCAACTGCTGATCTCCGGCTCGGACTTCGTGGTGCACCGCAAGCCCCAAGAGCAGTTCTTCGAACGCCTGGGCAGCCTGCACAAGGAAAAACACATCCTCCCGGGCTTCTTCCACGACACCCTGGGAGAAAAGAACCGCGCGCCGGCCATGGCCAGCATCCGCCGCTTCATCCTGCAGAACTTCGCCCGCCCGCTGAACCGCCCTGCCCTGCTGGACGCCGACCGCCTGGGCGTGACCTGCGCCGAGTCCGAAGCCCTGGCCGCGCCGCTGCCCCACAACTCCCTGCGCGACCTGTACTGGCGCGCCACCCGCGCCAGCATGCGCCTGGGCAGCCAGCTGTCGGCGGGGGTCAAGCTGGGCTTCGACACCGGCTTCGACTCCGGCAGCACCCTGGACTACGTCTACCGCAACCAACCCACCGGGCATTCCGCCCTGGGCCGGCTGATTGACCAGAACTACCTGAACTCCATCGGCTGGCGCGGCATTCGCCAGCGCAAGCTGCACGTGGAAGAGTTGCTGCGCCAGGCCATGGAAAAGCTCCGTGAGCAGGACAGCGAAGTGCGCATCGTCGACATCGCCGCCGGCCACGGCCGCTACATCCTCGAAGCCCTGCAAGGGGTCAGCCCGCTGCCGGAATCGATCCTGCTGCGCGACTACAGCGACATCAACGTGCGCGACGGCAGTGCCCTGATCCAGGAAAAGGGCCTGGGTGACATCGCGCGCTTCGTCAAAGGCAACGCCTTCGACCGTGAGGACCTCGCCGCCCTTGATCCCAAGCCGACCCTGGCGGTGGTCTCCGGGCTCTATGAACTGTTCGCCGACAACCAGATGGTCGGCGGTTCCCTGGCGGGGCTGGCCAGCGCCGTGGAACCCGGCGGCTACCTGGTGTACACCGGCCAGCCGTGGCACCCGCAACTGGAACTGATCGCCCGCGCCCTGACCAGCCACCGCGAAGGCCAGGCCTGGGTCATGCGCCGCCGCACCCAGGCGGAAATGGATCAGTTGGTGGAAGCCGCGGGCTTTCGCAAGATCACCATGCGCGTGGATGAGTGGGGGATCTTCAGCGTGTCCCTGGCGCAACGGGTGCAATGATGAGCGCAGGCGCCTTGCCGGCGCGGGAGCCAGGCCTGCTGAAACCGGCGGTGCTCTGGCTGCTGCTCTTGGCACCGCTGTTCTTCAGCACCTACGGCTTCGCCACCTGGGTCACCGCGCAACGGGACGACGTCGGCAGTCTGGTCTTCGACTGGGAGCGGCATATGCCGTTCTGGGCCTGGACCATCGTGCCCTACTGGTCCATCGACCTGCTCTACGGCTTCTCCCTGCTGCTGCCGCGCAGCCGGGACGAGCTCAAGCGCCACGCCCTGCGCCTGCTCACCGCCCAGGTGATCGCGGTCAGTTGCTTCCTGCTCTGGCCGCTGCGCTTCACCTTTGCCCGGCCAGAGCTGGACGGGGTGTTCGGCTGGCTGTTCGAGGTGCTGGCCGGCTTCGACAAACCCTTCAACCAGGCCCCTTCCCTGCACATCGCGCTGCTGGTGGTGCTGTGGGTCTGCTACGCTCGGCATAGCCAGGGCTTCTGGCGCTGGCTGGTGCATGGCTGGTTCGGCTTGATCGGGGTGTCGGTGCTCACCACTTATCAACACCACTTTGTCGATGTGCCTACCGGCGCCCTGGCCGGCTGGCTGTGTGTCTGGCTGTGGCCGCTGGATCGCCCCAGCCCGCTGTTCAGCGCACAACAGGCCCAAGACCCGCGACGCCGCCAACTGGCCTGGCGCTACGCCCTGGGCGCGGCGCTATTGGCGGTGGCCGCCTTCACCTGGGGCGGCACCGGGCTGTGGTTGATCTGGCCCGCCGTGGCGCTGTTGCTGGTGGCCCTGAACTATGCGCTGCTCGGCGCCGCAGGGTTCCAGAAACGCGAGGACGGACGCCTGAGCCCCGCCGCCCGCTGGTTGCTGGCCCCCTATCTGGCAGCGGCCTGGATCAACTCGCGGCTGTGGACAAAAAAACATCCACAGCCGGATCAGGTTGTGGATAACGTCTGGCTCGGCCGCCTGCCCACCCCAGCCGAGCTTAAGGACAGCCCCTTTGTCGCGGTGCTCGACCTGTGCGCCGAGCTGTCCCTGGACCGCCGTGGCTTGCAGGCCTACCAGAGCCTGCCGGTACTGGACCTGTGTGCCCTCAGCCCCGAGCAGTGCCTAGCTGCGGCGCAAGCCGTTGAACGCCTGCGCCAGCAAGGCCCGCTGCTGGTGTGCTGCGCCCTGGGCTATTCCCGCAGTGCCACGGCCATTGCCGCCTGGCTGCTGCACAGCGGCCGCGCCGCCACCGTGGACGCGGCCATCGTGCAGATCCAGCGGGCACGCCCGCAGATCGTCCTGCAAGCGGCCCATCGGCAGGCGCTGGAAACCCTGATCAGTAGCAAGAGAGCGGCCCATGTCCAGTGAGATGCAGCTCTACAGCGTCGCCAGCCTGCTGCGCCGGGGCCGGGCCCTGGATCAGTTATCCACAGGCCTGACCCTGCTGGGCGCCCTGTATGGCCTGGGCCAGTACCTGCTGGCCAGTGTCAGCCTGGGAGGCTTGATCGTCAGCCTCGCCCTGGTGCTGCTGGGGCTGGTGGAAAAGTACCTGGCGCTGCGCGTGGCCTTCGACGCCGACCTGTTTCAGCGCGTGGCCGATGGCCCCGCGTCCCTCGAACACAGCACCCAGGCCCTGGATCAGGCCCTGAGCGCCCTCGGCCTGCAACCTGCGCAGCGCGGCGGCCGGCCCTGGAACGAACGCAGCCGCGGTGCCCTGGGCCTGCTGCGCCGCCAGGCGTTGCTGCTGGCGGCACAAGTGCTGGTGCTGTTGAGCTTGATCCTGGCCAGCCCCTGGCTGACCTTCGCCGGATAAGGAATGCCCATGTTCGAACCCCTGGTTGCCAACCTCATCACCTCCGCCGCCCGCAGCATCACTGGCGCCCGCAGCCTGTGGCTCGGCTCCGCGCCGCGACCGGTGCAGCGGATCTACTTCGCCAACCACAGTAGCCACGGCGACTTCGTGCTGCTCTGGGCCTCGCTGCCGCCGGCCCTGCGCAAACTGACCCGGCCCGTGGCCGGTGCCGACTACTGGCACAAAAGCGCCCTGCGCCGCTACATCATCAACCGGGTGTTCAACGGCGTGCTGATCGACCGCGAGCGCAAGGAGGCTGTGGATAACAACCCGCTGCAGCCGATGCTCGATGCCCTGGACAACGGCGACTCGCTGATCATCTTTCCGGAGGGCACGCGCAACCTGGAAGACGGCCTGCTGCCGTTCAAGAGCGGGATCTACCACCTGGCCAAACGTTATCCACAGGTGGAGGTGATTCCGGTGTGGATCGCCAACCTCAACCGGGTCATGCCCAAGGGTCGCTTCCTGCCCCTGCCCCTGCTGTGCACCACCAGCTTCGGTGCGCCACTGACCCTGGAAGAGGATGAAAGCAAGGAACACTTTCTCGAACGCAGCCGCGCCGCGCTGCTGGCCATGGCTCCGGAGCACAGCTGAAATGGATAAGCAGACCCTGATGTTGTTCGGCGGCATCGGCGCCATTCTGGTGCTGGCCTCGCTGATCGGTTTCATCCTCAAGTGGCGCACCCGCGGCGCACCCAACCCGGTGATCGACAACCTCAATGCGCGGATCAATGCCTGGTGGGTGATGGTGCTGGTGATCGGCATCGCCTTCTGGCTCGGCACGGCGGCGGTGATCCTGCTGTTCTACGCGGTGTCGTTCTACGCCCTGCGCGAATTCCTCACCCTGACCCCGACCCGGCGCAGCGACTACCCGGCCCTGGTGGCGGCCTTCTACCTGGCTCTGCCCCTGCAGTACCTGCTGATCTACTCCGACTGGTACGGATTGTTCTCGATCTTCATCCCGGTCTACGTCTTCCTGCTGCTGCCGATCCTGGCGTCCCTGGGGGGCGACAGCACGCACTTTCTGGAACGCGCCTCCAAGGTTCAGTGGGGGCTGATGATCGCGGTGTTCTGCGTGTCCTTCGTGCCAGCCCTGCTGACCCTGGACATCGCCGGCTACGAAGGCCGCAACCTGCTGCTGATCGCCTATCTGGTGATCGTGGTGCAGCTCTCGGATGTGCTGCAGTACGTCTGTGGAAAACTCTTCGGCAAACGCAAGATCGCCCCCAACCTGTCACCGTCCAAGACCGTCGAGGGCTTTGTCGGCGGCATCCTCCTGGCGTCCTTGATCGGTGGCGCGCTGTTCTGGATCACCCCGTTCAACATCTGGCAGTCGTTCCTGATCGCCCTGCTGATCAACCTGCTGGGCTTTGCCGGCGGCATCGTCATGTCCGCGATCAAGCGCGATCGCGGGGTCAAGGACTGGGGACACATGATCGAGGGCCACGGCGGCATGCTCGATCGCCTGGATTCGGTGTGCTTCGCCGCGCCGATCTTCTTCCACCTGGTGCGCTACTGGTGGACCTGAGACAGGTCCACCAGTAGCGGGTTTGCGCCCGCTACGCGGTCATGCGCGAACAAACGCCCCGGCCAGCGCTGTTGATCACCCCGGTAGATGCCCCAACGGCAGGGGCCCCGGGGTTTTCACCGTATGAATGGCGAAGTTACTGCGGATGTCGCTGACCCCGGGGATCTTCAGCAAGTGGCCAGTGAGGAAACGGTCGTAACCGCGCAGATCCGGGACCACCACCTGCAGCAGGAAGTCCGATTCGCCGGAGACCAGGAACGCCGAGATCACTTCCGGCAACTGCAACACCGCCTGGCGGAAGGCTTCGGCCTCGGCGTCGTTGTGCCGTTCCACCTTGACCCCGACGAACACCGTCAGCCCCAGCCCCACTTCATCCCGGTCCAGGGTCGCCTGGTAGCCACGGATCACCCCCGCCTCTTCCAGCATGCGCACCCGGCGCAAACAGGGTGACGGCGACAGGCCGATCTCCTCGGCCAGTTGCACATTGCTCAGGCGGCCGTCGCGCTGCAGGGCGGCGAGGATCTTGCGGTCGTAGGCATCGAGTTTCATGTTTGGCATATCCGGATGGTCATTCCATTGAAAGCTGGAAGATTATGCCAATTTCCGCCGTCTTGCTGGTTGATTACGCAAGCACCTGCCCGCCCCTGTGGCCCTAAACTGGGCGCACCGACTCGACAACGAATGGGGGTGCAAGGTGGCGCAACTGTGGATGTATTTCCTGGCTCTGGCAGTGGTCTACCTGCTGCCCGGGCCTGACATGATCCTGCTGCTGCAGACCGGTGCCCGCCAGGGCAAGGCCCAGGCGCTGGCCACGGCCCTGGGGCTGGCTGTCTCCCGCGGCTGTCATGTGGCCCTGGCCGCCCTGGGCCTGGCGGCGCTGTTCAAGGCCGCGCCCTGGACCTTCGACGTGGTACGCCTGGCGGGCGCCGCCTACCTGCTGTGGATCGGTATCCAGTGCCTGCGGGCCAACCTGCTGCCCAACCTCGACAGCGCCGGCACGGCGGCCACGCCCCTGCGCTGGCGTCAGGCGATCCAGCGCGGCCTGCTGACCAACCTGCTGAACCCCAAGGCATTGCTGTTCTGCTCGGTGCTGCTGCCGCAGTTCATCGATCCCCAGGCCGGCGCGGTAGCCCCCCAATTCGTCACCCTGGGTGTGTTGCTGGTAGCGGTGGGCGGGCTGTTCGACTGCTGCTACGCCCTGGCCGGTGCCGGGCTGGGCCGCTGGATGCAGCGCAGCCCCTCGGCGCAACGTTTGCAGCAATGGCTGTTCGGCAGCCTGCTGATCGGCTTTGCCTTGCGCCTGACCTTCGTCCAGCAGGCCTGACGGGCCCAAGGATCGCCGCCACTTCGATCTCTGCTACACCGATCTCTGTAGCCGCTGCTGAGCCATAGCGAAGCTGCGAAAAGGCCCAAAGGGCCTTGCCTGGCAATCTCCCGACAGCATGCGCACGCCCCAACAATCGCCGCGACCGCTGCGTCGGAGTGCCGCCCAGCTCGTTCGCAGCCTGCGGCAGCGGCTACAGGTCTTGTTTAGGCCTTTTGGACGCGGCGGCGCCACAGCCAATAGGCAGCCCCGAGCACCACGCCGGCCCCCGCCCCCGTCGCCAGCTTGTGCTCGCTCATCGCCGTGCGCGAGGCCGACAGCCACTGGGTCAGGTAGCGCTTGTTGGCGCTGCCGAAGTCCGGCTCCTGGCAGTTCATGCCAAAGTTGCCGGCCCACTCCACAAAGGGACCGTTTTCCACGTAGCGCCGGTAGTAGGTGATCTCCGCATCGCTGCCCCGGGTCCAGCGCGCCGCCTTGCACAGCACCGCGGCATAGGCCTGGCTGGTGTGAGGCAGGAAGTCCGCGGCCTGGTTGCCCAGTTCCCCGGCCAGGTAGCGGTAGTGGTAACGCACGTCGGGCGCGGCGGTGGTGGCTTGCTGACGCTGCACTTCATCGGCGCTGACAAAGGGCCCGGCCTGCACCGGCGGGATCTCCAGGCTGTAGCTGCCCCAGAGGCTGTGATAGTCCGGGCCCATTTCGTAACCCAGGATCTCCATGCCCGAGGCACGGGCCAGCTTGCCGGCCTGGTAATAGGCCTCGGCCCGGCGCGTGGGCAACCAGGCCGACTCGGCGCTGCGCCGGTACTCACCGTAAGCCTTGGCGATGGCCTGGCGCTCCGGGCTGTCGAAGTAGCCCCAACCCTCTTCGTAGCGGCCTTCGCGCAGCAGGCGCCGGCCGAGCAATTCGCGCACCTGGGCGGCAATCGGCAGGGTTTCGTAGTAGGCGTCCGGCTGCTTGGGCGTCGGCGGCGGTGCGGGCACCTGGGTATCGACGAACTGCTTGAGTTCATCCAGGGTCAGCACCCGCTCCGCCACAGTGGCTGCGTCGTGCCAGTAGATGTCGCCGCTGCGGTAGAGCAGCTCGAAGGCTTGCACGTAGTCGCCACGATCCAGGGCCAGCAGGGCGCTTTCGCCTTCGACCCGGCAACCGGGCTTGAGGTCTTCGTAATTGCCGTCGTAATCACCGCGAAAGCCCCAGCTCTCGTCTCGGGGGAAGGCCGCGGCGGCCTTGGCGTATGCGGCGGCAGCAGCCACCTTGTCGCCATCACGCAGGGCCATCTTGGCCCGCAACCACCAGGCCAGGCCGCCATCGCCGGCATGCTCGAGCAAGCGCTGGGCGGTGGCGAAATCGCCATTCTGATAATTCAGCGCCGCCAGCCGGTCGGCGTTGTCGAAGCTGCCCGCAGTGCCCTGGCTCAGCAGCTTGATCAGTTTCACCTCCGACTCGGGCCGCTCGCCAAAGGACCAGGCCTGGTGCGAGATCAAGGAGGCGGTGAGCAAGCGGGCTACGGAAGGATGCTTGAGCTGCTCCAGCAATTGCGCGTCCGGCAGGCCGCTCAGTTCGCCCACCACCTGCTTCAGGGAGCTGTAGCCGACCTCCGAACCCAGCTGGTTCTGGATGGCATACAGATCGATGGCCTGGCTCCAGTCGTTCTGATCCTTGAGGATGCGGGCCTCCTCCCCCAGGCTGGCGACGCCCAGGCTCAAGGGGTCGCTGAAGGCGTCGATGCTCAGCTGACGGGTCTGGGCGAACGCCTGGCGCGCCGACTGGCGCATGTCGCGCCGGCCCTGATCGTCCAGCTCGTTGGCTTGCTCGCTGATAAAGGACAGGGCCCGCCCCAGGGAATAGGCCGCCCAGGTACTGCGCAGGGCGCGTTGCTCGGCGGGCAGCGCCAGTACCTTGCGGAAATACTCCGCCGCCAACTCATGATCCCCGGCGCTGAAGGCCACGGCGCCCGCGGTGTAGAGGTTGATCTCCAGCGGCAGGCTGGCCCCTTGTTGCTCCGCCACGCGTGCGTCATTGAGCTTGCGCAGCTGGCCGACCAGGGTTTGCTGAGCCTGGTCCAGCCCTTGCTGTTCGGCCCAGTTGCGCTCTTGCACCGAATAGCTGTCAGGCAGGCTGTAATCGACACTGAAGCCATTCTTGGCGACCGGCATGAGCCCGACGATGGGCTGACCCAGGCGGCTGATCTCGAACTGGAAACTACCTTCGGGCAGCTGCGCCAGCGTCTGTGGGCGGTCGTCCAGCAGGCGCATGGGGAAAGTCGGTCCGCAGGCCAGGGCCGGAGCCAGGGGCAGGCACAGGCTCAGGCACAGCAGGTGACGGGATCTAGGGACGAACATGCGCAGCTCCTTGGTCAATTTTTGTACAGCGGGCCCAGCCCACGGCGCGGCTGGCACCTGCGGCCAGGCGGCCGCTCTGTTGCCGGGTCAACCGCAGTTGGCCGTCGCGCAGCTGCGCGGCATAGCCGCCCAGCCCGTCGAATCCGTCGCATTGGGCAACGGCCAGGGTCAGTTGTTCAGGCAAGGGCTGATCGAGGTTGCCCGCGTTGCTCAAGCGGATGTCGAACAGGCCGTCCTGTTCCTCCAGGCGGATGCCCAGTTGGCCGGCCAGGGCATCGCCCCGGGCCACCGCCCGCAGGGTCTCCAGGCTCCAGGCCCGCACATCGCCCTTGAGGGGCAGGCGAAACCAGATCAGGCCGGCCAGGTGCGGCGGCGGGTCGTTGCGCAGGGTTCTGGCCAACTGGCTCAGTTGCTCGGGGTCGGCCATCAGCTCCTGGCGCTGACCGCGCCGTCGCAGCGGCGCCTCGCTTTCCACCAGGGGCGCGCCTTCGGCAGCGGGGAGCAAGGCGACGCCGTAGGCGGGCAAGGCCAGATAGAAGGGTTTGTCGCTGATGCGCGCCCAACGCCCGGCCCACTGTTCGGCTTGTCGTGGGTCGAACAGGCCCTGCCGAGGATCACTCACGGCGTGCACCTGCAGCACGCTGCTGTCGACCTTGGCCAGCAGGCCCGGCAACTCGCGACTGTCGAGCCAGGCCGGCAAGGCGGTGATGCTCAGGGCCAGGTGGCTCGGCAGTACAGCCCGCAAGCGCTCAAGCAGCTTGGCGTAGGCGGGCAATCGCGCGCTGCCGGCATCGTGGTCGATCTCGATCCCGGTCAGGGTCAGGCCCTGCTCCTGCCAGTCCGTCAGCAGTTGTTGGACCTGACGGATGATCTCGTCCTGATCCAGGGACGGCAGTTGCCCGTCGAGGCGGATCACCGCGATCAGTGGACGAGCATCCTGCTTGAGCAAGGCGGCGTCGATCCGTGCGCGGCTCCAGCCGGCCTGTGGAAAAGCCTGCAGGGCCAGGACCCGGGCTGTGGAAAAGTCGGCCCGGGAACCGGCCAGAGCGTCGGCGTGGGCGGGCGTCCACTGCCGTTGCCAGATGTAGAGTTGTTGATCCAGAGGGGGGGCGTCTTCGTGGCGGCAGGCGCTGAGCAGCACCGGGCAAAGCAATAGGGCGAAGAGGCGGAGCAAGACCCGGGGCAGCATGAATCGTTGATTCCCTTTAACGCAACAAAGCCCCGGCGTACCGGGCGCTCTGCAGATGATCAACCTTGAGATCGCGCCAGCCTACGCAGGGCCGCGGCTGGCGGCAATCGCTGGCGAGGACTTTTTTCTGCAGGCGCCCAGGGCCCGTTACAAGCCCCGCAGGGACAGGGCTGCCGGCCGCCGCACCAGCCGCTCCACGGTAAAGCGCCACACGCGCTCAGCCCCCTGAAAGGTGCTGACCAGCGGGCCGTCTAAGATGATCTCGGTGCGCCCACTGAGTTGCAGCAACTCGCCACTGTGAAAGTCGATGAACAGCAAACCCGCCCGGGGATTGAGCAGCAGGTTGCCCAAGGTATTGAAATGCAGGTTGCCGGCGAAATCCGGGATGGTCAGGCAGTTGCCTTCGACCCGAACGAACCCGGCCGGGCCGCCACGATGGGAGACATCTACCGCACGCTGGCCCTCCACATCGACATAGCTGGCGACGAAGAAGGTATCGGCGGCGCCGATCAGGGCCCGGGCCGCCGGGTCCAGGTCCTGTCGGTGCTGGGCCGGGCGGCTGGCCGGATCGCTCAAGGGCACCCGCTGCAGATCGCGCAACTGGATGTAGCGCGGGCAGTTGCCAAACGACTGCTGCACCCTGAGGCAAAAGCCTCGGCTATCGAGCTCGCCGATATGACCGTTGAGACGATTGCGTCGCCGGGTATGCAGTTCGATCCCCAACAGGCCCAGGGCCGCACCTTCCTGCAACTGCAGCGGATCATCGGCGGCCGGCAGGCTGGCAAGGCGCAGCAGGTTGGCTTGCGGGGCCTGGGCAAAACCGGGCGGACCTTCAAGCAGGCTCGCCCAGGGATCGCCGTGGTCATCCACCGCGCCCACCAGAATGAACGGCAGTTGTCCGAAGAACTGCTGGTGCTGCTCGGGCATGGCCGGACGGATGACTTTGGCGCCGAAGGCTTCCATGCGCTCGGCCACCCCTGCCTGGATCTGCAATTGCCGTTCGCCGGCATGCCAAGGTGAATGCGTGCTCATGTGGTGGCCTCCGCAGAGTGGCTCTTCAGGCGCTTTTCAAACCCGCCGCCGTGGATGGCATGGGGACAAAGCCGGGCAAGGCTTCAATACGCTGCAGCCAGGCCCGTACATGGGGGTAAGCGTCCAGGGACACGTTGCCTTCCGGGGCATGGGCGATGTAGCTGTAGCCCGCGACATCGGCAATGGTCGCCTGCTGCCCTACCAGGAAGGGCCGGCTCGCCAGCTCCTGATCCATGATCTTGAGCAGCGCGTGGGCACGGGCGATGACTTCCTCGGCATTGAACGAGGCGCCAAACACCGTGATCAACCGCGCCGCCGCCGGTCCAAAGGCGATCTGCCCCGCCGCCACCGACAGCCAGCGCTGCACCTGGGCCGCGCCCACCGGATCGCTGGGCAACCAGCGGCCCTGACCATAACGCTGGGCCAGATACACCAGGATCGCATTGGAATCGGCCAGCACCACGCCCTGGTCATCGATCACCGGCACTTGGCCAAAGACGTTGAGGGCGAGGAAGTCCGCCTGCTTGTGGGCCCCCTTGGCCAGGTCGACAAAGATGGTTTCGCTGGGCAGGTCCAGCAGGGACAGCATCAGCTCGACCCGATGGGCATGCCCGGAACGGGGAAAGTTGTAGAACTTGATCGGCAGCAGGGACATGGTCGACTCCGCGAACGAGGCGCGGTCGAAGTGCCGCGCTGGGAGCCCCATCTTGATCCCTGGGAAAAAACAACAGAATCACCAGAAATCGCAATCCATCCTTTCATCCAGCGCAACAACGCTGATCAAGGATTGAGCGATGGATGCTCACGCAGGGCCTGTACGGCGAAGTCGACAAAGCTGCGCACCCGCGCCGGCGCCTTGCGCCCGCCCTGGTACACCACATGGATCGGCAAGGGCGCCAGCTCGAAGGCCTGGAGGACAATTTCCAACTGCCCCGCCGCGACCTGGTCGGCAACCTGATAGGACAGCACCCGGGTCAGGCCCAACCCCAGGCAGGCAGCGCTGATGGCTGCCTGGTTGGCACTCACCAGCAACCGCGGCTCGGGCCGAATGCTCAGGGGCCGACCGGCATCGTTGAACTGCCAGTTGCGCGCCTGGCCCACGGACGACGGCGCGATCACCGGCGCCTGGCGCAGGTCATCGGGATGCTGGGGACGGCCGTGGACGGCAAGAAACTCCGGCGCGGCGCAGACAACGCGGCGCACTTCGCCGACTCGGACGCTGTGCTGGCCACTGTCGGGCAACTCACCAATGCGTATCGCCACATCAATGCCCTCCTCCACCATGCTCGCCACCCGGTCCAGCAGCAGGGCGTTGACGCTGACCTGTGGATAACGTTGCAGGTAGCGCACCAGCAGCGGAGTGACGAAGAGGTCACCGAACAGCACCGGCGCAGTCAGGGTCAATTGGCCCCGGGGCTGGGCGTGGATGCCGGCGGCCGAAGCCTCGGCGTCCTGGACCTCGGCCAGAATGCGCCGGCAATCCTCCAGATAGCCTTGCCCGGCTTCACTCAGGTGCACGCTGCGAGTGGTGCGGATCAACAACTGAGTACCGATGCGCTGCTCCAGCGCGGCGACGGCGCGGGTCACACTGGCGGCCGACAGACTCAGGCGCCGAGCGGCAGCAGCGAAGCCTTGCTCCTGAGCGACGCAAACGAACACCTGCATTTCCTGGAACCTGTCCATGCCCTACCTCAGCTGCCGGCGCCTGCCCGGTGAGCGCCGCGAGCCAGCAGCATAATCCAGGGCTCCGGCTTCAGGGGATACACCAGGTGCCGACATCGTGCCGATCGAATCCCGGGCACGGGTTGTTCTTGGCAATCAGCCGGTAGGGCTGATCTTCGGCGTAGGAAAAATAGAAGTAATAGTGCCGATCCTCCCCGTACAGCCAATAGGAAGAAGAACCCTGATTAATCAGGGTCGGCTCGAAGGTCCAGATGGAGGATTCGGCGGGAATGAAGTTGGCCCGATCCTTCAGCAGCAACAGGCTGTTGGACAGCACCGGGGTCAGCCCGCCCAGCAGCAGGACAACCAGCATCAGGACCAGCGTCCATCCATAAATCAAACGCAGTTTCATAAGCTCTCCGGCCGTATCGACACCAGTAAAGTCCTGGCAGCTTAGCCTTACATCAACTGGCGGGATTTCCCGTCACATGCACGAGGTTCCGGGATCAGCCCTGACAGCCGACCATTTTCTTTCACTCGATCAGAAACAGGTTTGTGTAGCCATTGATAGAGCCCGGCACGAGTAATTTGCAAACCCCGACATAGCGTAGTGATATCGGTGCTCGTTCATAAAACGATATTTCACTCGGGTTCCTTGGTGGAAGTACCGCGCTGCTTTTTAACATGTCGCGCTCAACTTCCAAGCGCCGCACTTGGGCTCGCCGCCGCAAAATCTCGCTTTTTGTTTCGAGCAGTTCGCTGGTCTGTTTCTCGGTTTTGTCAGGCTTCGCGGCTTTGACCCACTTGTAAAGGCTGTGAGTCGAAACGCCAAGGCGATCGGCTGTTTCCGCAATGGAACATGCGCGCTCAATGACTTGCCTGACGGCTTCTGCCTTGAATTCCGGCGTAAATCGTTGGGTGTTCATGACTCCTTTCTATGCTCAAAGCATAGGCTGGAGATGTCTACGATGCAGCGGGCAGTCCATTTCAGGCAAAGAGGTGTCTACGCGATTCACCCTAACCCGAGCACACATACGGTCAGACAGTAGCACTGTAATCCCTTGCTCCAGATCTCCATCCGCAGCGAGCATCTTCAAAATCAGTTATAGTAGCACCGAAATTTGCAACGCACCTCTCAACCGGAGTTAAGGACGACCCGTCTCGTAATGATCCGCCTCACTTACAGCGTCAGTCATTTCAGCAAACAACCTCGTGTTGTCAAACTCCTACTGTTCGTGCATGACTAGATTAGTAAATCTCTGAGAAAGTCCCCATTTCGCGGAGCCGCCACCATGTAGCCCACAGGGTTGCAGGGGCTTATTTCTCAAGAGCTAGCTTTTGCAGATCATCCTTAAGGCTTTTAGCACTATGCTGATTCATAGATTTATTGATTTATTCAAGTGGCGAGACCTAGTGTTCAATCTTGTCGCGAAGGAAATCAAGATTCGCTACATGGGGGCAGCATTAGGCTTTGCATGGTCACTAGGTAACCCCCTCGTCGTCACCCTCACCTACTACATGGTGTTTACCTATATCCTGCCGAGCAATCAGGACAGATTCGCCTTGCATCTTGTGACTGGGATTGTCCACTGGATGCTCTTCAGTCAAATCATCCTGCAAAGTAGCGATTGGCTTATTGGCAACAATGGTTTGATTCGCAAGCTTAGCTTCCCCCGGATATTGCTACCACTGTCAGGCGCCCTAACTGTCAGCACGTTCTGGCTGGTGGCTATTGCTGTCTATGCAGCTCTCTACAGGCTCCTAGGCGGTTACCCGGGTATTGCGTTGCTGTGGTACCCCTTGGTGTTAATCCCCTATGTCCTTATGACTATGGGTCTTGCCTTGGCCATCAGTGTTCTGCAAATCACTTGGCGCGACATCAAGCATGTCACCGAGGTATTTGTCCCTCTTCTGTTCTGGCTCACACCTATCGTTTGGGTTACCGCGGCACTGCCGCACGATATAGCTCAGATCGTTTCATTTAATCCGCTGGCACCTTTCTTCAATAGCTTCGCGGCGATTTTGCACGATGGCGTGCAGCCCTCATTGCGCGATCTCGCCCTCTGCTGGGGGATCGGGCTGAGTTCGATCATCGCCGGGCTACTGGTGTTTAAGCGTGCAGACAAAGTGGTCGAACTTCTATGAACAAGATCATCCTCAACGTTGAAAGCCTGGTCAAGGATTTCACCATCCGTCACAATCACGGCGGCATGAAGCACAAGCTTGCCGGGCTATTTAATCCGCGCTTCCAAGAGCGCATCGAAACGCTCCGCGCCGTAAACGACGTATCCTTCACCCTATGCAGGGGCGAATCACTTTCCCTGATCGGGCACAACGGCTCAGGCAAGAGCACCCTACTACAACTGGTTAGTGGGATTCTGCTGCCCACAAGCGGGTCGGTTCAGTCTTATGGGCGGATTGCACCTCTCATCGAGCTGGGCGTTGGCTTTCATCCCGAGCTGACCGGAGAGGAGAACATCTACCTGAATGCCAGCCTCTATGGCCTGACCAACAAACAAACCCGCTCTCGCTTCAATGACATCGCTGATTTCTCCGGCCTCGGAGACTTCATCGATACGCCCGTCAAAAACTACTCATCAGGCATGTACATGCGCCTAGGCTTCTCTGTGGCAGTGCATGTCGATCCGCAGATTCTACTTGCCGACGAGGTGCTGGCTGTAGGGGACCAAGACTTTCAAGACAAGTGCTACAAGCGAATTCGCGACATGCAAGATGACGGCATGGCTTTGATTCTGGTGACTCATTCGAAAGAGCAGGGTCAGCGGTTCTGCCAGCGGTATCTGCAGCTTCAAAAGGGGCGCGTTATCGACGAAGGCCGCTTCTAGCGCCCGGCAGTCGACCGAAGCTACAAAGACACGCCACCTGGCAAACACATAGACCAACTAGAGGTTACTCTATGCTCCAAATTATCGTTCCTATGGCTGGAGCCGGCAGCCGTTTCGCTGTAGCAGGCTATAAAGACCCCAAGCCGCTTATCCCGGTGCATGGCGTGCCGATGATCAAGGTTGTTATCGACAATCTGACCCCCAAGCGTGCTCACAAATTCATTTTTATCTGTCAGGCAGCGCACGTTGAGGCATATGGTCTGCGCGAGAAGCTCGGCGCCTGGGCTCCCGGCTGCGAGCTCGTTGAGCTCAACGGTGTAACCGAGGGTGCAGCCTGCACTGTTCATGCAGCTAAGGCCCTGATCGACAACGAACATCCGGTAATGATCGCCAATAGCGACCAGTTCGTTGACCTTAATATCGACGACTACTTGGCCGCCATGGACGCTGCAGCAGCGGATGGCATCATCATGACAATGAAGGCGGATGACCCTAAGTGGTCCTTTGTTGGCTTCAATGAAATAGGCACCATCAATCGCGTCGTCGAGAAAGAAGTTATCTCTGATGAAGCGACAGTTGGAGTTTACAACTTCCGCACCGGCCACCAGCTTATTTCTGCCATCGAGCGAATGTTCGAGAAAAAGTTGCGCGTCAATGGCGAGTTCTATGTCGCCCCGGCCTACAACGAAATTATCAATCAAGGTGCCCGCGTGATTCATTACACCGTTGGTTCCGAAGGTCACGGTATGTATGGCCTTGGCATCCCGGCCGACCTTGACTACTTCCTTGCCCAGCCTATCAGCCTGCAGGCAACTGCTGGGAAGGCTCGCTGATATGGAAATCATTAGCCATAGGGGCTACTGGCTGGAACTGCATGAACGTAATCAGCCCGTCGCTTTCCATCGTTCTTTCGACTTGGGGTTTGGTACTGAAACCGATGTTCGCGACTGCGCTGGACGCCTTCTGATCTCCCATGACATGCCTGCGGGCGATGAAATGAGCCTGGATGATCTACTGGACATCATGGGGAATCGGAATTTGCCGCTTGCGATCAACATCAAGGCAGACGGCCTAGCCAAGACTATTGCAGCCAAATTCCGCGAACGAGGCCATACTAACTGGTTTGTCTTCGACATGTCAGTGCCTGACATGCGCAGCTATCTCGTTGAGGGCGTCAGCACCTATACGCGACACAGTGATGTCGAGCCTTCTCCAGCCTGGCTGGAGCAGTGCGCGGGTGTTTGGCTTGATCATTTTGATTCGGGTTACCACCCGAATTGTGAAATCGTCAAGCACCTAAACCAAGGAAAAAAGGTTTGCGTGGTTTCACCTGAACTACATGGCCGTGATGTTACCCACGCTTGGGATTCGCTACATCTGCTCAATGATTTACTTGGGCTCACGCTTTGCACCGACAGGCCGGAGCAGGCTAATGCGTTTTTCAGCAAGGCCCGTTGAGCGGCCATTCGTAAGGGATAAACGATGATTAAAGCTGTTATTTTCGATATGGATGGCGTCCTCATCGAAGCCAAAGATTGGCACTATGACGCCCTGAACAAGGCACTGAATCTGTTTGGCTACAACATCAGCCGCCATGACCACCTAACCAGTTATGACGGCTTACCGACTGCACATAAGCTGGAAATGCTGAGCGTTGAGCATGGGCTCCCGAAAGCTCTACATCACTTCATCAACGAGATGAAGCAGGCCTACACGATGGAAATCGTATACGCCCAGTGCAAACCCACATTCGTCCACCAGTACGCTCTCTCATCTCTGAAAAATCTGGGCTACAAGCTGGCAGTGGCCTCCAACTCGATCCGAAATACGGTTGAGGTCATGATGGAGAAATCGTGCCTGGATCAGTACCTGGATCTGAAGCTGTCCAACCAAGACGTTGCCAAAGGCAAGCCCTTTCCGGATATCTACATTAAGGCAATTCAGGATCTCGGCATGCAGCCCCACCAATGCCTCATTGTTGAAGATAACGAGAACGGCATTCGTGCGGCTCGAGCATCGGGTGCCCATGTCTTGGAAGTCGCGGAGACCTCGGATGTCAATCTGGACAACATCCTCAACAAGATCGCCGAAATCAACACCCAACAGGCTGCTAAGGAGAATGCCCAGTGAACGCGACCCGTAACATCGTCATCTTGGCTGGGACGAAGGCCGATGAAGTTCGCCCGAATGGGGAGTTCCCACATTACTTGAGTGAGGCTGATGGCGTCCCGCTCCTCCAGTCCCTGGTCGATAAGTGCGCCAACCTCAATCCCACGAAAATCATCTGCATGCTGCCAAATGCAGATATGAGCAAGTACCACCTGCGCAACATGGTTACGCAGATGCACCCTGCAGCTGTTGCACATCCCGTTCATGACACCACCAAAGGTGCTGCCTGTACGGCACTGCTCGCCAGCGAAATTATCGACTCAGATTGCGAGCTGGTAATCCTCAGTGCCAACGAGATCCTGGATGTCTCCTTCGAGACGATAGTGAATCAATTCCGCACTCAAGGGCGAGACGCTGGCGTTGTTATTTTCAAGTCGTTGCACCCGCGATACGCCTTCGTACGCCTCACTGATGCAGGAGACGTGGTGGAGGCAGCGGAGAAGAATCCGATTAGCCCGCACGCTGTCGCCGGCATGTATTGGTTCACGAGCGGAGCAATGTTCGTCGAAGCGGTGAAGAACATGATCCGCAAGGATGCCAAGGTCAACGACTTCTTCTACATCGCTCCTGCGCTTAATGAGCTGATCCTGCTGCACAAGAAAATAGGCTCCTACCGTGTAGAACCGAACCAATACCGGCCGCTCAAAAGCCAGTCTCAAATCCAAGCCTATGAAGTGCAGGGGAGTCGCGTATGAATACCACCAAGCTGGGCGATATGGTCAAGGGCTGGTTCGTTGGAGGCTTCAAACCAACAGCGTTTAGCACTGAAGCCTGTGAGGTTGGCGTCAAAACCTATAAAGCCGGCGACAACGAAGCTGCCCATTACCACAAGATCGCAACAGAGGTAACGCTGGTCCTGTCAGGCACCGTGTCCATGCGTGACCAGACCTGGAGCGAGGGCGACATTATCGTTCTCAAACCGGGTGACATTACGGCTTTCGAGGCCATAACCGATGCAACGACTGTAGTAGTAAAGGTACCTGGCGCACTTGATGACAAGTACGTTGTTGGCGAATAAACGATGAAAGTGACCCTCCTCAAGCATCACAAATCCCTAGGCTATCTCTCAACCAGCGAACTCTCTGAGCGGCCGGTCGATCTTCAGCTGCCGCACCAGTGCTCGAACCTGATTACCTTCCGAGGCTGCAGCAAAGCCAAGCCCGGTGAAGTTATCAAGAACCTGCACGCCGCCGTGCGCCCGATCAGCATGTTCGGGGAAGGGTCATACTGTTTCTTCGGCATTCAGAGCGATTCACCTCTCGCGCCGCTGTTGCTCTGGGACGCCGCTCATTTCCTGCGTGTCGGCCAAAAGCTGACCGTGATTGAAGACGCACCAGTTGCATGCTATCTCGACCGTGAATACTTCCGCGCCGGCCTCAGGCCGGTGGAGCGCTCTGCTACAAAGGTCACCTACGAGAAGGTAGCCAAGCTCCCCGCTGAAGGTGATGACGATCTGGATAGCTGGACCTTCGGCATCCCGGTCGGCCCGGAAGATGCCACGGTGTTGAACGCCGTTGTCAAACGCATCCTAGAAATCGACATCCCGAACAAAGAGATAATCTTGTGCGGGACGCCGGGACAGAACTTCGCCTACCTCGACCAGGTGCGAATCGTCGGCGAAGACATCACCGCGCCGCCCGTGCAAATTTGCAAGAAGAAAAATCGCCTCGCGATTGAGGCCAAGTACAACAATCTGGTGATCCTGCATGACCGGGTTTTTCTGCCCAAGCACTTCGGTGAAATGGTCCGCCGCTTTGGCCCGCGCTATCCGCTGATGACGCTGCAGAGCATGTTCTTCGATAACCGTGTCTCCCTTTACCCACGCCGGTATTCTGACTACGCAATGACAATGAGCGAGGTTGCTCATGGACTGCAAGGCCTACATCGCACGTCAGGTGCAGCTGCGAGCATCGCGCCGTCGATCTTTACCGAAATTGAACGCACAGGCTTCTGCTTTGCCAGTCCGATGCGTTTCAACAAAGACGCCAGCTACCCCACAGGCTCGATGTACATCTGCCGCAAGGAGGTTTGGAACGCCTACCCACTTGATGAAGCTCTTTTCTGGGTAGAGTTCGAGGACATTGAGCAAGGCCTTCGCGCAGGAAAGGCAGGTGTACCGAACCGGGTCAATCCCTTCGGTATCACCCAGTCGATCACCTCCAGGGCGCTGCTGGGGACGCGCTCACCCGTGGAGCTGACTAACGGTAAGCTCGGCTATACCAGTCCGAATTTCTTTTCCCTGTTACCCAAAAAACCGCTCTTCAAGATTTCCACTTCGACAGCTCTCAACAAGTTGCGCGCATTCACCAACAAGTATGTGGCGAACCATGAAGGATTCAGTGTTCCGACTGGCGTGAAAGAAATGCCGGCGCGTGATTGGGTGGAACTGGTGAATCTGGTGATCCAGCAATCTAGCTTTGGCAACGATATTGATTCGGTTCGTGCATTCATAGCCGACTTTGAGAAATTGGTACTTCTGGACCAGCTCCCAAATACACGGCAGGACATTATTGTCCGTCAGTTCCTGAACGACCCCATCGCCGCCAAGCAAACACTCATCACAAGCAGCAGTGAGATCCGAAACATGCTGTACCAGCGGCCGCATCAAAGCTGGTTCTATCAGGATCTGGGAGAATACTTCCACCTTTATTGGCTCTCACTTCCAGGCATTGTCTTTTCAGCCGTGCTGGCCTACACCGCCAAAGAAAAGCTATTCCATTTCGAGAGCCTAGGAGCCGCTGTAAAGGCGATCTACAACTCGACGCCATTCAGCTCTTACACGGAGAAGAGGTAGTGAACATTTTCGTTGTCTCCAATGCTATCGAGGAAACAGCATATTTGCTCGTCAAGCAGTTAGCCAGGATAACCCTGCGGGAGAGCAAGACGACGCCGGTCATCGTTGTCGATGATCGAGACTCCCTCACGCAAGACGCTCTCGCTGATGATTTTATCTCCAGCAGCTCATTCATCCTCGACGATTTCCTCTAC
Source organism: Pseudomonas sp. RC4D1 (assembly GCF_018390395.1). Taxonomy (NCBI): domain Bacteria; kingdom Pseudomonadati; phylum Pseudomonadota; class Gammaproteobacteria; order Pseudomonadales; family Pseudomonadaceae; genus Pseudomonas; species Pseudomonas sp. RC4D1. The sequence continues at coordinate 202,305 of NZ_JAHBAW010000001.1, forward strand.
GATAAAAAAAGTGTGTTAGCCGTCGATGCAAATAAGCTTGCAACCAAACTCTCAGGGTTAAGCTCGGAATGGCTGGTTTTCGAGTTTGGACAGAACGAGCACGAAACCTGCTTCGACTTTGTGCGCAAGCTCGCTCGATACAACTTCATGACGCCAACGTTGCGAGAGAAAAATGTCGTCTTCGCGGTGCCTGGCTTGAGCCTGACGGAACTTGCAAGAGCGCTCAATGAATCATTCAACAACCTGCCTATTAGTCATCTTTCCGTTGCTCAGTCTGGCCAAGTTAGGATGCTGCTGTTCTCCACTAAGATCGAGCGAGCTTTCATCAGCCTCCCGCTTATTTCGGTTCCTTTGATGCGCCTGCGTCGGCTGGTGATGTTTATCTACAGAAGGTTTTTGAAGGCAGCTTGATATCTTTAAGGTTTGCAAAAATGCAAAACACAACATGGTTAAACATCTCAGGCTGCCCACGTAGTGGTACAACTGCGCTGGGAGCTGAGCTTAACAAGAGCGCTGCCATTTCCCTTCTTCATGAACATTTGCCGCGTGATTTTTTTGGGTCACTGGATTCGCTTTTCAACAATGAAAAGATACACGCTTCACTAGGAGCAGAGGAGGAATTATTCCAGTCAATATTCTGCGCAAATCGTGATTATCTGCCGATTACTAGATCGATATTTAGTACATTGTTTAAAAAGACAAGCCAGGTTATCGGCACAAAATGCCCGAACCTCCATAAATACGATACCGGACAGTATCCTTCGGGGCTGCAAAAGAAACAGATCCACATAACAAGGCACCCTGTTGCTGTTGTCAATTCTTATGTCTCGAAAAAAGATGAAGTATGCGTAGACGACCCAGAGCGTAGCTTTTGTGATTGGCTCACATCGCTAAACTATGCCATCGAAAACTACCAATCGCCGGATTTTCTGTGTTTGCTATACGAATCTTTTGACGGAAAATCAAATTACGAGCAAGCAAAAAAAATTGCATCTTTCTTAAGCATTGAGCCAGATTTTGACTTAGGCGGGCTAATCGCGTCAGAAAAGACACCTGCTCCAAAATTTATGACGCATCCCTCTGGGGCTCGCGTTGTAGTAGCGATGAATAATTTATTTGATTTGGAAAACTGGACTAAGTGCTACACGGACATCATGTCGAAAGGTCGAATGGTTGGCTACCCAATAGCAACAGCGGCCTCGATATCTCTTGAGTCTCAGAGTGATGGTTGGAAGTATGTCCAGCGCGGGTTTTACCCTGCTGAGGAGCAAGGCTCCTGGACCAGTGGAGCTGAATCGGTTCTTTGCTTCACCCCTGAAGAAGCATTTTCAGGTTCCTTGAATGTGACGATCAACGCTTCTTGGTTAATTGAGTTTAATGACGAGCCGACGAGCTTTCATGTGTACCTCGACGATACCCTTGTGGGCAGCTCTTCGCTGTTAGTTGGAAAATCAAACGGCAACGCTAATATTTTTGTGTTCAGCGTCCATGACTTTGAGCAAGTAAGTCCTTCGGTTACGCTCCGTATCGTTATCGACAATCCGCGCAATCCATCTCAATTCGGGATTTCTTCCGATAGTCGAAATCTTGGTTTGATGGTTCGAGGCATTTCCGTCTCGCAGTCATCAAAGTAATTTCTCTGCCTGCGGAATCAATCTATGAAACCTAACCCCTTATCCAACGTGACATGGCACGATAGCTCTGTAACCTTAGAAATGCGAGCAGAAAACATGAGGCAAAAGGGGGCCTGTGTCTGGTTTACTGGGCTGTCAGGGTCCGGTAAATCGACACTGGCCAACGCCCTTGATGTAGCGCTTTCAAGCAGCGGTAAGAAAACCTTTCTCTTAGATGGTGATAATCTTCGGCATGGGCTTTGTAGCGATCTAGGCATGACGGAATCAGACCGCTGCGAGAACATCAGACGAGCAGGTGAGGTCGCTAAATTGATGTCCGATGCAGGCCTTATCGTTATCTGCGCATTTATTTCCCCATACGAGAAGGATAGGAAGCTAGTTCGCGGCTTGTTTGATTGCTCGCAGTTCATTGAGGTTTATTTGTCCACAGATATTCAGGTCTGTGAGCAACGAGACCCGAAAGGGTTGTATAGCAAAGCTCGAAAAGGCTTAATTAGAAACTTTACAGGAATTGATTCTGCCTATGAACCTCCACATTTTTCTGAGTTTAAATTCGATACAAATTGTCAAAGTGTCGAAATGATTGTGAAAAAGCTAATCAACTACATGAAAAAACGGCCATAACCGCATGAAGTCGAGATATGAAAAGGTAGCGCCTGATCGAATATCGGTCGTTATCCAAGGCCCACTTTATCGGTCACTTTCCCCAGCCAGGGGTATTGACGCTTGTATCTCGGCTGTCCGCACTCACTTGCCCGGTGCAGAAATTGTTGTATCCAGCTGGGCCGACGAGGATTTTACGGGGATTGATGCTGATGTTGTTGTAACGTCAGCCGACCCCGGCGTTCTCCTGGATTTCAACGGCAATCGCCATAACACAAACCGCCAACTCGTCTCGACGCTAACTGGCATTCGCGCAGCCTCACGGTCGCATATCCTCAAGCTGCGTTCCGATCACATCTTGACGGGCTCAAACATTGCTGTAATTGGAGCATACGACCTAAGCATTCCACTGACCGAGCGCCTGCTTAGCCAGCCGGTTACTGTTACCACGCTTTTCATCCGAAACCCGGCGAAGATTCCGCTCCTATTTCACGTTTCCGACCTTGTTCAGTTCGGCACCCGCGAAGACATGCTTGGGTTCTGGGATCAGGAGGTCAGGCTCCAGGAAGAAGTTTTCGTTCCTTCTCCCTACAAAAATCCCATCGGGAATTTCGTAGGGTACAGCGCGATGCGAATGACACCTGAGCAGTGCTTGATGCTCGGGTTTATGCGCAAGAAGGGTTATGACATCTCTCTACAGAAACCGGGGGATATATCCCCTGAGCTAGTGGAACTGTCTGAACGCCTGCTGTTCGAAAACTTCACCGTGCTCGACTGGGAAACCAGTCAGGTTGATTTCCCGGAGCGATTCCGCAGGACCGGCTATTCGCTGAAGACGATCTACAAGGCATCGGACTTGGCCGCTGTCGGAAGTTTAAGCCCCGCAGCGAGACAGGCCAGATACAGAAAAGTCTGGCTCAACAAGTACGTCTTCAACTTTGGCCGTGTGGCCTGGTGGATTGCGCTGGCCTCGATCTTGTTGACTGCTATCTCGCCCGACATCGCCAAATCAGCAAGAGCCACCATGCGCAAACTGAGGGGGCTTGACCACCCCAACAATGACAGGGTGTGAGAGGTAGTCATAAAGAAGGCTACCGCGCTCTTGATGTCGGAAGAGCACGAGCGCACACGCTGATTGATCAACTGAGCGCCCAAGAGCCGGTCGATTGGCTTTGTGGAGTCTTTGATGTCACTCGCTCGTGCTACTACGCCCACCGCCTTAGACGCCAAACTCCGGACATCGGGAGGCTTCGGTTACGCAGTCGGGTCAACGAACTATTCACGCAAAGTCGAAGTGCTGCCGGTAGCCGTAGCATTGTCTCGATGATACAGGAAGACAGCGAGCAGATCGGTCGATTCAAGGTGCGTGGCCTGATGCGGGAGCTGGCGTTAGTCAGCAAAAAACCTGGCTCACATTCCTACAAACAAGCGACGGTCGAGCGGCCGGATATTCCGAACATATTGAATCGGGAGTTTGGTGTGCCAGCGCCCAATCAGGTCTGATGTGGAGATATCACCTACATCTGGGCGCTAGGGAAATGGCATTACCTAGCTGCCGTCCTAGATCTCTACCCGCGCCGAATTGTGAGCTGGTAGCTGTCGAGCTGGTATGGCCGTCAAGGCGTTGGAGATGTCCTACGAACAGCGCGAGAAATCTTAGGGGGCTGCTGTTCCACTCGGATCAGGGGTCGCAAGGCGGATTCAACCGGTCGTCGCAACACTGGATTGTTGAATTGATTTTAGATACTTGTTTAGTGCTTCGGCAGGCGTTTTCCAGCCTAGTGTTTTTCGAGGCCTTGTGTTCAACGGCTTGGATCTCTTGGGCATTCCAGCGAGACAGGTCAGTACCTTTCGGGAAGTATTGGCGCAGAAGACCATTCGTATTCTCGTTCGTGCCGCGCTGCCAAGGACTATGCGGGTCAGCAAAGAAGACCTTCACTCCGGATTCGGTGGTAGATCGAGCGTGATCCGATAGTTCCTTTCCACGATACCAAGTCAAAGATCGCCACAACTCGATGGGTAGGTCAGTCACCGTTTTCTTCAGTGCGTTGGCCATAGTGATAGCGCCGGGCCATTCTTCGTTCGAGGAGTTAACCCATATCCTTCCTCGCGAGGCAGGTGAACGAGCATGCTGAATCGAGTTGAGCGCTCGACCAGCGTTCCAATCGCAGTTCGATTCAGACCAATGATCAGGTCTCCCTCCCAATGCCCTGGTACAGCCCAGTCCTCCACCTCAGCAGGGCTGACTGTAAATCATGACATTCTCGCTGACGTGCGCCCACGTTTTGGCCTGCGCCCCAGCTCTCGGCACACGCAACGCTCGTCCTGTGCGCAGACAGCTCACTAGCTCGCGCTTAAGAGCTCCTCGCCACTGAATATAGAGAGCCTGATATATTGCCTCGTGAGAGATGCGCATGGATTCATCGTCCGGAAAATCGATCTTTAGCCGGTTGGTAATCTGTTCGAGCGACCAGCCATTGACCCATTTACGATCACTGCGATGTGGTTTATTTCGGCCTTTGAAGGGAGCTTGTCGAGGCCCAATAATCTCGCGACCATTAGCGCCGTGAACTTTACCCTCCAGACGGTCTTGCGCGTAGTGACACAGGCGTAGGTTAGCCAAAAGTTTCGCTGGCTTCGGTCTTTTGGCAACCAGTTCTGCCTTCCATTGTGCGACTGAAGCTCGATACTCAAGCCGACCGCAACGAGTTGCAGCATTACGTGTCAGCTCCCGTGAAACTGTCGACGGACTTCGTCCGAGGAGACGCGCAATCTCACGTACGCCAACACCTTTCGCCCGAAGCAGCCCAATCTCTTCTCGCTCTGCGAACGATAAGTACCTTCCAGATATTTGGTTAGACATGAACAATGGCATCCCGCCCCGATGACAGAACCAGCGTGTGCCTACCGCTGATGATACGCCAGTAGCCTCCGCTGCTTTTTCGCTTGTGATCCCGGTTGCCATTTGTCTCCAAAACAGCCGTTCGATTTCATTACGAAGTGACGGTGCACCTGGCGAACGCATCGCTCCACGTCCCGTTAACTTTTGCATCCAGCCTGCAGGCCGTCCCATAAAAGTGTTGCGACGACTGGTTGAATCCGCCCATCAGCCATTATCTGATGCGTCGCTACAACTGGATTCGGCCACATCAATTCAACACTGGGCTGGCGCCAGCTCAGGCCGAGAAAAAACTTAACGTCGTGTCCGGGATTAGTTGACCAATACAATTCATCAGGTTGGACTCCCAACAACATGTATGACCAATCCCTAGGGAAAAGGAAGGGTGAGAATCAGGCGAGAGGCTAGGAGCATCGCAGGAGGAATGAGGCGGCCCCTTCGGCTCCTGCGACAGTTTTAGTTCTCTAAAACCAAAGACAACTACACTGTAGATAACTCACTCCACGGTCACCGACTTGGCCAGGTTGCGCGGCTGGTCGACGTCGGTGCCCTTGAGCACGGCGACGTAGTAGGACAGCAGTTGCAGCGGGATGGTGTAGAGGATCGGCGAGAGGATGTCGTGGATGTGCGGCATCTGGATCACGTGGGTGCCTTCGCCATTGGTCATGCCGGCTTGTTCGTCGGCAAACACGATCAGCTCGCCGCCACGGGCACGCACTTCCTGCAGGTTGGATTTGAGTTTTTCCAACAGCTCGTTGTTCGGCGCCACAGTGACCACAGGCATATCGTTATCCACAAGGGCCAGGGGACCGTGCTTGAGCTCACCGGCCGGGTAGGCTTCGGCGTGGATGTAGGAAATCTCCTTGAGCTTGAGCGAACCTTCCATCGCTACTGGGTACTGGGCGCCACGGCCGAGGAACAGGGTGTGGTGCTTGTCGGCGAACAGCTCGGCGGTCTTCTCCACTACGCCGTCCATGGCCAGGGCTTCGCCCAGGCGGATCGGCAGGCGGCGCAGTTCTTCTACCAGCTCGGCTTCGACGCCGGCGGCCAGGGTGCCACGTACCTGGCCCAGGGACAGGGTCAGCAGCAGCAGGCCCACCAGTTGGGTGGTGAAGGCCTTGGTCGAGGCCACGCCGATTTCGCGACCGGCCTGGGTCAGCAGGGTCAGGTCGGATTCACGCACCAGGGAGCTGATGCCGACGTTGCAGATGGCCAGGCTGGCCAGGAAGCCCAGCTCTTTGGCGTTGCGCAAAGCCGCCAGGGTATCGGCGGTTTCGCCGGACTGGGAGATGGTCACGAACAGGGTGTCGGGCTGCACCACCACCTTGCGGTAGCGGAACTCGCTGGCCACTTCCACCTGGCAGGGGATGCCGGCCAGTTCTTCCAGCCAGTAACGGGCCACCATGCCGGCGTGATAGCTGGTGCCGCAGGCAACGATCTGCACATTGCGCACCTTGGCGAACAGCTCGGCGGCTTGTGGACCGAAGGCCTGCACCAGCACCTGATTGGCGCTCAGGCGACCTTCCAGGGTGCGCTGCACCACGGATGGCTGCTCGTGGATTTCCTTGAGCATGAAGTGACGAAACTCGCCCTTCTCCGCCGCTTCGGCGCCGTCGCGGTACTGCACTGCTTCGCGCTCAACCGCTTTGCCGTCGATGTCCCAGATCTGCACGCTGTCGCGGCGAATCTCGGCGATGTCGCCTTCTTCCAGGTACATGAAACGGTCGGTGACCTGGCGCAGGGCCAGTTGGTCGGAGGCGAGGAAGTTTTCCCCCAGGCCCAGACCGATCACCAGCGGGCTGCCGCTGCGGGCTGCCACCAGGCGGTCCGGCTGGCTGGCGCTGATCACCGCCAGGCCGTAGGCGCCGTGCAGTTCCTTGACGGTGGCCTTGAGGGCCACGGTGAGGTCACCCAGGTCCTTGAGCTTGTGGTTCAGCAGGTGGGCGATGACTTCGGTGTCGGTGTCCGAGGTGAACGCGTAGCCCAGGGCGCTGAGCTGCGCGCGCAGGGCTTCGTGGTTCTCGATGATGCCGTTGTGCACGATCGCCAGGTCACCGGAGAAATGCGGGTGGGCGTTACGCTCGCACGGCGCGCCGTGGGTGGCCCAGCGGGTGTGGGCGATGCCCAGACGGCCGACCAGCGGCTCGCTGGCCAGGGCCTGTTCCAGTTCACTGACCTTGCCCGGGCGACGCATGCGCTCAAGCTTGCCGGCGTTGGTGTAGACCGCCACACCGGCGCTGTCATAGCCGCGGTATTCGAGACGCTTGAGGCCTTCCAGCAAAATGGCGGTGATATTGCGTTCAGCAACGGCGCCAACAATTCCACACATGGTTTTTCTCCTAGCTGACAGCCGCGCAAATCAGAGTTATGCCGCGGGCCTGGATTTGGTCGCGGACCTCAAAGGGCAGGCGATCATCGGTAATAAGGGTATGGACGCTGCTCCATGGCAGCTCCAGGTTGGGAATCTTGCGGCCGATCTTGTCGGATTCGACCATCACCACCACTTCACGAGCCACTTCGGCCATGACCCGACTCAACCCCAGCAATTCGTTGAAAGTGGTGGTGCCGCGGGCCAGATCGATGCCGTCGGCACCGATAAACAGCTGGTCGAAGTCGTATGAGCGTAGAACCTGTTCAGCCACCTGGCCCTGAAAGGACTCGGAATGGGGGTCCCAGGTGCCGCCAGTCATCAACAGCACGGGTTCGTGCTCCAGCTCGCTCAGGGCGTTGGCCACATTCAGCGAGTTGGTCATCACCACCAGGCCGGGTTGCTGGCCCAGTTCGGGAATCATGGCGGCGGTGGTGCTGCCACTGTCGATGATGATTCGTGCGTGTTCCCGGATGCGCTGTACCGCGGCCCGGGCAATCGCCTGCTTGTAGAGGGACACCGGCTGGCCAAGGTCGCTGACCAGTTCCTGAGGCATGGTGATGGCGCCGCCGTAACGACGCAGCAGCAAGCCATTGCTTTCCAGAGCGGCCAGATCCTTTCGAATCGTAACTTCAGAGGTTTCGAAACGCTTGGCCAAAGCATCAACGCTCACTTCGCCCTGTTCATTGAGCAAGGCAAGGATATTGTGGCGGCGTTGGGGGGTATTGCGCTTCGACATGGCGGCTTAAGTTTCGATTCGAAAGATAACAGGCGCAATAAAAACCTATGATCGAAACTTCGTCAAGCGGGGGAGGTGAAAAAATCGCTGTTGTTGGGTTGGAAGTTATCCACATTCAGCCAGCCCCTACCGCTGAGCATAGGGGCCTGCTGACCGGCGAACAGGTTCGCCACGGTTGTGGATAACCTCAGTCTTTCTTGATCTTCTCCGGCCGCTTCCAGCCGTCGATGTTCTTCTGCCGGGCCCGACCCACTGCCAGTTGGGCTGGCGCCACGTTCTGGGTGATGGTGGAGCCGGCGGCCGTGGTAGCACCGGACAAGATATCCACAGGTGCCACCAGGGAGTTGTTGGACCCGATGAACACGTCTTCGCCCATGACAGTCTTGTGCTTGTTCACCCCGTCATAGTTGCAGGTGATGGTGCCAGCGCCGATGTTGGTGCGGGCACCGATCACCGCGTCACCCAGGTAAGTCAGGTGACCGGCCTTGGCGCCCTGGCCCAGGTGGGCATTCTTCAGTTCGACGAAGTTACCCACATGGGCACGGGCCTCCAGCACGGTGCCGGGACGCAGGCGGGCGAACGGGCCGGCATCGCTGCCCTCGCCCATGACCGCGCCGTCGAGGTGGCTGTTGGCCTTGATCACCACGCCCTTGCGCAGGGTGCTGTCCTTGATCACACAGTTGGGACCGATCACCACGTCGTCCTCGATCACCACTCGGCCTTCGAGAATCACGTTGATGTCGATCAGCACGTCGCGGCCGACCGTGACTTCGCCGCGCACGTCGAAACGCGCGGGGTCACGGAGGGTCACGCCCTGGGCCATCAGCCGGCGCGCGGCGCGCAGTTGGTAGTGGCGCTCCAGCTCGGCCAGTTGCTTGCGGTCGTTGGCGCCCTGCACTTCCATGGCGTCGTGGGGCTGCTCGGTGGCGACAATCAGGCCGTCGCTGACTGCCATGGCAATCACGTCGGTGAGGTAGTACTCGCCCTGGGCGTTGTTGTTGGACAGGCGGCCGGTCCAGTCGCCGAGGCGCTTCCCGGGCACCGCGAGAATCCCGGTGTTGCCTTCGGTGATCGCGCGCTGGGCTTCATTGGCATCCTTCTGCTCGACGATGGCGGTGACCTTGCCACTGGCGTCACGGACGATGCGCCCGTAGCCGGTCGGGTCATCCAGCTCGACGGTGAGCAGGCCCAGTTGTTCCGGACCCGCTTGCTTGAGCAGGCGCTGCAGGGTCTCGACTTCGATCAATGGCACATCACCATAGAGGATCAGCACCGTGTCGGCGGTAATGAAAGGTACAGCCTGGGCCACCGCGTGGCCGGTGCCCAGTTGCTTGTCCTGCAACACGAAATTCAGGTCATCGGCCGCCAGGCGCTCACGCACCGCGTCCGCGCCGTGGCCGATCACCACGTGGATGCGCTGTGGGTCGAGTTGCCGGGCGCTGTGGATAACATGCCCGAGCATGGAGTTGCCGGCGACCGGGTGAAGCACCTTCGGCAGCGCCGAGCGCATACGAGTGCCTTGACCCGCGGCGAGGATAACGATTTCGAGAGACATGACTGGCTACCAATCCTGGGGGGCCGGCGACTGCGACCAAGGGGGGTGAATGGCGGAAAATAAAAAGGGTAGCCGAGGCTACCCTTTTTAATCAATCACACAGAAAGCCTGCGACTTAGCCGCCGAACTTCTTGCGGATCTGCTGGACGGTACGCAGCTGAGCTGCGGCCTCGGCCAGACGTGCAGCAGCAGAACCGTAGTCGAAATCTGCGCCTTTTTCATTCAGGGCCTTCTCAGCAGCCTTGACGGCTTCCTGAGCGGAGGCTTCGTCCAGGTCGGCAGCGCGTTGCACGGTATCGGCAAGAACCTTGACCATGTTCGGCTGAACCTCGAGGAAACCACCGGAGATGTAGAACACCTCGGCTTCCCCGCCCTGCTTGATCAAGCGGATCGGACCTGGCTTCAGGTTGGTGATCAGCGGTGCGTGACCCAGAGCGATACCAAGATCACCCAGTTCACCGTGCGCAACCACCATCTCCACCAGACCGGAGAAGATTTCCCCTTCCGCGCTGACGATATCGCAATGGACTGTCATAGCCATCTGCTTGCCTCAACCTAAATTAGCGCCCGTTGCCGGGCGCCGGGATTACAGTTTCTTGGCTTTCTCGATCGCTTCTTCGATGCCGCCGACCATGTAGAACGCTTGTTCTGGCAGGTGGTCGTAGTCACCGTTGAGGATGCCTTTGAAGCCAGCGATGGTGTCTTTCAGGGAAACGTATTTGCCTGGAGAACCAGTGAAGACTTCAGCCACGAAGAACGGCTGCGACAAGAAGCGCTGGATCTTACGAGCGCGGGATACCAACTGCTTGTCGGCTTCCGACAGTTCGTCCATACCCAGGATCGCGATGATGTCCTTCAGCTCTTTGTAACGCTGCAGTACGTACTGAACGCCGCGAGCGGTCTCGTAGTGTTCGTTGCCGATCACGTTCGGGTCCAGCTGACGGGAAGTCGAGTCCAGTGGGTCTACCGCTGGGTAGATACCCAGGGAAGCGATGTCACGGGACAGAACGACGGTGGCGTCCAAGTGGGCGAAGGTGGTCGCTGGCGACGGGTCGGTCAAGTCGTCCGCAGGTACGTATACCGCTTGGATCGAGGTGATCGAGCCTTGCTTGGTCGAAGTGATACGTTCTTGCAGAACGCCCATCTCTTCAGCCAGGGTCGGCTGGTAGCCTACTGCGGAAGGCATACGGCCCAGCAGTGCGGATACTTCGGTACCGGCCAGGGTGTAACGATAGATGTTGTCGACGAACAGCAGAACGTCGTTACCTTCGTCACGGAACTTCTCGGCCATGGTCAGGCCGGTCAGCGCTACGCGCAGACGGTTTCCTGGTGGCTCGTTCATCTGGCCGTAGACCAGAGCAACCTTGTCCAGAACGTTGGAATCCTTCATCTCGTGGTAGAAGTCGTTACCCTCACGAGTACGCTCACCCACACCGGCGAACACGGAATAACCGCTGTGCTCGATGGCGATGTTACGGATCAGTTCCATCATGTTTACGGTCTTGCCTACACCGGCACCACCGAACAGACCGACTTTACCGCCCTTGGCGAACGGGCAAACCAGGTCAATTACCTTGATCCCGGTTTCCAGCAGGTCGTTGCCGCCTGCCTGTTCTGCGAAGGAAGGAGCTGGACGGTGGATGCCCCAACGCTCTTCTTCACCGATAGGACCGGCTTCGTCGATTGGGTTGCCCAGTACGTCCATGATCCGGCCCAGGGTCGCTTTACCGACCGGTACGGAGATGGCTGCGCCAGTGTTGTTGACGTCCAGACCGCGCTTCAAGCCTTCGGTGGAGCCCATCGCAATGGTACGCACCACGCCGTCGCCCAGCTGCTGCTGAACTTCCAGAGTGGTTTCGGCGCCTTGAACCTTCAAGGCGTCGTAGATGCTCGGTACGCTGTCGCGTGGAAATTCCACGTCGATAACGGCGCCGATGATTTGAACGATACGTCCGCTACTCATAGCTGGATCCTCTGAATATTTGAACCGTTAAACCGCGGCAGCGCCGCCGACGATTTCCGAGATCTCTTGGGTGATCGCAGCCTGACGCGCCTTGTTGTAGATCAGCTGCAAATCGCTGATCAAATCACCGGCGTTGTCGGTAGCGTTCTTCATTGCGATCATCCGCGCCGCTTGTTCAGCTGCGTTGTTCTCGACCACCGCCTGGTAGACCTGCGACTCCACGTAACGGACCATCAAGCCGTCCAGCAGCTCCTTGGCATCCGGTTCGTAGAGATAGTCCCAGTGGTGCTTGAGTTCTTGATCCGGGGTTGCCTCCAGTGGAATCAACTGCTCCACGGTCGGCTGCTGGGTCATGGTGTTGATGAACTTGTTGGATACCACGGACAGGCGGTCAATCCGGCCTTCCAGGTACGCATCCAGCATCACCTTGACGCTGCCGATCAGATCATTGATCGACGGCTCTTCACCCAGATGGCTGATAGCTGCAACGACGTTACCGCCGAAGTTGCGGAAGAAGGCCGCACCCTTGCTACCGACCACACACAGATCGATCTCGACGCCTTGTTCGCGGTTTACCGCCATGTCCTTGACCAGGGCCTTGAACAGGTTGGTGTTCAAGCCACCACACAGACCACGGTCACTGCTCACCACAACGTAACCGACGCGCTTGATAGCACGGTCGATCATGAATGGGTGACGATATTCCGGGTTGGCGTTGGCCAGATGACCAATAACCTGGCGGATGCGCTCCGCATAAGGACGGCTAGCAGCCATGCGCATTTGTGCCTTGCGCATTTTGCTGACCGCCACTTTTTCCATGGCGCTGGTAATTTTTTGCGTGCTTTTGATGCTCGCAATCTTACTGCGAATCTCTTTTGCGCCTGCCATGTAACACCTATCAGGTTAGCAAGCGGGAGCCTTGCGGCTCCCGCTGCGGCTTACCAGGTTTGGGTGGCTTTGAACTTCTCGATACCGGCTTTCAGGCCAGCGTCGATTTCGTCATTGAAGTCACCCTTCACGTTGATCTTCGCCATCAGGTCGGCGTGATCGCGGTTGAAGTAAGCAATCATGGCCTGTTCGAAGCTACCAACTTTGGCAATCTCGACGTCCGTCAGGAAGCCACGTTCAGCGGCGTACAGGGACAAGGACATGTCGGCGATGGACATCGGCGCATATTGCTTCTGCTTCATCAGCTCGGTAACGCGCTGACCATGCTCAAGTTGCTTACGGGTCGCTTCGTCCAGGTCAGAAGCGAACTGGGCGAATGCCGCCAGTTCACGGTACTGAGCCAGAGCGGTACGGATACCACCGGACAGCTTCTTGATGATCTTGGTCTGAGCGGCACCACCCACACGGGATACCGAAACACCGGCGTTCACAGCCGGACGGATGCCGGAGTTGAACATGGCCGATTCCAGGAAGATCTGACCGTCGGTGATGGAAATCACGTTGGTCGGAACGAACGCGGAAACGTCGCCAGCCTGGGTTTCGATGATCGGCAGAGCGGTCAGGGAACCGGTCTTGCCAGTCACTGCGCCGTTGGTGAACTTCTCTACGTACTCTTCGGAAACGCGGGAAGCGCGCTCCAGCAGACGGGAGTGGAGATAGAACACGTCACCTGGGTAGGCTTCACGGCCTGGTGGACGGCGCAGCAGCAGGGAAATCTGGCGGTAAGCCACTGCTTGCTTGGACAGATCGTCATAAACGATCAGCGCGTCTTCACCGCGGTCGCGGAAGTATTCGCCCATGGTGCAACCGGAGTACGGAGCCAGGAATTGCAGTGCTGCAGATTCCGAAGCGCTCGCTGCAACGATGATGGTGTTAGCCAGGGCACCGTTTTCTTCCAGCTTGCGAACCACGTTGGCGATGGTCGATTGCTTCTGACCGATCGCTACGTAGACGCAGAAAATGCCGCTGTCTTTCTGGTTGATGATCGCGTCGATCGCCAGAGCGGTTTTACCGATCTGACGGTCACCGATGATCAGCTCACGCTGGCCACGGCCGACAGGGATCATGGCATCGACAGCCTTGTAGCCAGTCTGTACAGGCTGGTCTACCGACTTACGCCAGATCACGCCTGGAGCAACTTTCTCGACCGCATCGGTCTCGGTGTTGTTCAGCGGACCTTTGCCGTCAACTGGGTTACCCAGTGCGTCGACTACGCGACCCAGCAGTTCCTTACCAACCGGAACTTCGAGGATGCGGCCGGTGCACTTGGCGCTCATGCCTTCAGCCAGACTGGTGTACGCGCCCAATACAACGGCACCTACGGAGTCTTGCTCCAGGTTGAGGGCCATACCGTAGACGCCGCCCGGAAACTCGATCATCTCGCCGTACATGACGTCGGCCAGACCGTGAATCCGCACGATGCCGTCAGATACGCTGACGACAGTGCCTTCGTTACGGGCTTGGGAGGTCACATCGAGCTTGTCGATGCGGCCCTTGATAATTTCACTTATTTCGGAAGGATTGAGTTGCTGCATTGCTCTGCTGCCCCTTCAAACTCAAGATTTCAATGCTTCGGCAAGGTTCGCGAGTTTGCCGCGAATCGAGCCATCGATAACCAGGTCGCCGGCGCGGATTACGACGCCACCAATAAGGCTGGCATCCTCCGCAGCGTGCAGTCGCACTTCCCGGCCGAGCCGTGCACTGAGAACCTTGGCGAGTTTGTCTTGCTGTTCTTGGTTCAATGCGAACGCACTGGTTACATCCACATCCACCGATTTCTCTTGCTCGGCCTTGTACAGGTCGAACAGAGCGGCGATCTCCGGCAACAGCAGGAGACGGTCGTTCTCGGCGGCAACGTGAATGAAATTCTGTGCCTGTGCATCAAACTTGTCGCCACACACTTCGATAAAAGTGTTGGCCTTTTCTGCGCTCGTCAGTCGCGGGGCCTTAAGCACGCGCTGCATGGTGTCATCTTGTGACACCGCTGCAGCCAGGCCGAGCATGGCTGACCAAGAGGCCAGCTGCTGGTGGGCCTGAGCGTGCTCGAAGGCCGCCTTAGCGTAAGGTCGGGCCAACGTGGTCAGTTCTGCCATGATCGCCCTCGCTTAAATTTCAGCAGCCAGTTTGTTAACCAGCTCTGCGTGCGCGTTTTGATCGATTGTGGCACCCAGGATCTTCTCTGCGCCATTGACTGCCAGGCTACCCAGTTGGGCACGCAGCGCGTCTTTGACACCGTTCAGTTCCTGTTCGATCTCGGCCTGAGCCTGAGCCTTCACACGTTCAGCTTCGACACGAGCCTGTTCACGGGCTTCGTCGACGATCTGAGAACCGCGCTTCTTGGCTTGCTCAATGATTTCAGCTGCCTGAGCTTTAGCTTCGCGCAGTTGCTGACCCGCTTTATCTTGGGCCAGTTCCAGGTCACGAGCTGCTCGGCTGGCAGCGTCCAGTCCATCCGCGATCTTCTTTTGACGTTCGTGCAAAGCAGCAATGACCGGAGGCCAAATGAACTTCATGCAGAACAATACAAAAATTAAGAACGCAACGGACTGGCCAATCAGGGTTGCATTAATGTTCACGCCAACACCTCGCTCGTTCGTTGTCCGTCACACCAATCAACTCGAATACTCGAGTGATTAGCCAGCGAGTTGACCAACGAAGGGGTTTGCGAAGGTGAAGAACAGAGCGATACCAACACCGATCATGGTTACGGCGTCGAGCAGACCGGCAACGATGAACATTTTAACTTGCAGCATTGGAACCATTTCTGGTTGACGCGCAGCGCCTTCCAGGAACTTGCCGCCCAGCAGGCCGAAACCAATTGCGGTACCCAGTGCGCCCAGGCCGATCAACAGTGCAACAGCGATAGCGGTTAGACCAACTACAGTTTCCATCTTTCCTCCCGACTTTTACGTCGTATGGTTTAGGTTTTTTAGATTAAAGCGGTAAAACAAATCGTTTCATCGAGCCCGAGACGGGCCCCCTCTCGCCGCAACGAGAGGGACATCAGACTAGTCGAGACTGGTCTTAATGGTTCTCTTCGTGCGCCATCGACAGGTAGACGATGGTCAGCATCATGAAGATAAAGGCCTGCAGGGTAATGATCAGGATGTGGAACACAGCCCACGCCCATTGCAGAACCACACCCATGCCGCTGAGCCACAGCAGACCGCTGCCGAACATCACAGCGATCAGGATGAACACCAGTTCGCCGGCATACATGTTGCCGAACAGACGCAGTGCCAGAGAGATCGGCTTGGCAATCAGGGTCACGAATTCCAGCAGGAAGTTCACCGGAATCAGCAGCGCTTGAACGAAGATGTTCTTGCTGCCGAACGGATGCAGGGTCAACTCGCCGATGAAGCCGCCGATGCCCTTGATCTTGATGCTGTAGAAAATGATCAGCGCGAATACCGACAGGGCCATGCCCAGGGTGGCGTTCGGGTCAGTGGTGGATACGGCACGGAATGGAATGTGCGGATCGCCCGAGATCAACATGGCCAGTTGTGGAATCCAGTCCACCGGTACCAGGTCGATGGCGTTCATCAGGAACACCCAGACGAAAATGGTCAGCGCCAGCGGTGCGATCACCGGGCTGCGGCCGTGGAAGCTGTCCTTCACGCTGCCATCGACGAAGCCAACCATGACTTCAACGAAGTTCTGCAAAGCGCCCGGCACGCCGGAAGTCGCCTTCTTGGCCGCCATGCGGAACAGAAGAATGAAGATCACACCCAGTGCGACAGACCAGCCGAGGGTATCGACGTGGAATGCCCAGAAGCCCATTTCCTTGGCTTCTGCTGCGGAGTGGGCAAAGCCCCAGCTCCCATTGGGTAGCTGACCGAAGGTCAGGTTCTGCAAGTGGTGCTGGATATAGCCCGAAGCGGTTGTTTCTGCTGACATGGTTGCCTCAAACGCCCTAAGGTCTCGAAAGTCTTGTTCTCATTAGCAGGGGAGCGAACCAGCTGACCAGTTGGGTCAGCACGAAGACGCCGAATACAGCCAGCGGCGCCAGTGGCTTCACACCTGCGAACGTCAGTGCAAACAGCACCGCCGTCAAAATCAGTTTGCCCGCCTCACCGGCATAAAAAGACCGGACTATGGCTTGGGCCGCTCGAGCGCCGGAAAACCGAAATGCCCTGTGAGCGAAATACACATTGGGTAGCAAGGCTATCAGTCCTCCGCAAAGGCCTGAGTACCCGGCAACGACTCCACGCCATTGCCAAAGCGCCAGAGCGGCTATCAGCAGAATGACCAACTGAGCCAATAAAACCGGAAAAACCGCCAAGCGATGAAACGGCAAGCGGTTTGGCGTGCGGGTTTCCATCGCTCTTGCTCCTCAAGGGTCGGCCGCCAGAATTCAATAACTTGGCATAATTTGTGCCGACAAAATGCGCGCAGAGTATAGGGGCGGTTCAGCCCCTATTCAACTGCCGGGTAGTGATTTCCGACTGCGCGCTACATGAGGAAATGTTTCAGCGAATGTGAGCGAGGACGCCTTGCAGCTCATCCAGGGAGTTATAGCCGATCACCAGCTGTCCCTTGCCCTTCTTCCCATGACGAATCTGCACCGCAGAGCCTAGGCGCTCGGCCAGGCGCTGCTCGAGACGGGCGATATCCGGGTCTGGCTTGACCGGTTCAGCAGGCTCCTGTTTGCCGCTCAGCCACTGGCGAACCAGCGCCTCGGTCTGACGTACAGTGAGACCTCGTGCGACAACGTGTCGCGCCCCTTCAACCTGTTGATTTTCCGGCAATCCGAGCAAGGCACGGGCATGACCCATTTCCAGGTCGCCGTGGGACAGCATGGTCTTGATTACCTCAGGCAAGGCAATCAGGCGCAGCAGGTTGGCCACACTGACGCGGGACTTGCCCACCGCTTCGGCGACCTGTTGCTGAGTCAGCTGAAATTCCTGCTGCAGGCGCTGCAGGGCCACCGCTTCCTCGATGGGATTGAGGTCTTCGCGCTGGATATTCTCGATCAGCGCCATGGCGATAGCGGTTTCATCCGGTACATCGCGGACCATCGCCGGGATGGTTTCCTGGCCGGCCTGCTGGCTGGCGCGCCAGCGGCGTTCACCGGCGATGATCTCGAAACGACCACCACCAATGGGACGGACCACGATCGGCTGCATCACACCCTGGCTCTTGATCGAGTTGGCCAGTTCTTCCAGTGCCTGCGGGTCCATGTCCCGGCGTGGCTGGTACTTGCCACGCTGGATCAGGTCCAGAGGCAGGTGTTGCAACTCACGCTGGTCGGCCTGCACCGCTTGTTCTTCCAGTGCGCTGACAGTCGGACCACTCAACAGTGCATCCAGTCCACGTCCGAGACCTCGTTTCTTGACGGCCATGGGGATTCCTTAAGTTGGCTGGGCGGCTGCGACGCGCGATTGTTTACGTTGCCGGCGAACCATCTCGCCCGCCAGGGCCAGGTAGGCCAGCGCGCCACGGGATTGTTTGTCGTACGCCAATGCCGGCATGCCGTAGCTCGGCGCCTCGGCCAAACGGATATTGCGCGGAATCACGGTGTCGTACAGCTGATCGCCGAAGTGTTCCTTGAGCTGCGCGGAAACATCGTTCATCAGGCTCAGGCGCGGGTCGAACATGGTACGCAGCAAGCCTTCGATCTTCAGCTCGGGGTTGAGCAGTTCAGCGATACGCTTGATGTTATCCACAAGGTCGCTCAAGCCTTCCAGCGCGTAGTACTCGCACTGCATGGGGATAATCACCCCATCGGCGGCCACCAGGGCGTTGAGGGTGAGCATCGACAGCGACGGCGGGCAGTCGATCAGGATGTAGTCGTAGTTTTCACGAATCGGCGCCAGGGCGCTGCGCAGACGGCTTTCCTTCATCTGCATTTCCAGCAGCACCACTTCCGCGGCCGTCAGGTCGCGGTTGGCCGGCAGCAATTGATAACCACCGTGTTCGGAGAAGTGCATGGCCTGGGCCAGGTCGCATTCACCAATCAGCAGGTCATAGACCGAGTTTTCCAAACCGTGTTTATCCACACCGCTACCCATGGTGGCGTTGCCCTGTGGATCGAGATCGATCAACAGCACCCGGCGCTTGGTCGCTACCAGGGATGCTGCGAGGTTGATGCAGGTGGTGGTCTTGCCCACACCACCTTTCTGGTTCGCTATCGCGAATACCTTAGCCATTCTTGCTTGTGTTCCCAATCATGCCGTGCGGCGCAGTATCAGCAGATGGCGTTGGCCTTGGCAACCGGGTACGGCCAAGGCGTGTTCGCTATCGAGGTGGAAGTCTGCCGGCAATGCTAACAGCTCATCCGAGGGATGGACGCCCTTCATTGCCAGCCAGCGTGTATCGCGGTCGCCCAGTTGGCGGGTCCAGTTGGTGAAGTTCTCCATGCTGCTGAACGCCCGGGAAATGATCCCGTTGAAAGGCTGTTCAGGCGTGAAGGCTTCGACCCGGCTGTGGATAACTTGCAGGTTATCCAGCTTGAGTTCGAGTTTGACCTGTGTCAGGAAGCGGGTTTTCTTGCCGTTGCTGTCCAGGCAGGTGACTTGCGACTCGGGAAACAGGATTGCCAGAGGGATACCGGGCATCCCGCCGCCGCTGCCAACATCCAGCCAGCGGCCGTTTTCGATGAACGACATTACGCTCAAGCTATCGAGCAGATGGCGGGAGACCATTTCATCCGGGTCGCGCACCGCCGTCAGGTTGTAAGCCTTGTTCCACTTGATCAACAGGGCCAGGTAACCCAGCAGCAATTCGTGCTGGGCTGCGCTCAGATTGACACCGAGCTGGCGAGCGCCTGTGGATAACTCATCCGCGTGTTGTGGGGTGACCATAGAACTCAAGCGCTTTGCTCCAACTGACGGCCCGCGCCGCGTTTTTTCAAGTGAATCATCAACAGGGAAATCGCCGCGGGGGTCACGCCGGGAATCCGCGATGCCTGGCCCAGGGTCTCCGGACGGGTGGCGCCAAGCTTGCTCTGGATTTCCTTCGACAACCCGGAAATGCCGGTGTAATCGATATCCACAGGCAGCTTGGTGTCTTCGCTGGCCCGCAGACGAGCAATTTCGTCCTGCTGGCGATCGATATAGCCTGCGTATTTGGTCTTGATCTCGACCTGCTCCGCAACTTGTGGATCTTCAGCACCATGCCCGGTCACTTCGACCAGACCAGCGTAGTCGATTTCCGGACGGCTCAGCAGGTTCAGCAGGTTGTACTCGTGAGTCAGCGGGGTGCCGAATTTCTGAGCGATCGCATCGCCCTGCTCGGTGCCCGGACGGACCCAAGTGGACTTCAAGCGTTGCTCTTCCTGGGCAATGCCTTCGCGTTTCTTGCAGAAAGCGGCCCAGCGCACGTCATCCACCAGACCCAGCTCGCGACCTTTTTCGGTCAGACGCAGGTCGGCATTGTCTTCGCGCAGAATCAGGCGGTATTCCGCTCGGGAAGTGAACATCCGGTACGGTTCCTGGGTACCCAGGGTAATCAGGTCATCCACCAGCACACCGATATAGGCTTCATCGCGGCGCGGGCACCAGCTGTCTTTGCCCTGGGCACGCAGTGCGGCGTTGGCCCCGGCCAGCAAACCCTGGGCGCCGGCTTCTTCGTACCCGGTGGTGCCGTTGATCTGACCAGCGAAGAACAGGCCGCCGATGACCTTGGTTTCCAGGCTGTATTTCAAATCCCGCGGATCGAAGTAATCGTACTCGATGGCATAACCCGGGCGCACGATGTGTGCGTTTTCCATGCCGCGGATCGATTGCACGATCTGCAACTGCACGTCGAACGGCAAGGATGTGGATATACCGTTCGGGTACAGCTCGTGAGTGGTCAGGCCTTCAGGTTCGATAAACACCTGATGGCTTTCCTTGTCGGCAAAGCGATGGATCTTGTCTTCGATCGACGGGCAGTAACGCGGGCCAATGCCTTCGATCACCCCGGAATACATCGGCGAACGATCGAGGTTCGAGGCGATGATCTCGTGGGTGCGGGCGTTGGTGTGAGTAATCCAGCAACTGACCTGTTGTGGATGCTGTTCTTTCGAGCCCAGGAACGACATCACCGGAATCGGTGTATCCCCAGGCTGTTCGGTCATGACCGAGAAATCCACAGAACGGCCATCGATGCGTGGCGGAGTACCGGTTTTCAGGCGGCCAACCCGCAGTGGCAGTTCTCGCAGTCGTTGCGCCAGGGCAATCGAGGGCGGGTCACCGGCACGACCACCGGAATAGTTCTGCATTCCGATGTGGATAAGTCCACCGAGGAAGGTTCCGGTGGTAAGCACCACGGATTCCGCGAAGAAACGCAGACCCATCTGGGTCACGACACCGCGTACCTGATCCTGTTCAACGATCAGGTCATCTGCGGCTTGTTGAAATATCCACAGGTTCGGCTGGTTCTCGAGGATCTCGCGCACCGCCGCCTTGTACAAAACACGGTCGGCCTGGGCGCGGGTAGCGCGCACGGCTGGGCCTTTGCGGCTGTTCAACACACGAAACTGAATACCGCCTTTATCGGTCGCCATGGCCATCGCACCCCCTAGGGCATCGATTTCCTTGACCAGATGGCTCTTGCCGATCCCACCAATTGCGGGGTTGCAGCTCATTGCTCCGAGGGTTTCCACGTTATGCGTCAGCAACAGGGTTTTGGCCCCCATGCGTGCTGATGCAAGTGCTGCCTCGGTACCGGCATGACCGCCGCCGATGACGATCACTTCAAAACGGGAAGGGAAATCCACCACGCACCTCGTGCCTGCTTCAAGTAGGAGTAATTAGGAGTAGTTGTCGGGTTGGTTTTTGGACCAAGGCGGCAAGTATAGGGACTTAGCCCTTCCTAAAGAACCCTTTGCACAAAATTTAACCAGCTGTGGATGGATCACGGTCAATAGAAATTAAAAGAGAGAAATTTATTAAATCCTTGTTTTTATGTTTATTCTTATGCACATGGCTTTCTGTGGATAGATTGCTACAGGCCTTTATATTCAATATGTACAGAGGTTTTAAACTCTGTGATTAGGTGGCCAGGAGGCCCTTGGATAAGCGGTTTAAACCTGTGGATGAATGGGGTGGTTATCCACAGGCGTGGTTTTCCTCAGTTTTGAAGCCTGGTTATCAACCGAGCTGAAGGGCAGTTATTCACAGGGCTTAATCCACAGAAAACATCCGCGTCGAGGGAAACTCAGGCACAGGTCGACCTTGTTGTGGCCTCAACGGCTACAACGGATCGATCAGGAAGAGGGAGAAACAGACAGGCTGCGCGAGCCTGTCTGTGGATAACACCAGGTGATGATTGCAGCGGTTACTCGGGGCGCTTGACCAGGCGACCTTGTATCCACCAACTCAACGCCAGCGTGACAATGACCAGGACCAGCCAGTACTTCTTCAAGCCAGCCTTGGCGCTATCGAGTATCGAGGCGCTGGCCATGTCATTGCCCGCCAGAGATGGGTTCGTCGAGATCCCGTCGTTCAAGCTTTCAGCTTCAACCTCTGGGGAGTTCTGGGCCGAAACGGCGGACGGCTCGAAGGCGGCGACACCCTCCGCCACAGGCGCCTGATCCGAGGGAAGTTGAGCCCAACTGCCTTGGCAGACAAGGGCCAGACCCAGTACCGCGAGATAGCTACAAAAGCGCATAAACACCCTTCCATCCATTTGATAGCAGCGACCGCGGATGCTGGCCGGGGCTTGAACGAATGAATATCAGCTGATTCCGATTCTTCCGACGGCCTCCAGCCGCTGATCCGCTGGTTTCTGAACCGGCTTCATTTGCCCTGGCATGTCCACAAGTAAGGGAAAAGCTCATGTTTCATCGGCGCCCCGGCAGGCAGAGCCGTGGCCAGCCCTGGAAACTCGGGCGAGGTGCGCCAGGGTCTGGGGGCATGACGCATGTCATCTCCCAGAAAACGCAGCGAAAATGCCCGACGCCGGCGATCTCCCCCCACACCGCCAGAGGCATGCAGGGTGAGCATGTGGAAGAACACCGCGTCCCCGGGTTCCAGGGCCCAGCCGAGGATATTGAAGGCCGAGCGATCGGCTTCGATGTCCGGCAGGTCCGCCAGACTGCCTTCGGGAAACCATTTGGCCTGATTGTCCAGGAAGGTTCGCGGCATCAGCCAGGGACCACGGTGGGAACCGGCGACAAACTCCAGTGTGGATGCCCGCGCCACCGGGTCCACGGGCATCCACATGCTGCAGTTTTGTTGGCCCTCGACGTTGTAGTACGGCTGATCCTGATGCCAGGGCGTGGCCTGCCGAGTGTTGGGCTCCTTGACCAGCAGGTGATCGTGATAGAGCCGCACGTTGTTGCTTTGCATCAGCTGGCTGGCGACATGGCCTACCCGGCTGTTGAAGATGAAGCGCCTGTAGTCGGGGTTGTCCTGCCAGTTGCAGAAGTCCTCGAAGAACCAGCCAGGATCATCCGCCTGGCTAGCGACCTTGGCCCGCTCGCTGGGGCTGGCCAGGTTGTGTTCGATCCCCCGCTCCAGCAGCGCCACTTCGTCGGCACTGAACAGCTGGCGAATACACACGGCACCATCACGCTGAAACGCCTCGATGGTTGAGGGGGGCAGGTGGAACGCTTGCATGGTGTTTTCCTTTTCATCCAATGGAGGGCAGCACAACGGCCGAGATCCTCAGTCCGGGAGGGGCACATCAGTGAGGGCGGTGTTCGGCCTGATCCATATCCAGTAGGCCAGTGACAGCAATGCCAGCCAGCCGACACCGACATAAAGTGCCAGGCGGGTTTGCGCAAAGGCGCCGAGCACCACAAAGATGAACAGCATGAAGAGCACCGCGCAGGCCTGGCCAGCGGCGCCAAAAGGCACGGGAGAGCCCAGGGCAGCGATTTCCTCCGGGCTCATGCTACGGCGCATGGCCATCTGCGAGAGCAGGATCATCAGCCAGACCCAGACCACCGAGAAGGTCACCAGCGAAGCAAACACCAGGAACAATTCCTCGGGTACCAGGTAGTTGAGCAAAACACCGAACAGCAGAGCCACCGACATCACCAGCACCGTCATCCAGGGGACTCCGAAGCGCGAGGTGCTGGCAAACGCCGCAGGGGCCTGACCGATCGCCGCCATGCCGTACATCATGCGGCCGGCACTGAAAATGTCGCTGTTGATCGCCGAGAACACCGCGGAGATCACCACCAGGTTCAGTACCGTTGCCGCCGAATTTATCCCCAGGCCGCTGAAGATCTGCACGAAGGGACTGCCCTGACTGCCGATACCGGACCAGGGAAACAGCATCAGCAACACCAGCAGGGTCAGGATGTAGAAGATCAGAATCCGCAGTGGCACGGAGTTGATCGCTTTGGGAATCATGCGTTGCGGGTCCTTGGCTTCGCCCGCCGTGATGCCAATGACCTCGATCCCGCCAAAGGCGAACATGACAATGGTGAACGAGGCGATCATGCCCTCCAGGCCATTGGGGAAAAAACCACCATAGGCCCACAGGTTGCTCAGGCCCACAGAATGCTGTCCGTCACCCAGCTGGATACCGAACAGCAGCACCGCAAAGCCTCCGCCGATCATTGCGATGATCGCCGCGACCTTGAGCAGCGATAGCCAGAACTCCATTTCGCCAAAGATCCGCACACTGCACAGGTTCAAGGCGCCGATCCCCAGCACGATGCTCAGCACCCAGATCCAGCGGGGCGTATCGGGGAACCACAGGCTCATGTAGACACCAAAGGCGGTGACGTCCGCCAGGCACACCATGAGCATCGAAAAAGCATAACTCCAGCCGGTGAGAAACCCCGGAAAGCGTCCAAGATAACAACTGGCGTAATGCCCGAAGGAACCCGATACCGGGTTTCTGACAGCCATTTCCCCCAAGGCGCGCATGGTCAGGTAGATCGCCGCTCCGCCGATCAGGTACGCCAGCAGTACCGAAGGACCGGCCTGCTTGATGGCGGCCGCCGAACCGTAGAACAACCCTGTGCCGATGGCTGAACCCAGCGCAATGAAACGGATGTGCCGGGTGCTCAAGCCACGGTTTAACGCAGTCGTGCTAGCCATTTCTGTTCCTTGAATGCCGGACTGTCGACCCCGTCGGCGTCCATCGGCCGACCCAGGGGCAATAGCTGGACTATTTCCTCAGGTGTACAAACCTGTACATCTGCCAGGATGCAAATCAGGTACCACTTGGGGAATGAAGGATAAAAGTGCCGAACGCGTCGGCTAGTGCGGATAAATGGCGGAAACTTGAGCCCATTTACGAAATGGGCCTGTTACTCAAGACCGCAGGTTCATCGGCTGGAATCGGGAAAGGGGGTAAAGGTAACGTCGTTGTCCCCCGGGGCCGGTAAAAATCGCAAAATCTGCAAATCTGCCGTCGCTACAGTGGAGTACCAAGGAGGCCTTATGAAACCTGCAACCCGAATCCATTACGGCCAGCGCATGGAGCCGGTGCTGCGTTGGCTGGCAAGCCATCCACACAGCGATCCGGACCTGTACCACCTGGCGGACCTGGCCTGTATGTCGGCTTACCACTTTCATCGCATCTACCGCGCAATGATGGGAGAAACGCTGAACGCCACGGTGCAACGCATTCGCATGCACCTGGCAGCCGCAGCGCTGGCAGGCACTGACGCGGATCTGGCCGAGGTGGCTCTGCGTGCTGGCTACGAGTCGGGGGCGGCGTTCAACCGGGCATTCTCTGGCGTTTTCGGGTTGCCGCCTGGGCGTTATCGCGCAACCCGTTCCCGTCCTTTCGACCCTGAGGTGTCAAATATGTACTCCATCACAATCGAAACCTTCCCCGGCGTTGTTCTGGCAGCCCTGCCTCATCAGGGCTCCTACCAGGAAATCGGTCCGGTGTTCACCCGCGCTTTCATGCTGGCCGCCAGCCGGGGGCTCATGCATTCGGACACCAGCGGATTCGGTGTCTACTTCAACGACCCCGAGCAGGTCCCGACTGAGCAATTGCGCTCGCTAGCCGGAGTCGCGGTCGCGCCCGATGCAGACCTGGGCGAACAGCTGGAAAGGTTCGACATTCCTCCAGGGCGCTACGCAATCCTGAATTACGTGGGTCCCTACAACGAGATGGATAAAGCCTATGCCTGGATGTTCTCCGAGTGGCTGCCTGACAGTGGGCTGACACCAGGGGATTTTCCGATGTTCGAACACTATGTGAACGATCCACGCGTCACCCCACCCGCACAGTTGCAGACACGCATCTACCTGTCGGTGGAATAAACGCCGTCCGCTACCGGCAGGGGTGTGGATAACCTCTGCCGGAGCGCACCGGGGGCGGCTCTACTTGCCGATGCAGAAGCTGGAAAAGATCCGTCCCAACAGGTCATCGGAACTGAAGGCCCCGGTGATTTCTCCCAGCGACTGCTGGGCCTGCCGCAGATCCTCGGCCAGTAGCTCACCGGCGCCGGCCAAGGTCAGCTGGGCACGGCCATGCTCCAGCGCGGCACTGGCGTAGCGCAACGCTTCGAGGTGCCGGCGGCGGGCACTGAAGCTGCTTTCCGACGTCTGTTCATAACCCATGCAAGCCTTGAGATGCTCACGTAGCAAATCCAGCCCGACACCGGCAGACATGGCACTGAGGCTGATGGTCACATGGCCATCCTCACAGGTTTCAAGAGCGATGGGCTCGCCAGTCAGATCGGCCTTGTTGCGGATCAAGGTCACCTTGGCCGGGTCCGGACGCTGCTCAAGAAATTCAGGCCACAGGGCGAAGGGATCAGCCGCTTCTGCTGCAGTGGCGTCCACCACCAGCAATACCCGGTCGGCTTCACCGATGGCCTTGAGCGCACGTTCGACGCCGATTTTTTCCACTTGATCCTCGGTGTCCCTGAGGCCGGCGGTATCCACCACGTGCAACGGCATGCCGTCGATGTGGATATGTTCCTTGAGAATGTCCCGAGTAGTGCCGGCGATATCAGTGACGATGGCCGCCTCGCGCCCGGCCAGGGCATTGAGCAGGCTAGACTTGCCGGCGTTCGGACGGCCAGCGATCACCACCGTCATGCCGTCACGGAGCAAGGCGCCCTGCCCGGCTTCCCTCAGTACTGTGGATAACTCGTCGCGGACCGCATCGAGCATGCTCAACACGTGGCCATCGGCGAGGAAGTCGATTTCCTCCTCGGGAAAATCAATCGCCGCTTCGACATAGATCCGCAGGGCAATCAGCTGTTCGGTCAAGTTATGCACACGCTGGGAGAATGCCCCCTGCAGCGAGCGCAAGGCGTTGCGCGCTGCCTGTGCAGAACTGGCCTCGATCAGGTCGGCAATGGCTTCGGCTTGTGCCAGATCGAGCTTGTCATTGAGAAAGGCGCGCTCGCTGAACTCTCCAGGTCGGGCCAGCCGGCAACCCAGCTCGAGGCAGCGCTGCAGCAACATGTCGAGAACGATGGGGCCGCCATGGCCCTGCAGCTCCAGCACATCTTCGCCGGTAAAGGAGTTCGGCCCCGGGAAATACAGGGCAATGCCTTCATCCAGCACCTCTCCCTGTTCACTGAGAAAGGGGCCGTAATGCGCAAACCGCGGTTTCAATTCGCGGCCGCTGATGGCCTTGGCGGCCAGGCTCGCCAGGGGCCCGGAAATCCGTACGATGCCCACGCCACCGCGACCTTGGGCAGTGGCGACAGCGGCGATGGTTTCACGAGGGACATTCATAACCCGACATCCAGACAAAAGTGACAGATAGCAAAACGCCCCACTAGGGGGCGTCTTGTGTGGTTATCCACAGCGTAGGTCAGGCTTCAGCTTTCTTGGTAGCCGCTTCGATCTTACGAGTGATGTACCACTGTTGTGCGATCGACAGGCAGTTGTTCACTACCCAGTACAGAACCAGACCTGCAGGGAACCACAGGAAGAAGAAGGTGAAGATGATTGGCATCATTTTCATCACCTTGGCCTGCATCGGATCCGGAGGCGTCGGGTTCAACTGCTGCTGGATGAACATGGTGGCGCCCATGATGATCGGCAGGATGAAGAACGGATCCTTGATCGACAGGTCGGTAATCCACAGCATGAATGGTGCCTGGCGCATTTCCACGCTTTCCAGGAGTACCCAGTACAAGGACAGGAAGACCGGCATCTGCACCAGGATCGGCAAGCAGCCGCCCAGCGGATTGATCTTCTCTTTCTTGTACAGCTCCATCATCGCCTGGGACATTTTCTGACGATCGTCGCCGAATTTTTCCTTCAGCGCGGCCAGTTTAGGAGCCACAGCACGCATGCGCGCCATCGACTTGTAGCTGGCAGCCGACAGTGGGAAGAAGATCCCCTTGATCAGCATGGTCAGGAAAATGATCGACCAGCCCCAGTTACCCACCAGGCTGTGGATATGTTGCAGCAGCCAGAAGATCGGCTGGGCAATGAACCACAGGAAGCCGTAGTCGACAGTCAGTTCCAGACCTGGGGACAACTCTTTCAGCACCGCCTGGCTTTTCGGGCCGGCGTACAGAGTGGCGCTGGTTTCAGCCTTGGCGCCTGGAGCAACGGTCATCGAAGGGCCGGTGTAGCCAATGATGTAGTTGCCTTTGCTGTCTTTGCGCGCCAGAACCTGGTTATTTTCGCCTTTTGGCGGAATCCAGGCGGTCACGAAGTAGTGCTGCAGCCAGGCTACCCAGCCACCCTGAACATTTTCAGTGATGGGCGCCTTGGTTTTGTCCTCGTTCACCTTGTCCATGTCTTTCATGGACACTTTCTTGTACGGCTCGGAACTTGTCCACAGGGCGGCGCCCAGGTAAGTCGCAGTGCCGGTGGCGGTGCTGGAGGATGGATCGGAACTGGCGTCGCGCTTGAGCTGGGCGAACATCGCACCGGTCCAAGGTTGCGCGCTTTCGTTATCGATCAGGTAGGAAACGGTGATGTCGTACAGGCCACGCTTCAGGGTGAAGCGTTTGATGTAGTTGACGCCGTCCTTGCTGAACTTCAGGTCGACCACCAATTGGTCCTGACCGTCAGCCAGTTGATAACTTTTCTTCTCTGCCGAGTAGATCGGGCGACCGGCCGGGTTGGCGTCCGGGCCGCTGCTGCCAATCAGGCCACTTTGTGCCAGGTAAGTCCGTTCGTTGCCGTTATCGAACAGCTGGAAAGGAATTTCCGGGTGGTCCTGGCGACGTGGATACAGTGGCAAACGCAGTTGCGCGATATCCCCACCTTGTGGATCGACAGCCAGGTCGAGCACATCCGTTTTGATCTGAATGAGATCTTTGCTTGCAGCAACCGGCGCTTCTGCGGGTGCAGTGGTATCGCTTGCGGCGCGTGGAATGTCGTCGTTGGCAGCGGAAGTGCCAGTTGGCGTATCCGGCAAGCCCGGAGCGGTCGTGCTGGAAGCAACATTCTGAGTCGGCAGGGCAGCCTGGCCATAATCCTGGTTCCATTTAAGAACCATGACATAGGACACGATTGCCAGGGCGACGATCAGGATCGTGCGTTTGATATCCATGATTACTCGGCCATCGAAGAAGAACGGGAGGTAGGGATAGGTGGAACCGGGTCATAACCACCGGGATTCCACGGATGACAGCGACCTAAACGACGAAAGGTCAGCCAGCCACCGCGCAGAAGGCCATGATTTTCGATGGCTTCTAACGCGTAGCAGGAACAACTGGGGTAGAAACGACAGTGATTGGCCATCAGAGGACTAATGGCATAGCGGTAAAACTGGATCGGAACGAGCGCCAGTTTACGCATCGGGACTGTCTACCCCTACAGTTTCGGATTTGACTGCTGGTTCCGGCTTGTTGCGCGCCAGACGTTTCCAGAGTTTGCCGAAATGCTGAATCAATTCGGGGTTTTCTACATCGCCCAAACCTTTGCGCGCGACGATAACGATATCCCATCCGACCAGTGAGTCCTGGTGGAGACGAAACGATTCGCGCATCAGACGCTTGAGGCGATTGCGCTCAACGGAGAGCTTTACGCTCTTTTTCCCGATCACGAGCCCCAGACGGGGATGATCCAGGTCGTTGTTGCGCGCAAGGAGCAGGAGATTTTTCCCCGGAACCTTGCCGGTAGGGGAGTCAAAGACCGCCTTGAAGTGCCGGGGGGTAAGCAGACGCTTTTCCCGACTGAAGTCCTGACTCACCTCCAGTGCCGGATTATCAAACTGCCAGACGCGCACGACCTTTGGCGCGACGACGCGACAGGACGGCACGACCGTTCTTGGTAGCCATGCGAGCACGGAAACCGTGGGTACGAGCGCGTTTGATAGTGCTTGGTTGGAAAGTACGTTTCATGTCGTGTTACCTGGTTCGTCCACAACGGGCCGGAATGGCCCCCGTTTTAAGAGATCGGCGATTCTAGAGAAAGCAAGCCTCTAGGTCAATTTCCAACCAGCTTTTCCTTTATCTATGTATGTCCGGGTCCTGGGTTGTGAGTCAGTCTTGGCTAGATATAAAAATAAAGAAGGAAAGTATTTAAAGCTTTTCTGTAAAGCTTATAAAGACTAGGGACGGCACCTTCTGTGGATAACTGGCTTAAGCCCTTATAGTCCGTACTGTACAGAGGATGACAACACGGTTGAGAAACGGTGTCCTGCCTGTGCTGCGCTATCGGAAAACCTGTGTGTGGAACGAGAGGTTATCCACAGGCGAGTTACCCACAGAGTTTTGACCCGAGTTGTGCAATGACCTCAGGCGAGGTTATCCACAGAGCTTATGCACATACCATTGGTCGTGTTTATTCGGGGTAAGGCGTTGATTCTTAGTGTCCTGAGGGCACGCTACATGTGGATAAGTGGACGGCTGATCGCTACAATGGCCGCTTGTTTTTGCCTCACCGGCTTTCAACTTAGGGGATATCCGTGTCAGTGGAACTTTGGCAGCAGTGCGTGGAGCTTCTGCGTGATGAGCTGCCTGCCCAGCAATTCAACACTTGGATCCGTCCGCTACAGGTCGAAGCCGAAGGCGACGAGTTGCGTGTCTACGCACCGAATCGTTTTGTTCTCGATTGGGTCAACGAAAAGTACCTGGGCCGCGTGCTCGAGCTGCTGGATGAACACGGCAACGGCAGTGCGCCGGTTCTTTCCTTATTAATAGGCAGCAAACGCAGTTCGGCGCCTCGCGCTGCACCTAATGCGCCACTGGCCGCCGCTGCCTCGCAAGCGCTGCAAGCGGCAGCAGCCAATGCCACCCCGGCGGCGGCTCCTGCGCCAACTCCGACACCCACTTCAGCTCCGGCCAAGAAAGCCGCGGCGCAGAAGAGTGCCGAGGTCAGCGAAGAACCCTCTCGTGACAGCTTCGACCCGATGGCGGGCGCCAGCTCGCAGCAGGCACCGGTACGCGCTGAGCAGCGTACTGTCCAGGTAGAAGGTGCGCTCAAGCACACCAGCTACCTGAACCGCACCTTCACCTTTGAAAACTTCGTCGAGGGTAAGTCCAACCAACTGGCTCGGGCAGCGGCCTGGCAGGTGGCGGACAACCCCAAGCATGGCTATAACCCGCTCTTCCTTTATGGCGGCGTCGGTCTGGGTAAGACCCACTTGATGCATGCCGTGGGTAACCACCTATTAAAGAAGAACCCGAATGCCAAGGTCGTGTACCTGCATTCCGAGCGTTTCGTTGCGGACATGGTCAAGGCGTTGCAGCTCAACGCCATTAACGAATTCAAGCGCTTCTATCGTTCGGTCGACGCATTGCTGATCGACGATATCCAGTTCTTCGCTCGCAAGGAGCGTTCCCAGGAAGAGTTCTTCCACACCTTCAATGCCCTCCTCGAAGGCGGCCAGCAGGTGATTCTCACCAGCGACCGTTATCCGAAGGAAATCGAAGGCCTGGAAGAACGCCTCAAGTCCCGCTTCGGCTGGGGCCTGACGGTAGCGGTCGAACCGCCGGAACTGGAAACCCGGGTGGCGATCCTGATGAAGAAGGCCGACCAGGCCAAAGTCGAACTGCCCCACGATGCGGCGTTCTTCATTGCTCAGCGAATTCGTTCCAACGTCCGTGAACTGGAAGGCGCACTCAAGCGAGTCATCGCCCACTCGCACTTCATGGGGCGCGACATCACCATCGAGCTGATTCGCGAATCGTTGAAGGACCTGCTGGCGCTGCAGGACAAGCTGGTGTCTGTGGATAACATCCAGCGCACCGTCGCCGAGTACTACAAGATCAAGATTTCTGATCTGCTGTCCAAGCGACGTTCGCGTTCGGTAGCCCGCCCCCGTCAGGTGGCCATGGCCCTGTCCAAGGAACTGACCAACCACAGCCTGCCGGAAATCGGTGATGTGTTCGGTGGCCGCGACCACACTACGGTGCTGCACGCCTGCCGCAAGATCAATGAACTTAAGGAATCCGACGCGGACATCCGCGAGGACTACAAGAACCTGCTGCGTACTCTGACCACTTGATGATTCCAACGCAGCTTATTAAGGCAAGGGACTAGACCATGCATTTCACCATTCAACGCGAAGCCCTGTTGAAACCCCTGCAACTGGTCGCCGGCGTCGTCGAACGCCGTCAGACCTTGCCGGTACTTTCCAACGTGCTGCTGGTTGTCGAAGGCCAGCAACTGTCGCTGACCGGTACCGACCTGGAAGTCGAGCTGGTCGGTCGTGTGCAACTTGAAGAGCCCGCAGAGCCGGGGGAAATCACCGTTCCCGCGCGCAAGCTGATGGACATCTGCAAGAGCCTGCCCAACGACGCGCTGATCGACATCAAGGTCGACGAGCAGAAACTGGTGGTGAAGGCTGGTCGTAGCCGCTTCACTCTGTCGACCCTGCCGGCCAACGACTTCCCGACCGTGGAAGAAGGCCCGGGTTCGCTGACCTGTCAGCTGGAGCAGAGCCGCCTGCGTCGCCTGATCGAGCGCACCAGCTTCGCCATGGCCCAGCAGGACGTGCGCTACTACCTCAACGGCATGCTGCTGGAAGTGTCCGCCGGGATCATCCGCGCCGTGGCCACCGACGGTCACCGTCTGGCCATGTGCTCGATGCAGGCGGATATCGGCCAGCCCGATCGCCACCAGGTGATCGTGCCGCGTAAAGGCATCCTGGAGCTGGCCCGTCTGCTCACCGAGCCGGATGGCAACGTCAGCATCGTCCTGGGTCAGCACCACATTCGCGCCACTACCGGCGAGTTCACCTTCACCTCCAAGCTGGTGGACGGCAAGTTCCCTGACTACGAGCGCGTGCTGCCAAAAGGCGGTGACAAGCTGGTACTGGGTGACCGTCAGGCCCTGCGTGAAGCTTTCAGCCGTACCGCGATCCTGTCCAACGAGAAGTACCGCGGTATCCGTCTGCAGCTGGCCAATGGTCAGTTGAAGATCCAGGCCAACAACCCGGAGCAGGAAGAAGCGGAAGAAGAAGTGGGTGTGGAATACAACGGCGGCTCGCTGGAAATCGGCTTCAACGTCAGCTACCTGCTGGACGTGCTGGGCGTGATGACCACCGAACAGGTGCGCCTGATCCTGTCCGATTCCAACAGCAGTGCGCTGGTGCAGGAATCCGACAACGACGACTCGGCTTACGTTGTCATGCCGATGCGCCTGTAATCATGCTCAGCAGAAGCTAGATGTCCCTCAGTCGCGTCTCGGTCACCGCGGTGCGCAATCTGCACCCGGTGACCTTCTCCCCCTCTCCCCGCATCAACCTTCTCTACGGCGCCAACGGCAGTGGCAAGACCAGCGTACTGGAAGCCATCCACCTGCTGGGGCTTGCCCGCTCGTTTCGCAGTGCCCGCTTGCTGCCGGTGATCCAGTATGAACAGCTGGCTTGTACGGTCTTTGGCCAGGTGGAGTTGGCCCAGGGTGGGCACAGCAGCCTGGGGATATCCCGGGATCGTCAGGGGGAGTTCCAGATCCGCATCGACGGTCAGAATGCCCGCAGCGCGGCGCAGCTGGCGGAAATCCTGCCGCTGCAACTGATCAATCCGGACAGCTTTCGTCTGCTGGAAGGCGCTCCAAAGATCCGCCGACAGTTCCTGGACTGGGGAGTGTTCCATGTGGAACCTCGCTTCATGTCCACCTGGCAGCGCTTGCAGAAGGCCCTGCGGCAGCGGAACTCATGGCTGCGGCATGGTACACTTGACGCCGCTTCGCAAGCGGCCTGGGACCGGGAACTGTGTCAGGCCAGCGCTGAAATCGATGAATACCGCCGCGCATACATCAAAGCCTTGAAACCAGTCTTTGAGCGGACCTTGGGCGAGTTGTTGCAGCTCGAGGGCCTGACGCTTAGCTATTACCGTGGTTGGGACAAGGACCGAGAGCTCAGTGAAGTGCTCGCGGCCGCCCTGCACCGTGATCAGCAAATGGGTCATACCCAGGCCGGTCCACAACGTGCTGATTTGCGTCTGCGCTTAGGCGGACACAACGCCGCGGACATCTTGTCCCGTGGCCAGCAGAAGTTGGTGGTCTGTGCCTTGCGCATTGCCCAGGGGCACCTGGTGAGCCAGGCCCGTCGCGGTCAGTGTATTTATCTGGTGGATGACTTGCCGTCCGAGTTGGACGAGCAGCATCGCCGCGCACTTTGTCGCTTGTTGGAAGACTTACGCTGCCAGGTGTTTATCACCTGTGTAGACCACGAATTATTGAGGGAAGGCTGGCAGACGGAAACGCCAGTCGCTTTGTTCCACGTGGAACAAGGCCGTATCACCCAGACCCACGACCATCGGGAGTGAAGGCATGAGCGAAGAAAATACGTACGACTCGACCAGCATCAAGGTGCTGAAAGGTTTGGATGCCGTACGCAAACGTCCCGGTATGTACATTGGCGACACCGATGACGGCAGCGGTCTGCACCACATGGTGTTCGAGGTGGTCGACAACTCCATCGACGAAGCGCTGGCCGGTCATTGCGACGACATCAGCATCATCATCCACCCGGATGAATCCATCACCGTTCGCGACAACGGTCGCGGTATCCCGGTAGATGTGCATAAAGAAGAAGGCGTCTCGGCGGCAGAGGTCATCATGACCGTGCTCCACGCCGGCGGTAAGTTCGACGATAACTCCTACAAGGTATCCGGCGGTCTGCACGGCGTAGGTGTATCGGTAGTGAACGCCCTGTCCGAAGAGCTGATCCTCACTGTGCGCCGCAGCGGCAAGATCTGGGAACAGACCTATGTCCACGGTGTTCCGCAAGAGCGGATGAAGATCGTTGGCGACAGCGAAACCACCGGTACCCAGATCCACTTCAAGCCTTCGGCTGAAACCTTCAAGAACATCCACTTCAGCTGGGACGTCCTGGCCAAGCGGATTCGTGAACTGTCCTTCCTCAACTCCGGTGTCGGCATCATCCTCAAGGATGAGCGCAGCGGCAAGGAAGAGCTGTTCAAGTACGAAGGTGGCCTGCGGGCGTTCGTTGAATACCTGAACACCAACAAGACAGCGGTCAACCAGGTGTTCCACTTCAACGTCCAGCGTGAAGACGGCATCGGCGTGGAAATCGCCCTGCAGTGGAACGACAGCTTCAACGAGAACCTGTTGTGCTTCACCAACAACATTCCTCAGCGCGACGGCGGCACCCACCTGGTGGGCTTCCGTTCGGCCCTGACGCGTAACCTGAATACCTACATCGAAGCTGAAGGCCTGGCCAAGAAGCACAAGGTTGCCACCACCGGTGACGATGCTCGTGAAGGCCTGACCGCGATCATCTCGGTGAAGGTGCCGGACCCTAAGTTCAGCTCCCAGACCAAGGACAAGCTGGTGTCTTCCGAAGTGAAGACCGCTGTCGAACAGGAAATGGGCAAGTACTTCTCCGACTTCCTGCTGGAAAACCCCAACGAAGCCAAGTTGGTGGTGGGCAAGATGATCGACGCTGCTCGTGCTCGTGAAGCGGCGCGTAAAGCCCGTGAAATGACCCGTCGTAAAGGCGCGCTGGATATCGCCGGCCTGCCGGGCAAACTGGCTGACTGCCAGGAAAAGGACCCTGCCCTGTCCGAACTCTACCTGGTGGAGGGTGACTCTGCTGGCGGTTCCGCCAAGCAGGGACGCAACCGCAAGACCCAGGCGATCCTGCCGCTCAAGGGCAAGATCCTCAACGTCGAGAAGGCGCGCTTTGACAAGATGATCTCCTCGCAAGAGGTCGGCACCTTGATCACCGCGCTGGGCTGCGGCATCGGCCGCGAAGAGTACAACATCGACAAGCTGCGTTATCACAACATCATCATCATGACCGATGCTGACGTTGACGGTTCGCACATCCGTACCCTGCTGCTGACCTTCTTCTTCCGTCAGTTGCCGGAGCTGATCGAGCGCGGCTACATCTACATCGCCCAGCCGCCGCTGTACAAGGTCAAGAAAGGCAAGCAAGAGCAATACATCAAAGACGACGAGGCCATGGAAGACTACATGACCCAGTCGGCCCTGGAAGATGCCAGCCTGCACCTGAACGACGAAGCTCCGGGGATCTCCGGCGAGGCGCTGGAGCGCCTGGTCAACGATTTCCGCATGGTGATGAAGACCCTCAAGCGCCTGTCGCGCCTGTACCCGCAGGAACTGACCGAGCACTTCATCTACCTGCCGGCCGTGACCATGGAGCAACTGTCCGATCACGCCGCCATGCAGGATTGGCTGGCCAAGTACGACGCCCGCCTGCGCACCTCCGAGAAGTCGGGCCTGGTCTACAAGGCCAGTCTACGGGAAGACCGTGAGCGTAATGTCTGGCTGCCTGAGGTCGAGCTGATCTCCCACGGCCTGTCCAACTACGTCACCTTCAACCGCGACTTCTTCGGCAGCAACGACTACAAGACTGTCGTCTCCCTCGGCGCTCAACTGAGCACCCTGCTGGACGAAGGCGCGTATGTGCAGCGTGGCGAGCGCAAGAAAGCGGTCACCGAGTTCAAGGAAGCCCTGGACTGGCTGATGGCGGAAAGCACCAAGCGCCACACCATCCAGCGATACAAAGGTCTGGGCGAGATGAACCCTGACCAACTGTGGGAAACCACCATGGACCCAAGCATGCGCCGCATGCTCAAGGTGACCATCGAAGACGCCATCGGCGCCGACCAGATCTTCAACACCCTGATGGGTGATGCGGTCGAGCCACGTCGCGACTTCATCGAAAGCAACGCCCTGGCGGTGTCCAACCTGGACTTCTGATCCGCGGCGGCACCTAAAAAGCCAACGCCTAGCGTTGGCTTTTTTTTGCGCGGACATCACGGTGTTGTCTGTGGATCATGTAGCTGTTCTGCTCAACAGGAAGGCAAGGAGCCTATGAGTCGATTCAAGATTTCTCCATGGCTGTCCAGTTCCGGTGGCCCCTTGGTGGTGATAGGTGACGGCTTGGCAGGTATGTGGCGTGGCCTCGACGGCCATCCCTCGGATTACCACAGGGCGTGTCAGATTGATGACTATGCCGGCCGGCTGGAGGGTGTCGATGGCGATATTCTTGTCCTGGGTGACGAGCCTTTGGACACGGCGATTGCCACGGCAGACGACGCGTTGCTGATTATCCGATGGATTTGCGCCCCTTCTGAGGCCGAGGTGCTGGCGCAGCTTGAGCGGCTTGAGCTTGGTTCACTGACCCCGATCGAGCGGTTGAGTATTGATTGGTCAAGCGACGTGCTGGTGCTGTTTGATGGGGTCGACTGGTTTGATCCACAGGCTTGTCTGCGCCTTCAACTGCTGTCGCCGCACAGCGAGGTATCGACATTTCGCTACCAACCCACGCCCGATACCGCCCTGTTGATCCATCAGATAGTGCCTCGTCAGCGGGCCCATCCTTACTGAGGTTCAGGTGCTGCGCAGCGCGGGTGTCCAGGGATATTTTTATAAAATGCTGGGACGACTTTTTCTATCCGTCCGATGAGAATACGGCCCTGGCCATGCCGAATAGCGCAGAGGTCATATTTTCCTTCGAGGAAAACTTCTTTTACGGGCAGTTTGTGAGGCCCATGGCGGCGCCTCGGTGAGATGGAATGGACACCTCGACAGCACAGTTTCACAAGATCATTTTCAAGCTCACCGTCGACGCCGACGGTTACCCACCGGTGGGGTATGAATCGATGTGGGGCATTCAACGCGGCGCAGGTGCCTATGAGTTGGATAACACGCCCTGCTATCTCTACGGCGTGAGCAAGGGGGACTGGGTGCTGACTCGCGCCGATGCCCACGAGTTGATCGCGACTGGTGTGGTACGGCAATCCGGGCACTCGACGCTGCGGGTTTTTGCCGAGCGCGAGTCGGAGCGCTCGAGCATTGTGCAGCACCTGCGCAGCCTTGGCGCCCGGTGCATGCTTACCCCGGGCCTGTCGCTGTTCACCGTGGATATCGCGTCCGAGGTCAGTTTTTGCGCCATCGACCACTACCTGTCTGCCATCACCGACGACCAACATATCGCTTATGAAGATGCCTGTTTGCAGCACGGGGACATTGATCCTGCGCGCATGAGCGAGTGCTTGTCGCTGGCTTCACTTGAGGTTCAAGCATGACCGTTGAATGGCCTGCCAGTTATTTCAGCGCAACCCTGGAGGACGATGTCTGGCTTGTGGCTTTTGCCGATACAGCCGACGAGCCCGAGCACTACCTGTTGTTGCAACGCAGTACCGAATGCGACGAACAAGACGCCGTCCTGGGCCAGGACACCTACCACCTGGAAATCTCCAGCCCTGCCCTCTCCGGCTATGGCGGGGTTGCGCAAGTGCGTATCGAACAGGAGCGCATCATTTTCAGCATGGACAGCTCCGTCACCTGGTGTGCGGGCCTGGATCGGCTGGTGCTGCGGCTGGCACCTGAGCTGCAAGACGATCCGGCCATCGAACAGGCGCTTGGAGCGGTGTTCATCGAGCAGTCGACCCCGCTACGCGGCTGAGCCTGGCTCGGTTCTTTTCACTCTTCTTAAAAACAGCAATCGCTCGGAAATTTGTTATGGATGATGAAAACCAGGAAATATCGATCCGGGTTGTTGCGGGGCAGAACAGCCACGGCCCGGTCTATGAGCCGCTGCATGTACGGCGGCTCGATGAGGACAGTTACGAGATTCTCTACTCACCGGGGCTGACACTGAACCTGGCCAAGGGCGACATCATTTCGATCAAGGACCCCCAGGCCCCCGCCGTGGTGCTCAAGCGAGGCGGCAACTTCTGCATCCACATTTATGCGGATCACATTCCTGAAGAACACATCGTTGCCCTGGCGGCGGATGTGGCGAGCGAATTGGGCGGCATGCTCGACGGGCGCTATAAGGGCAATCTGACATTGTCGGTGCCGGCGCGAAACGGCATGGACAACATCGCCCGGCTCTTCAACCGTTTCCGCGAGACCACGGGCATCGAGTGGTACTACGCCAACATCTATAAAAACCTCGATGACTCCGATGACGAGACCTTGCTCAATTGGTGGCTGGAGCAATGAACGAAAGACAGCAGCTTATCTGTGAGCGCTACGATCTAGCCCCCCAGGCACCGGAGCCGATGATTGCACTGGCCACCGGTTCCCTGGCGCAGTCGCCCATCTATGGCACCCGGGTCGAGTTGCCGGAGAACGGCACGATCAGTTGGTTTATCCACTGCGGCGAACATTCCACAGCCGTGGATTTCTACCAGCCGCTGTGCGCCGAGCACCTGCCCGAGCTGTTGCCGGAGGTGATCGATTACCTGTATCTGCCGAGCGGGACGCGTTTCATCATCGACCGCGCCGGCTATGAAGATGTCTGGCAGGACCCGCAGTGATTTCAAGCCGCTTTTGACGGCAAGCAGTCAGTTGCCCTGCTCGTCAGGCGACGCGACACTTTCCAGCCGGTAGCCGTAACCGTAGATCGTCAGCAACTGCCAGCCACGGTCCGCGGTCAGTCCGAGCTTGTTGCGCAGACGGTAGATGTGGGTATCCAGGGGCCGCGAGGAAATGATTTCCTCGTGGGTCCAGAACCGTTCGTACAGGTACTCCCGGGACAGCGGCCGGCCCAGGTTGGCGAACAGGCAGCGGGCCAGGCGGTACTCGCGCTCGGTCAGGCTGATGGGGGCACCGGCGCGGGTGACGGTCAGTTCGGCGTCATCGAAACTCAAGTCATTGAAGGTCAGGACCTCCTCGCTGTTGCTGCGCTGCAGGCCGTGGCGGCGCAGCACCGCATTGACCCGGGCCTTGAGTTCGTTGGGACGAAAAGGCTTGCTCAGGTAGTCATCGGCGCCGGTGTTCAGGGCCTGGACGATATCGCTCTCGGCATCACGGCTGGTGAGCATGATGGCCGCCGGAGGCGAGTCCATGTGCTCGCGGGTCCAGCGCAGCAACGACAGGCCGCTGAGGTCCGGCACTTGCCAGTCGAGAATCAGCAGGTCGAAGGTTTCCCGCCGCAGTTGGCGTAGCAGGTCTTCGCCCCGTTCGAAGCGATGCAGGGACCAGGCGGCTTCACCGGGGCCGGGAATTTCTCGCAGTGTCTGTTCCACCCGTGCCAGTTCTGCGGGTTCGTCATCCAGTATCGCGACACGCATGCCAGGCAGTTCCTTATGGTTCGAAGAGCACCTGAGACGCAGATCCAGCGGCTTCAGGCTGGGGGAAGTTTAGGTGCCTTGGCTGATTCTGAACAATTATGGCGAATTGCTCTTGAGCCCCTGCTCCCTCGGTACGCTGATATCAAATAGCCGGTAAGGCACCTGGAGCACGGGTGCCTGGGGGGCTATCGCAGCAGCACGATACCGGCTCGCTCAAGCAAGGAAAAGAACCATGGGGAACATGTTCAGCAAAGGCCAGGTCGCGTTGGTCAGAATGTTCAGCGGCGATGATCCGCTGCGCCTGGTCAGTTTGATGCTGGCGGCTTATCTGGGGATCAGTGCCAACGTCTTGCCGTCGCCATCCGCTTCCTGCTGTGAGGCGGCCAAGGCCGAGGTTTACTCGACACTGGCCTCGCCCGACAGCCATGAAACCCGCCTGACCCTGGATGCCGAACCGGTACTGGGCAGAACAGCCCTGCCTGCGGATTGGCAGGCACCTGCACCACGCTGGGTCTTTTAGCAGGCGGGGCGATGATTCTGAACAAATATTGCAAATCCGTCGCAGCCTCTCGGCCAGCGTTACATTGCTCCTCGCTGAGTGGCACACGGGGGCACCTGGAAGTGCTCCGACACAGGGAGTGTCAACCGCCAGGCTGGCGGCACAACGCGCGCTTGCGTGCGTCGTTGAAGGGGAATACAGGGAGTGCCTCCTCAGGACTTTGGGCCGGGCGACCTGTCGCCTCGGTTCCGACACAGGGACGTGTCACTTTCTTCGCTCCCTGTGCGCTTCCCTCCCGGTTCCGACTCGTCCTCTCTCCTTTGGGCGACGCCGCGCAGCGTCCGGCTTTCTGCCCACGCGCTGCCTCAGGTATGGTGCGTAGGATTTCGCCGTGGTTTTCCCAAAGGCTCAAAGCATATTCATGAATGACCTCTGCCCTTCTCCGTCCATTGGCCGGTTGCAGGTGGCGTGCGCCGCATTGCTGCTAGCGGGTCTGATCCTGCCATCGTGCGCCGTGCAGGCTGCCCCGCAACGCCTTCCCTATATAGATGACAACCAGCAATGCCGTGGCCAGCCCTTGCCGGCTACCGTCGAGCATCTGACGGGTGATGCCTGGAAACTGGATGCCAAGGGCCGCGAGGTGGCCCTGGAAGAAGGCATGAGCATCGATGAGAAAGAAGGGGTGAAAACTTCGCCATCGGCTTTCGTCAGCCTGTCCCTTGGAGATGGTTCGCGAGTGGTGTTGCCCTCCAGTTCCCAGATCACCCTGCAACTCAATACGCAATACAGCATTCCTCAGGTGGTCCTGGAACAGGGCCAGATCGAGTCCTATGTGATCAAGCGCAACAGCGACCACGACCGCTTCCAGATCGTGACCCCCGTGGGCGTGTTGGGGGTACGAGGGACTCATTTCCGGGTGCGTAATGACGATCAGCAATCCCTGGTGGAGGTGCTCAACGGCCAGGTGGCGGTGAGCCGCGAAGACGAGCCGCCGAGCAAGGCTGCTCGACGTTCCGGCAAGCGCGTTGTGGATAAACCTGCAGGTCCGCGGCCAGGGGAAGTCCAGGTCATGGCGCGCCAGGGTTTGCGCATTCAGAAGCAGGGCGAGCTCAAACCGGTGGAACTGCTGGCCGCGCCCCGGCTGCTGGGGCAGGCCGGACAAACCGGCGCCCTGCCCGTCTGGCAGCTGATCCTGCAACCTTTGCCGGGTGCCCGTCGCTATCGGGCACAGGTGGCCACCGACAAGGGTTTCCTCAACATCAAGCAAGAACAGTTCTCCAGCACCCCGGAAGTGAACTTCACTGGCCTGAAGGCGTTTTTCTATCATGTACGGCTCTCGGCGTTCGACGAGCATGGCCTGGAAGGAGAAACCGGGGTCTATGACATCTTCTACTACCCCAGGACCACTCGTGTTCAATAACCCGTCGGCGGGCCGCCGATGAGTCTCTGGAAGCAAAGGGCCAACGGCCGTGAACCGACCCAGGCCCAGCGCCTGTTTCGCCGCCTGGTACGTGAATGGTTGTGGGTTGGCCTGATTCTTCTGCCCCTGACTGCCTTACTGTCCCTGAGCCACGGCCTGGCTTTGAACAACCTGTTCTATGACAACCTGCGACGTTTTACCCCGCTGCCGGTAGACCCGCGCATTCTGTTGGTGACCATCGACGACTACAGCCTGCAGCAACTGGGACGCTGGCCCTGGCCACGGGCGCTCCATGGACAGTTGCTGGACCGGCTGACGGACGCCAAGGTCAAAGGCGTGCTGTTCGATGTGATCCTCAGCGAACCCGGCAGCACTGTAGAAAACGACACGCAGTTGGCCGCCGCCCTGTGTCGCTCCGGCACGGTGTTCCTGCCGGTGCTGCGCGAGGGGGTTGCTCGCTATGGCCAGGACCTGGAGGAGATCCCTCCGGTGCCGGTGCTGCGCCACTGTGCTCGGGGGCTCGGGCATATCAACGCAGAAGCGGATGCCGACGGCACCGTGCGCAGTGTCTACCTGCGCGAAGGTCCGCAGCAGGCGCCGCGGGCGCAACTGACCTGGTTGCTCTATCAGCTCACCGAAGCCGATCCGCTGTCGTCGCTGATGCCGGGCCCCGCGACTGCGCAGATCAGCAGGGGCTGGCTGCGAGCCAACCCGGTACGTATTGCCTTTATCGATAAGGCGGCGGGCTTTCCCAGCGTGCCCTATGTCAGCGTGCTGCGTGGCGAGGTGCCTGCAGAGTTGCTGCGTGACCGGCTGATCCTGGTGGGGTCCACCGCACCGGGGCTGGGCGACCGTTATGTCACCCCGCAATCCGGCAGCCAGGGCACCACCCCGGGCGTGGAGATCCAGGCCAACCTGCTCAATGGCCTGTTGCAGCATCGCAGCATCGTCGCCCTGGGCCAGTGGCCGGGGATGCTGTGGTCCATGGCCCTGACCGCAGCCTTGCTCGGATTGTTGCTGTGGCGTCCGCGCCACGCCTTGTGGATAACCCTGGGCTGCATGGGCCTGGCCCTGTTGGGATCGGTGCTGATGCTGCGCTTGGGCTACTGGTGGTCGCCGGTGGCCAGCCTGCTGGGCATGCTGCTGGCGTACCTGATCTGGAACTGGCGTCGGCTCAGCGTGATCCTGGCCTATTTCGGTTGGGAGCTGGAGCGCCTGGACAACGAGCCCAAGGTGTTGCCGGAGCGCCGTCGTGGCCAGACCCCCGCCGGTGATGTGCTGCAAGGGCAGATCGTCGCCCTGGAACAGGCCCTGAGCCGGACCCGGGATACCCGGCGCTTTATCGCCGACGGCTTGGAGTACTTGCCGGTGGCGACCCTGATCAGCGACCCGGACGGCAAGATTCTGCTGGCCAATCGCAATGCCCGGGAAGTATTCGCCCACTCACTGGTCGGGCAGCCCTTGATCGCGCAATTGGCCGCCCTGGGCTATCCGGGCCTGACGGAACCTGCGCACTATCCCAGGCTTGAGCAACTGACGGCGCTGGAGTTTCGCGACATTCAGCAACGCAGCCTGCGCATGGAACTGGCGCCGCTGCTGCCGGTGGACAGTGACAACGCCATCGGTTGGTTGTTGAGCCTCACCGACCTCAGCGTCGAGCGGGACGCCGAACAGCAACGGGGCGTATTGCTGCGTTTTCTTTCCCATGACCTGCGCGCGCCCCATTCGGCGATCCTTGCGCTGCTGGACGTGCAGAGCCGCCAGCCATCGCCGCCCAGGCAGGTCTACAGCCAGATCGAGCAGCAGGTGCGTCGAGCCCTGGGGCTGACCGAGGCATTCGTGCAATTGGCCAAGGCCGAGTCGGAGGCCTATCAGTTTGCGCCGAGCATGTTTGCCATGCTGGTCCTGGACGCCTTCGACCAGGCCACGACCCTGGCCCAGTTGAAGCATATCCACCTGGTGCACGACCTGGATGAGGATGGCGAGAGCATGATCCTGGCGGATCAGCCGCTGCTGACCCGGGCCCTGTTCAATCTGCTGGAAAACGCCATCAAGTACAGCCCGGCGAATTCCACCGTCAATGTTCGGGTGAGCTGTGCCGAGGGCTGGCTGCGTTGCGAAATCATCGACCAGGGCCGGGGCATTGCGGCCCAGGAACTGCCCCTGTTGTTTGGTCAGTACCAGCGGTTTGCCTCGGCCAAGGGCATCGACGGCCTGGGCCTGGGACTGTCCATGGTCAAGGCGGTGGTGGACCGGCATCAAGGGCGGATCAGCTGCCGCAGCGAGGTGGGCCAGGGTTCCTGTTTCATCCTTGAGCTGCCCTTGTTGGAGGAATAAGGGCGCGGGGATATTCCAGGCAAAAAAAAACCGGCATCAAGGCCGGTTTTTTTGGCTGCGGTAAAACTTATGCACGTTTTTCCACATTTTATGAGCTTGGGAAATATACATATA
Organism: Pseudomonas sp. RC4D1; assembly: GCF_018390395.1. Taxonomy (NCBI): domain Bacteria; kingdom Pseudomonadati; phylum Pseudomonadota; class Gammaproteobacteria; order Pseudomonadales; family Pseudomonadaceae; genus Pseudomonas; species Pseudomonas sp. RC4D1. The sequence continues at coordinate 246,670 of NZ_JAHBAW010000001.1, forward strand.
AATCAGTGATTTATAGGTCGATTTCAGCCGTTGTACGAATAGTCGTACACAGGTTATCCACAGAAGCTCATACAGCAACCTTATCCGTGGAAGTCGCCAATGGTGGCAATGAGCCCATATCTCGCTGGGCCTGTTCATTCCAGGCGGCAACCCGGTCGTTGAGCTCGGCGATGGCGCGTGGGCCGCTGCCTTCGGCGTACATCGGCGCGCCAATGGTCACGGTGATGGTACCGGGCCGCTTGGCCCAACCGGTCTTCGGCCAGAACTTGCCGGCGTTGTGGGCCACTGGCAGCACCGGCAGGTCGGCGTTTACCGCCAGGGCACTGCCACTGCGGGAGAACTTGCCGACGGTGCCATAGGGCACGCGAGTGCCTTCCGGAAAGATCAGCACCCAGACATTGTCCTTGAGCAGTTCGTCGCCCTTGCTCGCCACTTGCTTGAGGGCCGCCTTGGGGTTGTCGCGGTCGATGGCGATGGGGCGCAGCATGGCCATGGCCCAGCCGAAGAACGGCACATACAGCAACTCACGCTTGAGGACCTGGCTCAGAGGCTCGAAGTAGGCCGAGAGGAAGAAGGTCTCCCAGGTGCTCTGGTGATTGGAGACGATCACGCAGGGCCGCTCGGGGACGTTTTCCGCGCCCTTCACTTCCACGCGAATGTTCAGAAATACCTTGGTCAGCCACAGCGCGCAGCGACACCAGTAGACGTTGATAAAGCGGTAGCGCGCCTTGAAGGGCAGGAACGGCGCGATAAAAAAGCTCAGGGAGCACCACAGCAAGGAACTGGTGCCCAACAGCAGGTAAAAGAAGAAGGTTCTGATGGCCTGCAGGATCGACATAGCGGCATTTACCATTGCGGGCATGCCCGCCTGTTAAAAAGCGCTCTCCCGAACAGTCCTTGGTCAGGATGCCAGAAGGGGCCTAATTGTGGATAAGTTCAGCGGCAACGGCCGCCAGGTCGTCAAAAATCAAGGTGCCTACCGGCAGGGTTTTCCCCAGGGTCTTTTCGCCTTTCCCGGTCTTTACCAATACTGGCTGAGAGTCGACGGCTTTTGCGGCCTCCAGGTCACCGAGACTGTCACCGACAAACCATAGACCTGTCAGTTCTGCCTGGTAATGCTCGGCAATGGTCCGCAGCATGCCCGGTTTCGGTTTGCGACAGGCGCACCCTTCGTCGGGGCCGTGGGGACAATAGACGATCAGCCCGACCTCGCCGCCCTGCTCCGCCACCAGCTCGCGCAGGCGCGCATGCATGGCGTCGAGGGTGGCCAGGTCGTAGTAGCCGCGAGCGATGCCGGACTGGTTGGTGGCGACCGCCACCGTCCAGCCGGCCTTGCTCAACTGCGTAATGGCTTCGATCGAGCCGGGGATTGGAATCCACTCCTGCACCGATTTGATGTAGGCATCGGAGTCGTGATTGATCACGCCGTCACGGTCGAGTATCAGCAGTTTCACAGCAGTTCCTTACCTGATCAGCTCAGTACCGAAATGTCTGCCACACCCAGGAACAGGCCCCGCAGACGCGCCAGCAGCGCATAGCGGTTGGCCCGCACCTTGGCGTCCTCGGCATTGACCATCACCGCCTCGAAGAAGGCGTCCACCGGCTCGCGCAGGGCGGCCAGGCGGGCCAGGGTCTCGCTGTACTGACGCGCTGCGGCCATCGGCTGTACAGCCTGGTCCGCCTGCTGGATCGCCGAGTACAGGGAGAACTCGTTGGCGTTGTCGAAGTACTTGGCTTCGACGGTGGTCGGCACATTGCCTTCGATCTTGCTCAGCAGGTTCGACACGCGCTTGTTCACCGCGGCCAGGGCGGCGGCTTCCGGCAACTTGCGGAAGGCCTGCACGGCTTGCACGCGCTGGTCGAAGTCCAGGGCCGAGCCCGGCTTCAGGGCACGTACCGACAGGTAGGTGGCCACATCCACGCCTTCGTCTTCATAACGGGCACGCAGGCGGTCGAAGATGAACTCCAGCACCTGGTCGGCCAGGCCGGCGGCCTTGACCTTGCTGCCGAAGGCGCTGACGGCGAAGGCCACGGCGTCGTTCAGGTCGAGGTCGAACTTCTTCTCGATGAGGATACGCAGCACGCCCAGGGCCGCGCGACGCAGGGCGTAGGGGTCCTTGCTGCCAGTGGGCAGCATGCCGATGCCGAAGATCCCCACCAGGGTGTCCAGCTTGTCGGCGATGGCCACGGCGGCACCGGTCACGGTGCTTGGAAGCTCGGCGCCGGCGCCACGCGGCATGTACTGCTCGTTGAGGGCCAGGGCCACGTCTTCCGGCTCGCCGTCATTGAGGGCGTAGTAGTAGCCGGCGATGCCTTGCATCTCCGGGAACTCGCCGACCATTTCGGTGGCCAGGTCGCACTTGGACAGCAGGCCGGCACGGGCGGCGCGCTGGGCGTCGCCGCCAATGCGCGGGGCAATGAAGGCGGCCAGCTTGGAAATCCGCTCGGCCTTGTCGTAGACGCTGCCGAGTTTTTCCTGGAAGACCACGTTCTGCAGGCGCAGGTTGAAGTCTTCGAGCTTCTGCTTCTTGTCCTGCTTGAAGAAGAACTCGGCGTCGGTCAGGCGTGGGCGCACGACTTTCTCGTTGCCCTCGATGATCTGGCGCGGGTCCTTGCTCTCGATGTTGGCCACGGTGATGAAGCGCGGCAGCAGCTTGCCGTCCACGTCCAGCAGGCAGAAGTACTTCTGGTTGTCCTGCATGGTGGTGATCAGGGCTTCCTGGGGCACTTCAAGGAAACGTTCCTCGAACGAGCACACCAGCGGCACAGGCCATTCCACCAGGGCGGTCACTTCGTCCAGCAGGTCTGCCGGGACGATCGCCGTGCCTTCCTGCAGGGTGGCCAGTTCCGCGGTGCGCTTGCTGATCAGCTCGCGGCGCTCGTTGGCGTCGGCCAGCACGTAGGCGGCACGCAGGTCGGCCAGGTAGTTGGCCGGCGAGGTGATGCGCACGCTTTGCGGGTGGTGGAAGCGGTGACCACGGGAGTCGCGACCGGCCTTCTGGGCCAGGATGGTGCAGTCGATGACGTCGTCACCCAGCAGCATTACCAGCCATTGGGTCGGACGCACGAACTCTTCCTTGCGCGCGGCCCAGCGCATGCGCTTGGGAATCGGCAGGTCGTTCAGGGAATCTTCGACGATGGTCGGCAGCAGGCTGGCGGTCGGCTTGCCCTTGATGCTCTGGCTGTAGCGCAGTTTCGGGCCGCTCTGGTCGATCTCGCTGAGTTCGACGCCGCACTTCTTGGCAAAACCCAGGGCCGCCTGGGTCGGGTTGCCTTCAGCATCGAACGCGGCCTGGCGTGGTGGGCCGTCGAGGTTGATGCTGCGATCCGGCTGCTGGGTGTCCAGCTGGGTGATCAGTACCGCCAGGCGCCGTGGCGCGGCGTATACGTGCTTGGCCTGAAAGCTCAGGCCGGCGCTCTGCAGGCCTTTCTCGATGCCGGCCAGGAAGGCTTCGGCCAGGGTGTTCAGGGCTTTGGGTGGCAGTTCTTCAGTGCCCAGTTCAACCAGAAAATCTTGCGCACTCATTGTGCCGCCTCCAACTTAGCCAACACTTCATCACGCAGGTCCGGGGTCGCCATGGGGAAGCCCAGCTTGGCGCGAGCCAGCAGGTAGGCTTGCGCCACGGAACGCGCCAGGGTGCGCACACGCAGGATGTACTGCTGACGCGCAGTCACCGAGATCGCCCGGCGTGCATCCAGCAGGTTGAAGGTGTGCGAGGCCTTGAGGACCATTTCATAGCTCGGCAGCGGCAGCGGCTGATCCAGCTCGATCAGGCGCTTGGCCTCGCTTTCGTAGAAATCGAACAGTTCGAACAGCTTCTCGACGTTGGCGTGTTCAAAGTTGTAGGTCGACTGCTCCACTTCGTTCTGGTGGAACACATCGCCATAGGTGACCTTGCCGAACGGGCCGTCGGCCCAGACCAGGTCGTACACCGAGTCCACGCCCTGCAGGTACATGGCCAGGCGTTCCAGGCCGTAGGTGATCTCGCCGGTCACCGGGTAGCACTCGATGCCACCGGCCTGCTGGAAGTAGGTGAACTGAGTCACTTCCATGCCGTTGAGCCAGACTTCCCAGCCCAGGCCCCAGGCGCCCAGGGTCGGCGATTCCCAGTTGTCCTCGACGAAACGGATGTCGTGCACCAGCGGGTCCAGGCCCACGTGCTTCAGGGAACCCAGGTACAGCTCCTGGAAGTTCTCCGGGTTGGGCTTCAAGACCACCTGGAACTGATAGTAGTGCTGCAGGCGGTTGGGGTTTTCGCCGTAGCGGCCGTCAGTCGGGCGACGACTGGGCTGCACATAAGCGGCGTTCCAGGTTTCCGGGCCAATGGCCCGCAGGAATGTGGCGGTGTGGAAAGTGCCGGCGCCTACTTCCATATCGTAGGGCTGAAGTACCACACAACCTTGCTCGGCCCAGTATTGCTGGAGGGCGAGGATCAAGTCTTGGAAGGTACGCACGGCTGGCGTAGGCTGGCTCACGAAATTCACCTGTTACTTGGGCTGCGATTTAAGGAGCGGGAGTATACCCGATTCAGTCCTGCGCACGCCCCCTGGAGCCTTATGCCACGCTGCTTTTGGTGTTCCGACGATCCGCTGTACATGGCTTATCACGATCAGGAGTGGGGCGTGCCGCTGCGCGATGGGCAGCGTCTGTTCGAGTTGTTATTGCTCGAAGGGTTCCAGGCCGGGCTGTCCTGGATCACCGTGCTGAAGAAGCGCGAGCGCTATCGCCAGGTGCTGTTCGGCTTCGATGTGCAGCGCGTGGCGCAGATGAGCGACGCCGAGATCGAGGACCTGATGCAGGACCCTGGCATCATCCGCAACCGCCTCAAGCTCAACGCCGCCCGGCGCAATGCCCAGGCCTGGCTGGAGCTGGAAGACCCGGTGGCCTTTCTCTGGTCCTTCGTCGGTGGTGTGCCCAAGATCAATCATTTCCGGGACCGCAGCGAAGTGCCGGCGGTGACCCCGGAGGCCGAAGCCATGAGCCGCGGCCTGCAGAAAGCCGGTTTCACCTTCGTCGGCCCGACCATCTGCTACGCGCTGATGCAGGCTTCGGGCATGGTCATGGATCACACCCGCGACTGTGATCGTTACGCCATCCTATCCAACGCGCGGTTAGAATAGCCGGCTCGCGACACGCTTCAGACCGACAGATCAGGAGTCATTTGTGGATAAGTTCAAAGGCGCCCTGCTGGTGGGCGCTCTGCGGTTGTTTGCCCTGCTGCCCTGGCGCGCGGTGCAGGCGGTCGGCGCGGCCATCGGCTGGATCATGTGGAAGACCCCCAATCGCTCCCGCGACGTGGTGCGCATCAACCTGGCCAAATGTTTTCCACAGATGGACCCCGCCGAGCGCGAGCGTCTGGTGGGACAGAGCCTGAAAGACATCGGCAAGTCCCTGACCGAAAGCGCTTGCGCCTGGATCTGGCCGGCGGAGCGCTCCATTGCTCTGGTGCGGGAGGTCGAGGGCCTGGACGTACTCAAGGACGCCCTGGCCTCGGGCAAGGGCGTGGTCGGCATCACCAGCCACCTGGGCAACTGGGAAGTGCTCAACCACTTCTATTGCAGCCAGTGCAAACCGATCATTTTCTATCGTCCGCCCAAGCTCAAGGCCGTGGACGAGCTGCTGCGCAAGCAGCGGGTGCAACTGGGCAACCGCGTGGCCGCCTCCACCAAGGAAGGCATCCTCAGCGTCATCAAGGAAGTGCGCAAAGGCGGTGCGGTGGGCATTCCCGCCGACCCGGAACCGGCCGAATCCGCCGGGATCTTCGTGCCCTTCTTCGCCACCCAGGCGCTGACCAGCAAGTTCGTGCCGAACATGCTGGCCGGCGGCAAGGCCGTGGGGGTGTTCCTTCACGCCCTGCGCCTGCCGGATGGTTCGGGCTACAAGGTGATCCTCGAAGCGGCCCCGGACGACATGTACAGCACCGACACCGAAACCTCCTGTGCGGCCATGAGCAAGGTGGTCGAACGCTATGTCGGGGCTTACCCGAGCCAGTACATGTGGAGCATGAAACGCTTCAAGAAGCGCCCGCCGGGTGAGGCACGCTGGTACTGACCGAGCTGGCACGATCTGTGGATAACTTCGCGTAGGGCGTTATCCACAGCACACACAACAAGGGCGCAGAAGATGTCCGAGCACCGCAAGTCGTTTCGCATCAAGATTTCCCACGAGAGCATTGGCGAATGCCTGGGGCAGACTCGCAACCTGTCTGCCAGTGGCGTCTATGTGCAAAGCCCGGTCCTGGCGCAGTTGCCCAAGGGCGCGGTGGTCTATGGCCAGGTGCAGGGCTTGCCGGCGGCGGCGCCCAGGGTGCGCATGGAAGTGGTCCAGGCGGACGCGGAAGGGATCGCCCTGCGCTACCTGTGACATCGTCCTGTAGCCGCTGCCGAGCCCGCGAGGCTGGGAAAAGGACCGAAGGGCCTTGCTTGGCGATCTCCAGCCGAACCTGTGTCGTCTCAAGATATTTGCGTCCCTGCGGGCCGTTCGCAGCCTTCGGCAGCGGCTACAGGGGATAGGGGTCAGCCTTGAGACTGGCGATCGAGTTTTTTCAGGAACACGGTCATTTCCTTTTCTGCCTGTTTGTCGCCATGCCCCCGGGCCGCTTCCAGGCCCTGTTCCCAGGCCTGACGCGCCGCCGCCAGGTCGCCCTGTCCCTGGCAGGCCTTGCCCAGCAGCTTCCAGGCCGCCGAATACTTGGGATCGAAACTCACACAGTGCTGCAGGTGCTCGGCGGCCTTGGCGAAATCGCCCTGGTCCAGATAGCCCTTGCCCAGGCCAAAGCGCAGCAAGGCGTTATCCACACCCTTGGCGAGCATTTTTTCCAGCGATTCAAGCATCGTTGTCACTCCTGTGGGCTCATGTAGCCGCTGCCGCAGGCTGCGCAAGGGCAGCGCCTGCGGCGCAGTTGATCGCAGCCTGCGGCAGCGGCTACACAGTGGTTGATCAGAAGAAGCTCAGGCCGACGTGGAACAGTTTCTCCACGTCGCGAATGTGCTTTTTATCCACAAGGAACAGGATCACATGGTCGCCGGCTTCGATCACCGTGTCGTCGTGGGCGATCAGCACTTCTTCATCGCGAATGATCGCGCCGATGGTGGTGCCCGGCGGCAAGCCGATGCTCTCGATGGCGCGGCCGATCACCTTGCTCGACTTGGCGTCGCCGTGGGCGATGGCCTCGATGGCTTCCGCCGCGCCACGGCGCAGGGAGTGCACGCTGACGATATCGCCGCGGCGCACGTGGGCCAGCAGGGTGCCGATGGTGGCCAGTTGCGGGCTGATGGCAATGTCGATATCGCCGCCCTGGATCAGGTCGACATAGGCCGGGTTGTTGATGATGGTCATGACCTTCTTCGCCCCCAGGCGCTTGGCCAGCAGCGAGGACATGATGTTGGCCTCGTCGTCGTTGGTCAGGGCCAGGAAGATATCGGCGTCGGCGATGTTCTCTTCCAGCAGCAGATCGCGGTCCGAGGCGCTGCCCTGCAGCACCACGGTGCTGTCCAGGGTGTCGGACAGGTAGCGGCAGCGGGCCGGGTTCATCTCGATGATCTTCACCTGATAGCGGCTTTCGATGGCCTCGGCCAGGCGCTCGCCGATCTGCCCGCCACCGGCGATGACGATGCGCTTGTAGGACTCTTCCAGGCGGCGCATCTCGCTCATCACCGCGCGGATGTGGGCCTTGGCAGCGATGAAGAACACTTCGTCGTCGGCCTCGATCACCGTATCGCCCTTGGGCATGATCGGCCGGTCGCGACGGAAGATCGCCGCCACCCGGGTATCGACATTGGGCATGTGCTCGCGCAACTGGCGCAGTTGCTGGCCCACCAGCGGACCGCCGTAATAGGCCTTGACCGCCACCAGTTGTGCCTTGCCTTCGGCGAAGTCGATCACCTGCAGGGCGCCGGGGTGTTCGATCAAACGCTTGATGTAGTTGGTCACCACCTGCTCGGGGCTGATCAGCACGTCCACCGGGATCGCGTCGTTGTCGAACAGCCCGGCGCGGGTCAGGTAGGCGGCTTCGCGCACCCGGGCGATCTTGGTCGGGGTGTGGAACAGGGTGTGGGCGACCTGGCAGGCAACCATGTTGGTTTCGTCGCTGTTGGTCACCGCCACCAGCATGTCGGCGTCGTCGGCGCCGGCCTGGCGCAATACCGTCGGGAACGAGGCGCGGCCCTGCACGGTGCGGATGTCCAGGCGGTCGCCGAGGTCGCGCAGGCGTTCGCCGTCGGTGTCGACCACGGTGATGTCGTTGGCTTCGCTGGCCAGGTGTTCCGCCAGCGTGCCACCCACTTGCCCGGCGCCGAGGATGATGATTTTCATCCAGTCACTCCCTTAAAACCGTTTAGCCGCGAGCTGCGGCGATCTTGATCAGTTTGGCGTAATAGAAGCCGTCGTGGCCGCCCTCTTGCGCCAGCAACTGGCGTCCGTGGGGCTGCTTGAGGCCGGCCGCAGGCTGCCCCAGTTGGCCGCCGATGTCCAACTCACGAGCTCCCGGGGTGCGGGACAGGAAGGCCTCGATCACTTCGGTGTTCTCGGTGGGCAGGGTCGAGCAGGTGGCGTAGAGCAGGATGCCGCCCACTTCCAGGGTCTGCCACAGGGCGTCCAGCAGTTCGCCTTGCAATTGCGCCAGGGCGGCGATGTCTTCGGCTTGGCGAGTGAGTTTGATATCCGGGTGGCGACGAATCACCCCGGTGGCCGAGCAGGGAGCGTCCAGCAGGATGCGCTGGAACGGCTGGCCGTCCCACCAGGCCTGGGTATCCCGGCCGTCGGCGGCAATCAGCTGGGCATCGAGCCCCAGGCGGTCGAGGTTTTCTCGCACTCGCACCAGGCGCTTGGCTTCCAGGTCCACCGCCACCACGCCAGCCAATTGCGGCTGCACTTCGAGGATGTGGCAGGTCTTGCCGCCCGGGGCGCAGCAGGCATCCAGCACCCGATGCCCCGGGGCCAGTTCCAGCAGATCGGCAGCCAGTTGAGCGGCTTCGTCCTGGACGCTGACCCAGCCTTCGGCAAAGCCCGGCAGGCTGCGCACATCACCGGCTTCGTCGAGGACGATGCCGTCCTGGCTGTAGACGCAGGCCTTGGCCGCAACCCCCGCTTGGCTCAACAGCTTCAGGTAGGCATCCCGGGAGTGATGACGGCGATTGACCCGCAGGATCATCGGCGGGTGAGCGTTGTTGGCGGCGCAGATGGCTTCCCATTGCTCGGGCCAGAAGGCCTTGAGGGACTTCTGCAGCCAGCGTGGGTGGGCGGTGCGCACCACCGGATCATGTTCCAGCTCGGCCAACAGGGCCTCGCTTTCACGCTGGGCGCGGCGCAGCACGGCGTTGAGCAGAGCCTTGGCCCAGGGCTTTTTCAACTTGTCGGCGCAGCCCACGGTTTCGCCGATGGCGGCGTGGGCCGGCACCCGGGTGTAGAGCAACTGATAGAGACCCACCAGCAGCAGCGCCTCGACATCGGCATCGGCGGCCTTGAACGGCTTCTGCAGCAGCTTGGCCGCCAGCGCCGACAACCGCGGCTGCCAGCGTGCGGTGCCGAACGCCAGGTCCTGGGTGAAGCCGCGGTCCCGGACCTCGACCTTGTCCAGCTGGACCGGCAGCGAGCTGTTGAGCGAGGCCTTGCCGTTGAGGACCGCGGTCAGGGCCTTGGCGGCGGCCAGGCGCGGGTTCATTGGGCGTCCGCCGTCTGGCCGAGGACGGTGCCGATGGCGAATTTCTCGCGGCGGCTGTTGAACAGGTCGCTGAAGTTCAGCGCCTTGCCCCCGGGCAGTTGCAGGCGGGTCAGGCACAGCGCCTGTTCACCGCAGGCGACGATCAGGCCGTCCTTGCTGGCGCCGAGGATCTCGCCCGGGGCGCCACGGCCTTCGGCCAGGGTGGCTGCCAGGACTTTCAGGGCTTCGCCATTGAGGGTGCTGTGGCAGATCGGCCAGGGATTGAAGGCCCGGACCAGGAGCTCCAGCTCCACGGCCGGGCGATTCCAGTCGATGCGCGCTTCATCCTTGTTCAGCTTGTGGGCGTAGGTCGCCAGGCTGTCGTCCTGGATTTCGCCTTCCAGGGTGCCGGCGGCGAGGCCTTCGATGGCTTGCAGCACCGCGGTCGGGCCCAGTTCTGCCAGACGGTCGTGCAGGCTGCCGCCGGTGTCCTGGGCGCTGATCGGTGTGCTGACCTTGAGCAGCATCGGCCCGGTGTCCAGGCCGGCTTCCATGCGCATCACGGTCACGCCGCTGGCGTCGTCACCGGCTTCTACGGCGCGCTGGATCGGCGCGGCACCGCGCCAGCGCGGCAGCAGGGAGGCGTGGCTGTTGATGCAGCCCAGGCGCGGAATATCCAGCACCACTTGAGGCAGGATCAGGCCGTAGGCCACCACCACCATCAGGTCCGGCTTGAGCGCCGCCAGTTCGGCCTGGGCCTCGGCATTGCGTAGCGTGGGCGGTTGCAGCACCGGGATCTGGTGCTCCAGGGCCAGCTGTTTGACCGGGCTTGGCATCAGCTTCTGCCCGCGCCCCGCCGGACGGTCCGGCTGGGTGTAGACCGCGACAATCTGGTGAGGGCTGTCGAGCAGGGCCTTGAGGTGTTCGGCGGCGAATTCGGGGGTGCCGGCAAAGACGATGCGCAGTGGCTCAGTCATGGGAATTCTCGATGTTAAACATGCGGAAAAGAAAAAGGCTTGCCGTGGCAAGCCTTTGCAAGACGGTCATCAAGCCTGCTGGCGATGCTGCTTTTCCAGCTTCTTCTTGATCCGGTCACGCTTGAGCGTGGACAGGTAGTCGACGAACAGCTTGCCGTTGAGGTGGTCGCATTCGTGCTGGATGCACACCGCCAGCAAACCTTCGGCGATCAGCTCATAGGGCTGGCCGTCGCGGTCCAGGGCCTTGATCTTGACGCGCTGCGGACGGTCGACGTTCTCGTAGAAACCCGGTACCGAAAGGCAGCCTTCCTGATACTGGTCCATCTCGTCGGTCAGGGCTTCGAACTCGGGGTTGATGAATACCCGGGGCTCGCTGCGATCTTCGGACAGGTCCATGACCACGACGCGTTTGTGCACGTTGACCTGGGTCGCCGCCAGACCAATGCCTGGGGCCTCATACATTGTTTCAAACATGTCATCGACCAACTGACGCACTTCGTCGTCCACTACGGCCACGGGTTTGGCGATAGTGCGCAGGCGCGAATCGGGGAATTCGAGGATGTTTAAAATGGCCATAAGCGTAATTGCTACACGTGTGAAGTAAGGGCGGAGTCGGCGTCCTGGCAGGTCCTGGACCTGGGCCGCCGATGCAAAACGTGCTCTGCAAAGGAGCGAGCCGCGCAGGCTCTGGCGTTTTACGCGAACGCACATAATAAAGGGATTCAGCCCCTGAGGAAATGTCTGTTCGCCCTGCTGCTATTGGGCTGGACCGCCATCGGTCGGACCTGCAAGCGGCTGCGTCAGGCCTGATTGGCGTGCTTGCGGTTGGCTGCACGGGTGGTTGGGCAGAGCAAGACCGACCTCGGCAGGGCATCTCCCTGGCACAGCAGGAAACCTTTCCTCAACAAGTTACCAACAGACTTATCCACAGCTTGTTCCGGTTTTCGCCGGACCGATGACGATCAAGGATGATCCATGTCGCACTCGATCAGTGCCGCCATTTCCCCCGCGGAACTGGAAGCCCGTTTACGTTTGCATGGCCTGCCCGCCCTGGGCGCCATGCGCTTTGGGCGTTTGCTCCAGGCCTTCGGTTCAGCCTCCAAGGCCCTCAGTGCTCCGGCCAGCGCCTGGCACTCCCTGGGTCTGCCGACGGCCTGTACCGATGCCCGGCGCAGTGTCGAAGTCCGGGAAGGCGCCCGCCGCGCACTGGCCTGGATAGACAACCAGGCCCAGCATTTGCTGATGTGGGACCAGCCCAACTATCCCCCGCTGCTGGCGCAATTGGAGGATGCGCCACCGCTGTTGTTCGTGGCCGGCGATCCGTCGATTCTTCAACGGCCGCAGTTGGCGCTGGTGGGCAGCCGTCGGGCTTCGCGTCCGGGACTGGACACGGCCGCGGCGTTTTCCCGGAGTCTGGCCGCCGCCGGATTCGTGATCACCAGCGGCCTGGCCCTGGGGATCGATGGCGCTGCGCACCAGGCGGCCCTGGACGTGGGTGGGCGTACCGTGGGGGTGTTGGGCACGGGCCTGGAAAAATGTTATCCACAGCGGCATCGGGCCTTGGCCAGGGCGATGATCGAGCAGGGCAGCGCAGTGATTTCCGAGTTCCCCCTGGACACTGGCCCACGTCCGGAGCACTTCCCCCGGCGCAACCGGATCATCAGTGGCTTGTCCCTGGGGGTGCTGGTGGTGGAAGCCAGTGTCGCCAGCGGCTCGCTGATCACCGCCCGCCTGGCGGCCGAGCAAGGCCGCGAGGTGTACGCGATCCCCGGTTCGATTCATCACCCCGGTGCCCGGGGGTGTCATCAACTGATCCGTGATGGCGCGGTGCTGGTGGAAAGCGTGCAGCACATCCTGGAAACCCTGAGAGGTTGGCAACACCTGCCACCGCCTGCCGCCGCGCCGCTGGAGGCCAGCGAGCATCCGCTGTTGGCGCTGCTTCAGGCGGCCCCCCACAGCAGCGAGGCCCTGGCGCTTGCTAGCGGCTGGTCCCTGCCCCGGGTGCTGGCGGCACTGACCGAGCTGGAAATCGAGGCGCGGGCCGTCAACGAAAACGGCCGCTGGTTTGCGCGTCTGAGCTAGGTTTTATAGGCAGGATCGGTAAACTGCGCACAGCTTTTATCTGGAGATTCGGCAATGGTCAGCAGTTGGCGTGTGCAGCAAGCCGCACGAGAGATTCGCGCAGGGGCGGTGATTGCCTATCCAACCGAAGCGGTCTGGGGCCTGGGGTGCGATCCGTGGAATGAAGAGGCGGTGGATCGCCTGCTGGCAATCAAGTCACGGTCGGTGGACAAGGGCCTGATCCTGATCGCCGACAACATCCACCAGTTCGACTTCCTCTTCGAGGATTTCCCGGATACCTGGATCGAGCGCATGTCCAGCACCTGGCCGGGTCCCAACACCTGGCTGGTGCCCCATCAGAACCTGCTGCCGCAGTGGGTGACCGGGGTGCATGACACGGTGGCGTTACGGGTCAGCGACCATCCGCTGGTCCGTGAACTCTGTGCCTTGGTGGGGCCGTTGATTTCCACTTCGGCCAATCCCCAGGGGCGGCCGGCGGCGCGTACGCGGCTGCGCATCGAGCAGTATTTCCGTGGACAACTGGACCTGGTGCTCACCGGTAGCCTGGGCGGGCGCAAGAACCCAAGCCTGATCCGCGATCTGGCCACCGGCAAGGTGGTGCGGCCTTCCTGAACCGCTTCGCCGGCAAGCCGTCTCCTATGAACATCCGTAGGAGCCGGCTTGCTGGCGAAAGCGCTTAAGGCAACAACACGGTCGAGCCGGTAGTACGCCGGGCCGACAACTCGATATGGGCCTTGGCCGCGTCCGCCAGAGCGAAGCGCTGGCCAATCTCGATCTTCAGCTTGCCGCTGGCAATCATGCCGAACAGGTCGTCGGCCATGAGCTGCAGGTTCTCGGCATTGTTGGCGTAGCTGGCCAGGGTCGGCCGGGTCACGTACAGCGAGCCCTTGGCCGAAAGAATCCCCAGGTTCACCCCGTCCACCGCTCCCGAGGCATTGCCGAAGCTGACCATCAGCCCGCGCGGTGCCAGGCAATCCAGGGAGGTCAGCCAGGTGTCTTTGCCGACACCGTCATACACCACCGGGCACTTCTTGCCATCCGTCAGTTCCAGCACGCGCTTGGCGACGTCTTCATGGCTGTAGTCGATGGTTTCCCAGGCGCCGAGGGCTTTGGCAATGGCGGCCTTCTCCGGCGAGCTGACGGTACCGATCAGTTTTACCCCAAGGGCCTTGGCCCACTGGCAGGCCAGGGAACCGACGCCCCCCGCTGCGGCGTGAAACAGTACGGTTTCGCCACCCTTGAGTTCATAGGTCTGACGCAGCAGGTACTGCACGGTCAGGCCCTTGAGCATCACCCCGGCGGCCTGCTCGAAGCTGATGGCCTCTGGCAGATGCACCAGATTGGCTTCCGGCAGTACATGCACATCGCTGTAGGCGCCCAGTGGGCCGCTGCCATAGGCCACGCGATCACCTACCTTGAAGCGCGTCACAGCGCTGCCCACCGCTTCCACCACCCCGGCGCCGGCGGCGCCGAGGCCGGACGGCAGTGCTGGTGGGGCATACAGGCCACTGCGGAAGTAGGTGTCGATGAAGTTCAGGCCGATGGCCTTGTTGCTGACGCGAACCTGCTGTGGTCCCGGTTCGGCGGGCTGGTAATCCACATACTCGAGTACTTCGGGGCCGCCATGGGCACGGAACTGGATACGTTTGGCCATCTGCACTCTCTCCTTGGTCGTGTCGTGAAAGTGCTCTATCGGACTCCTGTGCTTGACCTTCGTCAACTGCGGAGCGCCCCGACGCGGTGTTATGCTACGCGCCCATTTGCGCGCGTCCCCTGCTCCATCCCTAGCGCCGCGTAGCTTTGCCCGATTCAAGGTGATGCCATGACTACCCGCACCGAGGCCGTAAAAGCCTACCTGCTCGACCTGCAAGACCGCATTTGCGCTGCACTGGAAACCGAAGACGGTGGCGCACGCTTTATCGAGGACGCCTGGACCCGCCCTGCCGGCGGTGGCGGACGCACCCGGGTGATCGGCGACGGTGCAGTGATCGAAAAGGGTGGGGTCAACTTTTCCCATGTGTTCGGCAGCGGCCTGCCACCTTCGGCCAGTGCCCACCGTCCGGAACTGGCCGGCCGGGGTTTCGAGGCCCTGGGCGTGTCCCTGGTGATTCACCCACACAACCCTCATGTGCCGACGTCCCACGCCAACGTGCGGTTCTTCATCGCCGAGAAGGAAGGTGAAGAGCCGGTCTGGTGGTTCGGTGGAGGTTTCGACCTGACCCCCTACTACGGCAATGAAGAAGACTGCGTGCATTGGCACCGGGTTGCCGAGCGCGCCTGTGCGCCCTTCGGTGCCGACGTCTACCCGCGCTACAAGGCCTGGTGCGACAGCTACTTCCATATCAAGCACCGCAACGAACCGCGGGGCATCGGTGGCCTGTTCTTCGACGACCTCAACGAATGGGACTTCGACACCAGCTTCGCCTTCATGCGCGCCATCGGCGATGCCTACATCGAGGCCTACCTGCCCATCGTCCAGCGCCGCAAGGCTGCCGCCTATACCGAGCAGCAGCGCGAGTTCCAGGAGTTCCGCCGCGGTCGCTACGTCGAGTTCAACCTGGTCTACGACCGTGGCACCCTGTTCGGCCTGCAATCGGGCGGTCGCACCGAGTCGATCCTCATGTCGCTGCCGCCGCAAGTGCGCTGGGGCTACGACTGGAAGGCCGAGCCGGGCAGCGAAGAAGCGCGCCTGACCGAATACTTCCTGCAAGACCGCGACTGGCTGGCCGCCAGCAACTAAACCGCACCCACTGCGCAGGAGCCGGCTTGCCGGCGAAGAGGCCTTCAAGGCGGACGCGGTTCCTGCCAGTGTGTTGAGCAAATGGGATGAGAGATGGATCAGTACGTTGTCTTTGGTAATCCGATTGGCCACAGCAAATCACCCTTGATCCATCGGCTGTTCGCCCAGCAGACCGGCCAGCAACTGGAATACAACACCCTGCTGGCGCCTCTGGACGATTTCGCCGGTGCCGCCCGCGATTTCTTCGCCCAGGGCCGCGGTGCCAACGTCACCGTGCCGTTCAAGGAAGACGCCTATCGCCTGTGCGACAGCCTGACCGAGCGCGCCCAGCGGGCCGGTGCGGTGAACACCCTGAGCAAGCAAGCGGACGGCACTCTGCTGGGAGACAACACCGACGGCGCCGGACTGGTACGCGACCTGACGGTGAACGCCGGGGTCAGTCTCAAGGGCAAGCGCATCCTTTTGCTGGGGGCCGGTGGCGCCGTGCGTGGAGCCTTGGAACCCCTGTTGGCGCAGCGGCCGGCGTCGGTGGTGATTGCCAATCGCACCGTGGAAAAAGCCGAGTTGCTGGCCGAACTGTTCGCCGACCTGGGACCGGTGTCGGCCAGCGGCTTCGACTGGTTGCAGGAGTCGGTGGACCTGATCATCAATGCCACTTCCGCCAGCCTGTCGGGGGACTTGCCGCCGATTGCCAGCAGCCTGATCGAACCGGGCAAAACGGTGTGCTACGACATGATGTACGCCAAGGAGCCGACGCCGTTCTGCCGTTGGGCCAGTGAACATGGCGCGGCGCTGGTGCTGGATGGTTTGGGCATGCTGGCCGAACAGGCGGCGGAAGCCTTCTACCTGTGGCGCGGCGTGCGCCCGGACAGTGCCCCGGTGCTGGCCGAACTGCGCCGCCAGTTGGCGCAGTAACCCCTCCCCCCTCGTAGGAGCTGGCTTGCCAGTGAAGGCGGCCTCAAGACTGGCGCCAGGTCCAAGGGCCTCTTCGCCGGCAAGCCGGCTCCTACGGATGGGGTTCAGTCTTCGAAGCGGATCGGGCAGTGCTCTGGTCCTTCGAGCTTGATCAATTCCTCCTTCACCGTCTGCCGTGCCCGGCGCAGGGTCAGGCTGCGGTCCTGGCGTTTCAGTCGGCGCGCCTCCTGATGCAGCATCTCCACCCCTGAATAGTCGATGAAGTTGATCTGCCGGGCGTCGATCACCAGTTTCGGTGCATGGCAGCGTTGCATGCGCACCTGCAGGTAATGACTGGCGCCAAAGAAGATCGAGCCACCCACCCGCAGGATGTCTGCATCGCCCTCGCTGGAATGCTGCACCCGTGGCTGGGAGGTGCGCTTGAGGTAGAAGAACAGCGACGCCAGGACCCCGGCATAGATCGCCGTCTGCAACTCCAGGAGCAAGGTGGCGATGCAGGTCAGGCTCATCACTAAAAATTCGGCGCGGCTGACTCTGAACAGCGCGCGAATGCCCCGATGATCCACCAGGCCCCAGCAGATCAGCAGGATGCTCCCGGCCATGGCCGGAATCGGGATATGGGCGATCAGCCCGGCGCCGGCCACCGCGAACAGCGCCACCCACAGCGCCGAGAACACCCCGGCCAGGGGCGAGCGGGCACCGGCTTCATAACTCAAGCCCGAGCGGGTGAAGGAGCCGGAGGACAGGTAGCCGGAGAAAAACGCCCCCACCATGTTCGACAAGCCCTGGGCGCGGACTTCCTGGTTGGCGTCGAGCAGTTGTTCCGAACGTGCCGACAGTGAGCGGGCAATCGACAGGCTGGTCACCAGCCCCAGCATCCCCACCGCCACGGCACTGGGCAGCAGCCGCAGGACCAGATCCAGGTCCAGTGGCAACGGGCTCAAGGGCGGTAGCCGGCCCACGAAGGCGCTGACCAATTTGACGTGCCCGAACACCCCCGGCAGCAGCCAGACCACCAGCGCACTGAGGACCAGGCTGAGCAACAGGCTGGGCCAGCGCGGCGCCAGCAGCTTCAGGCCGAGGCCGACGATCAGGGTGCCAAGCCCCAGCAACAGCGAAGGCTGGTCCACAGCGTCCAGGTGTTCCAGCAGGGAGGTCAGGCTATTGAGGGCGGTGGCCTGGTTCGGCAGCTCCAGGCCCAGGAGGTTGGGCAATTGCCCCAGGGCGATCACCACCGCGGCACCGAGGGTGAAGCCCAGCACCACCGAATGCGAGACGAAGTTCACCAGGGCGCCGAAGCGCAGCAGCCCCAGCAGCCACTGGAAGATGCCCGCCAGCAAGGTCAGCAGCAGGATCAGGGTGATGTAGTCCTCGGATGCCGGCACCGCCAGGGGGCTGACACTGGCATACAGAACAATGGAGATCGCTGCCGTGGGCCCGCAGATCAGGTGCCAGGACGAACCCCAGAGGCAGGCGATCAGCACCGGGACTATGGCTGCGTACAGGCCGTACTCCGGCGGCAGGCCGGCGATCAGCGCATAGGCGATGGATTGCGGCAGGGCGAGGATCGCGCCGCTCAGGCCCACCAGCAGATCCCGGCCAACGCTGGCCCGGGTCTGCCGTGGCAGCCAGCCGAGGAAAGGCAGGAGTGAATGGCGGTTGGGCCAGGCCATGGTTCCTCACGGGTGGGTAGATTCAGGGGGGCCAGGGTAAAGCATTGTCCGGCCTTGGGCATGTGCCGAGGCCGGCCCCTCATCCCGTAGGAGCCGGCTTGCCGGCGAATGGCCGGCGCACCTCGGGCTACAACTTGGCCTTCACCGCCGCCAGAGCCTCTTTGTCATCAATGGTCCGGACCCCTTCCAGCCATTGCTCCAGCACCGCCGGGTTGGCCTTGATCCAGGCCTTGGCGGCGTCGGCGTTGCTGACCTTCTTGTTCACCACCTCGGCCATGATGGCGTTCTCCATGTCCTGGGTGAACCGCAGATTGGTAAGGAGCTTGCCGACGTTCGGGCAGGCCTGTGCATAACCCTTGCGCGTCAGGGTGTAGACGCTGCCGCTGGCGCCGAAGTACTTCTCGCCCCCGGTCAGGTAATGCATTTTCAGCTGCACGTTCATCGGGTGCGGGGTCCAGCCGAGGAAGGTCACGAAGCGCTGTTTTTTCGTGGCCCGGGACACTTCGGCGAGCATCGCCTGCTCGCTGGACTCGATCAGCTTCCACTGGCCGAGGCTGAACTCGTTGTTCTTGATGATCTCCTGCAGCGACAGGTTGGCCGGGGCACCGGAGCCGATGCCGTAGATCTTCTTGTCAAACTTGTCGGCGAACTTGCTCAGGTCGGCAAAGTCGTGCACCCCGGCGTCCCACACGTAGTCCGGAACCGCCAGGGTGAACTCGGTGCCTTCCAGGTTCTTCGCCAGCTGGATCACCTCGCCATTGGCCACGAACTTGTCGTAGAAGCCCTGTTGCGCCGGCATCCAGTTGCCCAGGAACACATCCACCTGGCCGTCCTTGAGGCCGCCGTAGGTGATCGGCACCGCCAGTGTGTCGATCTTGGCCTTGTAGCCCATGCCGTCCAGTAGAAAGCTGGCGATGGCGTTGGTGGCGGCGATGTCGCTCCAGCCCGGATCGGCCATTTTCACGGTTGCGCACGAGTCGGCCCAGGCGGTTGTGCTGCCCAGAGCCAGGAACCCGACGGCCAGCGCTGTGGATAACTTTTGCATGCTCTTCCCCTTGGATTATTGGTGTTGGCAGGGTTGTGGATAACGCGCCTTGCGCTCCAGATCGTCGAGGTCGATGTGGTTGCGCATGTATTGCGCACTGGCGTCTACCAGTGGCTGGTGATCCCAGCTCTTGCGTGTGCCCCGGCCCAGGGCGTCGGCCACCAGGCGGCGACGGCGCTGGCTGGCCAGGACCTGTTGGTGAAGGGTGGGGATGTCCCACTTGGCCCGGGCTTCGGCGAGGAAGGCGTCGAACAGCGCTCGATGCTCGGCCGACTGGCTGAGGTCGCGGTGTTCCTGGGGGTCGTTGGCTACGTCGAAGAGTAGGCAGGGGTCGTCTTCGCTGTAGATGAATTTGTAGGCGCCCCGACGAATCATCATCAGCGGGCTGATGGTGCCTTCGGCCATGTATTCGCCGAAGACCTCATCGTGGCCGCCCTGCCCCAGCAGATGGGGAACCAGGGAGCGGCCGTCCAGGGGCAGGTCCGCCTCCACCCGGCCGCCGGCCAGTTCCACCAGGGTCGGCAGCAGGTCGGCGGTGGAGACTGCCGCGCTGACTCGCCCGGCGGCGAACTGCCCCGGTGCGCAGATCAACAGCGGCACCCGGGCGGCCATTTCGAACCAGTGCATTTTGTACCAGAGGCCGCGCTCGCCGAGCATGTCGCCGTGGTCGCCGGAAAACACGATCAGGGTGTCGTCCGCCAACCCGGTGTCTTCAAGGGTCTGCAGCAGTTTGCCGACGTTGCTGTCGATGTAGCTGCAGGCGCCGAAGTAGGCCCGCCGCGCGTCGCGGATCTTATCCACAGGCAGCGGCTTGTCCCACAGGTCGTAGACCTTGAGCAGGCGCTGGGAATGCGGGTCCAGTTCGCTTTGCGGTGGGGTCTGGGGCAGTGGGATCTCGTCGTCGCGGTACAGGTCCCAGAAGGCCTTGGGAATGGTGTAGGGATCGTGGGGATGAGTCATGGACACGGTGAGGCAGAACGGCTGGTCGCCGGCTTCGCGCACATGGTCGAACAGGTACTGCTGGGCCTTGAACACCACCTCTTCATCGAAATCCAGCTGGTTGGTGCGCACGCAGGGCCCGGCCTGCAGCACCGAGGACATGTTGTGGTACCAGCTGGGACGCACCTCGGGCTCATCCCAGTTCACCGCCCAGCCGTAGTCGGCGGGGTAGATGTCGGTGGTCAGGCGCTCTTCATAGCCGTGCAACTGATCCGGGCCGCAGAAGTGCATCTTGCCCGACAGCGCAGTGCGGTAGCCCAGGCGCCGCAGGTAGTGGGCGTAGGTGGGCACGTCGGCGGGAAAGTCCGCAGCGTTGTCGTAGGCGCCGATCCTGCTCGGCAACTGCCCGCTGACCAGGGTAAAGCGCGACGGCGCGCACAGTGGGCTGTTGCAGTAGGCGGCATCGAATACCACGCCCTGGGCAGCCAGACGGCTCAGGTGCGGCAGCTTGATCGGTGATGAACCGTAGAACGGCAGCAAGGGCGCGGCCATCTGGTCGGCCATGATGAAAAGAATGTTCTTGCGCTTCATGGATTCGCGGCATTCCATAGTCGATGGTTATGCGAAAGTGCTGCGATCGAGCATGGATTCCATGTCTTTGGCGGTAAAGCCCATGCACGGCAATGACTAGGATAAGCACAGCTTATGTATGAAGCCCTTGGCGACCTGTCCCTGGACCTGCTCCGGGTGTTTGAAGCAGCGGCCCGTTTGCGCAGCTTCACCGCCGCGGCGGTGGAACTGGGGACCACCCAGCCGGCCATCAGCCAGCAGATCAAACGGCTGGAGGAGCGGTTGAACGTGCGCCTGTTCGACCGGATCTACCGCGGTATCGAACTGACCGAATCCGGCGCCTTGCTACTGGAACAGGTGCAGGTCGGCTTGCAGAGCATCGATGCCGGCCTCAGTGCTCTGAGCCAGCAGCATCAGCACGAGGTGCTGCAGGTGGCCACGGACTTCGCCTTCGCCGCCTACTGGCTGATGCCGCGCCTGCATCGTTTTCATGAGGCCAATCCCCAGGTGGACGTCAGCCTGGTGACCAGTGAACGCAGCCACAGCATGCTGCGCAGCGATATCGACGTGGCGGTGCTGTTCGGCGACGGGCGTTTCAAGCACGGCGAAAGTCGCTGGCTGTTCAGCGAGGAAGTGTTTCCGGTGTGCAGCCCGCTGCTGCTCAAGGAGCGTCTGGCTCCCCTGCCCGCCCATGCCCTGCTGGAGATGCCGCTGCTGCACCTGCGGGGTGAAAACGCCAGCCACTGGTTCGACTGGAGCGGGGTGTTCCGCGAACTGGGCCTGGCTGGCGCCCCGCCTCCCGGGCAATTGCGTTTCGACAACTACACCTTGCTGATCCAGGCGGCCATCGGCGGCCAGGGCGTGGCCATCGGCTGGCGTCATCTGGTGGACGATTTGCTGGCGCAGGGGCTGTTGTGCCGGCCGATCGCCCAGAGTGCGCTGTCCGGCTACGGCTATTACGTGGTGCTGCCGCCACGCAAGCGCCGTGGCCCATTGATCCAGCGCTTCGTCGACTGGCTGATGGCCGAGCAAGCCGGCAGCGCTCAATCCCTCAAGGGGCTGTCGTTGCCGTCCATTGCCTTGTAGGCGGCGCCTTGAACAGGCTCAACAGGGACAGTGCGCCGTTGCCCAGGCACACCAGCGACACCGACACCACCGCCAGGAAGGCCAGGTATTCCCAGCCGCCGCCCGGGCTGGTGTAGATCCAGCCGTGGGCGCCGTGGACGAAGACAATCGCCCCCAGCAGCATCGGCAGCAGCCCCAGGGCGATCCAGCGCACGCCGACCCCGAGTATCAGCAACAAGCCCCCCACCAGCTCGGCGCACACCGCCGGGTAGGTCATCCACTCGGGCATGCCGGTGGCGCCGAACAGCTTGAGGGTGCCCGGCCAACCCAGGACCAGGACTTTGAACAGCGCATGGGCGATGTACATGGCGCCCAGGGCCAGGCGCAGGAACAGGGCGGCCCATTGTTCCGGTGCCGAGAGTGGTGATGCGATTGAGCGGGCAGGCATATGACAAGTCCTTGTGTGGTTGGGAATGTTGCCGATTGCTGAGTGTTCAGCGGTTAAACGATGGCCACCGAGGCGCCGGCCAGGAGCAGCACGCCGACGTGGAAGTTGCTGCGAAACAGGTCGTTGCAGGGCTCCGGGTGGTCCGGACTGAACAGGCTGAGCTGGTAGGCCAGGGACAAGGCGATCGGCAGCAGCACGATGAAAAAGCCCGGGTTGGCACCGGCCAGCAGGCCCGCGCCGCACCAGCACAGCACGGTCATGGCGTAGAACCCGGCGATCCAGGTCTTGCCCCGTTCGGCGAACAGCGTCGCGGTGGAGCGCAGGCCCATTTTCAGGTCGTCCTCACGGTCGCTGTAGGCATAGAGCGTGTCGTAGCCCAACTGCCAGAACAGGCAGCCCAGCCACAGTGCCAGCGCACTGGCTTGCAGGCTGCCGGTGGTTTCCACACTGGCCATGAGCACGCCCCAGTTGAACACCGCGCCGAGAAACGCCTGGGGCCAGTGGGTGAAGCGTTTGAACAGCGGGTAGATCAGGGTCAGCGGCGCGCAGCCCAGGGCCAGCAGCACCGTCAGTGGGCGTAGCAATGGCAGCAATGCGGCCGCCAGCAACAAGAGTACGACCAGGCAAGCCAGGGCCTGACTCAGGCTCAGTGAACCGTTGGCCAGGGGCCGCCGGCGGGTGCGGTTGACCTGGGCGTCAAAGCGTCGGTCGAGGATGTCATTGATGCAGCAGCCGGCACTGCGCATCAGCAGGGCGCCGAGGGCGAACACCAGCACCGTGCCGAGCTGCGGAATACGTCCGGCGCAGAGTATCAACGCGGCCAGGGCCGGCAGCAGGGTCAGCCAGGTGCCGATGGGCCGGTCCAGGCGCATCAGGCGGGCGTAGGCCTGCCAGGAGCGGGGCAGCCGGGTGGCGACCCAATCGTGGGCGCGAATGTCATTGAGGTCGGGGCTTGCGGGCATCTTCGTTCCCTGAACTTGAGCACGGTCTTGATCGCAACTGAGGACGAGGTTTCAAGGGGTCGAAAAACACTCAGGTCAGTTGCTTTCACTGAACTTCGGGCAAGCCGTGGCCGTGATCGCACGGTTTGATTTTCAGTGCCATCTGCTCGCTTGTCGGATGCGCTAAAGTTGCCCGCGCCCGCCCCTTGGGGCAAGGGAACAATCCGCAATAGCCTCCTGCAGGATATGCAATATGCTCCGTGATGAAGTGCCCAGCGTCCCGCGTATCGACCTCAACCTGCTGCGGGTTTTCGATGCCGTCTATGAGGACCGCAGCATCCTGCTGGCCAGCAAGCGCCTGCATCTGAGCCAGTCGGCGGTCAGCCATGCCTTGACCCGGTTGCGTGAGTCCCTGCAGGACGAGTTGTTTATTCGCACCGCCAAGGGCATGCAGCCGTCGGCCCGTGCCGAAGCAATTGCCGGCCCGCTGCGCGAAGCACTGCTGACCATTCAGCGCACGGTGGGCGTGGAGGCGTTCGACCCCGCCAGCGCAACGCGGACCTTCACCCTTGCCGCCAATGACTATCTGAGTTCGGTGCTGCTGGCACCGCTGTTGCGGCGCCTGGCCCAGGAGGCTCCGGGGGTGGACCTGGTGGTGCGCCCGGCGACCCGCCTGGATCTGGCCGAGCAGATCGACGTCGGGCGCATCGACCTGGCCGTGGGGGTGTTTGCCGAGCTGCCGCAGCGAGTGCACAGCGCCCGTCTCTGGCAGCAGCAGGATGTGTTGCTGATGTGTCCCGAGCATCCCTTGCTCGACCTGCCCGAGTTGACCCTTGAGGCCCTGGCGGACCAGCCATTGATCACACTGTCGGTAGGCGGGCAGGAGGAAGGCGCGGTCAACGGCTACATTCTTGAGCGCGGTATTGCCCGGCAGTCGGAGATGTTCGATCGCCAGCGCCTGGAGCAGGCGCTGGCGGCGATTGGCCGCAGTCCCCAATACAAGGTCACCCTGCCCCATGCCCTGGTGCTGCCGCAGTTGCTGGAACAGTCGCGGCTGGTGGCGATTGTGCCGGGGCCACTGGCCCGGGCTTTCGAACAGCGCTTTGGCCTGTGTCAGCGGGCGCTGCCACTGGCGGTTGAAGCGTCGTCGCTGTTGGCGATCTGGCATGGACGCAACACGGCAGACCCGGCCCATCTCTGGTTGCGCCAGCAGTTGCTGGAGGTGGCAGGCGCGCTGGCGCAACCGCTTTGAGCTGCTCGGCTTTCGGTGTTTTCATGGGGCCGGTGTTTTTTTCCACAGAGGGTGCTCAGCCTCTGTGACGAGCCTTGAGGCTTGGTCTTTTATCGCGAGGGTTTGCATGCAACGGATCAAGGGCTATCACGCCCACGTCTACTTCGACGCCAGTACCATCGGCCAGGCCCGGGCCTTGTGCGAGCAGGCCGCGCAGCTGTTTGACCTGAAAATGGGTCGGGTCCACGAGCGGCCGGTGGGGCCCCATCCGGACTGGAGTTGCCAGTTGGCGTTCGCCCCTGAGGTGTTTGCCCAGGTAGTGCCGTGGCTGGCCCTCAATCGCCGGGGGCTGGTGGTGTTCCTGCACCCGGATACCGGGGACGATTTGCTCGATCACACCGATCATGCGATCTGGATGGGGGCCATGCGGCCGCTGGATCTGACGGGGTTCTAAGGGGCTGGTGATTGCTTGTGCACACCATGCAAAAAGGGGGCGCAACCTTTGGTTGCGCCCCCCTGATCTTGCGGTCTGGTCTTTACCTTCAGCTGACCCGAGCCTTGCGTACCCCTTCGGAAAGGGCTGCGCACAGGCTCAGAACGCCATCCACCGCTTGCTCGGAAGACTCGGCGTTGGCGATGTGGTCGATCAGTGCCGAGCCCACGACCACGCCGTCTGCCAGACGGGCGATGGCGGCGGCCTGCTCCGGTGTGCGGATGCCGAAACCGATGCTGATGGGCAGGTCGGTGTGGCGACGCAGGCGGGTCACGGCCTCTTCCACATGTTCCAGGGTGGCGGCGCCGGCACCGGTCACCCCGGCTACCGAAACGTAGTAGACAAAGCCGGAACTGCCGTCGAGCACCTTGGGCAGGCGCGCGTCGTCGGTGGTTGGGGTGGTCAGGCGGATGAAGTCGATGCCGGCGGCCTGGGCCGGGTCGCACAGCTCGCTGTTATGTTCCGGCGGCATGTCCACCACGATCAGCCCGTCCACCCCGGAGGCCTTGGCATCAGCGATGAAGCGCGCCACGCCGTAATGGTGGATCGGGTTGTAGTAGCCCATCAGCACCAGCGGGGTTTCATTGTTGCCTTCGCGGAACTCGCGGACCATCTGTAGGGTTTTCGCCAGGTTTTGCTTGGCCCCCAGGGCCCGGATGTTGGCCAGCTGGATCGCCGGGCCGTCGGCCATCGGATCGGTGAAGGGCATGCCCAGTTCGATCACGTCGGCACCCGCTGCGGGCAGGCCCTTGAGGATCGCCAGGGAAGTGTCGTAGTTCGGGTCGCCGGCAGTGACGAAGGTCACCAGGGCGGCGCGGTTCTGTTCCTTGAGCTTGGCAAAGCGGGTGTGCAGGCGGCTCATCAGTGTTTCTCCTGCTGGGACTGTTGCATGTGGTGCATGACGGTTTGCATGTCTTTGTCGCCGCGGCCCGAGAGGTTGACCACCATCAGGTGATCCTTGGGCAGGGTCGGCGCGCGCTTGAAGACTTCGGCCAGGGCGTGGGCGCTTTCCAGGGCCGGGATGATGCCTTCCAGGCGGCAGCACTGGTGGAACGCGGCCAGGGCTTCGTCGTCGGTCACCGAGGTGTATTCGACGCGGCCGATGTCGTGCAACCAGGCGTGTTCCGGGCCGATGCCGGGGTAGTCGAGGCCGGCGGAAATCGAGTGGGCGTCGATGATCTGGCCGTCGTCGTCCTGCAGCAGGAAGGTGCGGTTGCCGTGCAGCACGCCCGGTACGCCGCCGTTCAGGCTGGCGGCGTGCTTGCCGGTCTCGATGCCGTAGCCGGCGGCTTCAACGCCAATGATCTGCACGCTTTTGTCGTCGAGGAACGGGTGGAACAGGCCCATGGCGTTGGAGCCGCCGCCGATGCACGCCACCAGGCTGTCCGGCAGGCGGCCTTCCTGGGCTTGCATCTGCTCGCGGGTTTCCTTGCCGATCACGGCCTGGAAGTCGCGGACCATGGCCGGGTACGGGTGCGGGCCGGCCACGGTGCCGATCAGGTAGAAGGTGCTGTCGACGTTGGTTACCCAGTCACGCAGGGCTTCGTTCATCGCATCTTTCAGGGTGCCGGTGCCGGCGACGACCGGGATCACTTCGGCGCCCAGCAGCTTCATGCGGAACACGTTGGCCTGTTGGCGTTCGATGTCGGTGGTGCCCATGTAGATCACGCAATCCAGGCCAAAACGCGCGGCCACGGTGGCGGTGGCCACGCCGTGCATGCCGGCGCCGGTCTCGGCGATGATGCGTTTCTTGCCCATGCGCCGGGCCAGGAGGATCTGGCCGATGCAGTTGTTGATCTTGTGCGCGCCGGTGTGGTTCAGCTCTTCGCGCTTGAGGTAGATCTTGGCGCCGCCGCAGTGTTCGGTCAGGCGTTCGGCGAAGTACAGCGGGCTTGGACGGCCGACGTAGTCGCGCTGGAAGTAGGCCAGCTCCTTGAGAAACTCGGGATCTTCCTTGGCCTTTTCGTATTCACGGGCCAGGTCGAGGATCAGCGGCATCAGGGTTTCTGCCACATAACGGCCTCCGAACGCGCCAAACAGGCCGTTGTCGTCAGGACCATTACGCAATTGGGACTGGGTCATTGGAGCGCTCCCGGGGAAGTGTGTGGAATGACAGATTCGTGGAAGGACAATGGAGCCCACTCTACCCCTGACACTGGAGCCTGAAAACCGATAAGATCGCCGCAACCTGTCAGGAAAACTCACCTATCCCATGAGCCGCGACCTGCCCCCCCTGAACGCCCTGCGGGCCTTCGAAGCCACTGCCCGGCTTAACAGCGTCAGCCAGGCTGCCGAACAACTGCACGTGACTCACGGTGCGGTCAGCCGGCAGTTGAAGGTGCTGGAAGAACACCTGGGCCTGAGTCTTTTCGTCAAGGATGGCCGTGGCATTAAACTCACAGATGCCGGGGTTCGCCTGCGCGATGCCAGCAGCGAGGCCTTCGAGCGTCTGCGGGACGTCTGTGGCGAACTGACCCGGGGCAGTGCCGATGCGCCCTTCGTGCTCGGCTGCTCCGGCAGCCTGCTGGCGCGTTGGCTGATTCCGCGCCTGGGGCGCCTGAATGCCGACTTGCCGGACCTGCGCCTGCACCTTTCCGCTGGTGAAGGCGATCTGGACCCCCGGCGCCCGGGGCTGGATGCCTTGCTGGTGTTTGCCGAGCCCCCCTGGCCGGCGGACATGCAGGTCTATGAGCTGGCCAGCGAGCGAATCGGGCCGGTGCTCAGCCCGCGCTATGCCGGTTACTCGCACTTGCGCGAAGCGCCAGCGGCGGCCCTGGCGGCGGAGTCGCTGCTGCACACCACCTCGCGTCCCCAGGCCTGGCCCAGTTGGGCACGGCACAACGGCATCAGCGCCGAGGCGCTGAAGTACGGGCAGGGTTTCGAGCATTTGTATTACTTGCTGGAAGCGGCCGTGGCCGGGCTGGGCGTGGCAATCGCTCCAGAGCCGCTGGTGGCCGAGGACTTGCTGGCGGGCAGGCTGGTTGCCCCGTGGGGGTTTTCCGACACCCCGGGGCAACTGGCGCTGTGGTTACCCAAGCGCGCCGCCGATGGGCGCGCCCGGCAATTGGCGCAGTGGTTGAAAAACGAACTGCGCCAGACGCTTTAGTTACCGCGCTTGCACAGCAGGTAGGCGGCCAGCAGACCAATGGCGCCGACCGCCACGCCAGCGGTCGCCCACGGGTGTTCCTGGGCGTATTCGCGGGTGGCGATCCCGGTTTCGCGGGTTTTCACTTTGACTTCTTCGTAGGCATCGCTGATCAGGCTGCGGGAATGCTTGAGCGCATTCTCGGCGTTGCTCTTGAGGGCCTTGAGGGTTTTGCGCGATTCGTCAGTCGCATCGTCCTTGAGGCTTTCCAGGGATTTGAGCAGGCTTTCGATCTCGGCTTCCATACTTTCCAGTGAGGCTTTGCGTAACGAGGTGTTGGCCATGTCGGCTCTCCTGCAGGGTAGTGAACGGACTCTGTAGGTTCCGACTGCGGCCTGTTCAGAAAGTGCAGAAAATCTGAACTAGCCGTGAGCAATGGCGCCCCAAGTAATAAGAAAAATCACTGCTAGGCTGTATTTCACAGCAAAAAAGGAGAGCGCCATGACCGATCATCACACCTACAAGAAAGTCGAACTGGTGGGTTCGTCGCCGAACAGCATCGAAGAGGCAATCAACAACGCGCTGGCCGAGGCGCACAAGAGCATCAAGCACCTGGAGTGGTTCGAAGTGACCGAAACCCGGGGTCATATCAAGGACGGTAAAGCGGCGCATTTCCAGGTCACCCTCAAGGTAGGCTTCCGGATTGCCAATAGTTGAAAGCTTGGGCTAGGCTCTGGAACTTGTGCGCTGGCCGAGTGCCATAGGAAGTGGCAAAGCGCTACAACTGTCTTGAGCCTCTGTCAGGCTGGCTGCAACGCCGCCTCTTTTGATCCGACCAGGGAATGTGACCGATGAAAAAACTAGTATTAGCTGCTGCTTTGTTGAGTCTTGCGGGAACTGCCCTTGCCGCCGGCAAGCCGTGCGAAGAGCTGAAAAGCGAGATCGCCGCGAAGATCGATGCCAAAGGCGCCACCCACTATTCGCTGGAAGTGGTCGACAAAGGCGCGGCGGCTGACGGCAAAGTGGTTGGCTCCTGCGAAGCCGGCACCAAGGAGATTGTCTACAAGCGCGGTTGAGCCTTTGTAGAAGCCCATTGAAAAGCCGACGCATCAGCGTCGGCTTTTTTGTGCCCGAAAGCAGCCTTAGCCCTTCATCACCTGGGCCAGCAACTCATAGGAGTGCAGGCGATCGGCGTGTTCGTACAGGTCGCAGGTAAAGATCAGCTCGTCGGCGCCGGTCTGCTCGATCAGCACCTCCAGCTTGGCGCGGATCTTCGCCGGGCTGCCGATCATCGCCAACCCCAGGAAACTCGACACCGCCTCCTTCTCATGGGGCAGCCACAGGCCGTCCATGCTGTTGACCGGCTTGCGCTGGACCAGGCTCTGGCCGCGCATCAGGGCGAGGATCCGTTGGTACACCGAGGTGGCCAGGTAATCCGCGTGTTCATCGGTATCCGCGGCTACCAGAGGCACGCCCAGCATCACGTAAGGTTTGTCGAGCACCGCGGAAGGCTTGAAGTGATTGCGATAGACGCGAATCGCCTCATGCATATAGCGCGGTGCGAAATGCGAGGCGAAGGCGTAAGGCAAACCCCGTTCCCCTGCCAATTGCGCACTGAACAGGCTGGAGCCCAGCAGCCACACCGGCACGTTGGTGCCGGTGCCCGGTACTGCGATCACCCGTTGCTCCGGAGTACGTGGGCCGAGGTAGGCCATCAGTTCCGCCACGTCCTCGGGGAAATCGTCGGCGCTGCCGGAGCGTTCCCGGCGCAGGGCGCGGGCGGTCATCTGGTCGGAACCCGGGGCGCGGCCCAGGCCCAGGTCAATGCGTCCTGGGTACAGGCTTTCCAGGGTGCCGAACTGTTCGGCGATCACCAGCGGTGCGTGGTTGGGCAGCATGACCCCGCCGGAGCCGACGCGAATGCTCGATGTCCCACCGGCCAGATAACCCAGCAACACCGAAGTGGCGGAACTGGCGATGCCATCCATGTTGTGGTGTTCGGCGACCCAGAAGCGGGTGTAGCCGAACTTTTCCACGTGCTGGGCCAGGTCCAGGGAATTGCGCAGGGATTGCGCCGGGCTGCCGTCTTCACGCACGGGCACCAGGTCGAGGGTCGAGAATTTAACAGCGGACAGCGGTTTCATAGGCCTGCTTCTCCATAGGGGTGCAGGCCTTTGTCATGAGCCAAAACCTGCCGAAATTTGTAAGTCAGACTCATGCAATGTGGGCATATACCCGAGTTTCAATAGTCAGAGTGAATTTGTCGGGTAAATAGACGTCGCGCACACCGGCTGAACTTTGCCGCCGGATCTATCCTCAGAACCCTTAGGCAACAGAAACAAGCGCGGTGCGACCCTTCGCACCCGGTTCTTGAGGAGAAAGAGATGAGTATCAAAAAGAAGGCTTCGGCTCATTGGGAAGGTGATCTGAAAACCGGCATCGGCTCGATCTCGACCGAAACCGGGGTGTTGCGTGAGGCGCCCTATGGCTTCAAGGCACGTTTTGAAGGTGGCAAGGGCACCAATCCGGAAGAGTTGATCGGTGCGGCCCATGCGGGCTGCTTCTCCATGGCGTTTTCGATGATTCTCGGTGATGCCGGGCTCAAGGCCGACAGCATCGATACCCAGGCGGAAGTGACCCTGGATCAGGTGGACGGCGGCTTCGCCATCACGGCGGTGCACCTGATCCTCAAGGCGAAGATCCCCGGCGCCAGCCAGCAGCAGTTCACGGAGCTGAGCAACAAGGCCAAGGAAGGGTGTCCGGTGTCCAAGGTGCTCAATGCCAAGATCAGCCTGGAAGCGACGCTGCTGGGTTGATCGTTGCGTCGGCAAGCCAGCTCCTGCTTCGGTTGGCAGGAGCCGGCATGCCGGTGAATGCGTCTGTGCGGCGGACAAGAACCTGTGGTCGAATACGCGACTGCGGCTTCAGCGCATGCTCGTGCGCGCCGTAGCAAGGGAGCTTGAGATCATGAAACGTTTTGCCTTGGCGGTTGTTTGCTGTGCGCTGGCCACATCGGCCTTCGCCGCCCCCAAGCCCTGCGAGGAACTCAAGGCCGAGATCGAAGCCAAGATCCAGGCCCAGGGCGTTGCCTCCTACACGCTGGAAATCGTCACCAACGACGAGGTCCACGACAACAACATGGTGGTCGGCAGCTGTGAGAACGGCACGAAGAAGATCATCTATCAGAAGAACGATCGCTGAGCCGGCTCACGGCACGCAGTTGATCAGGCGCTCCTCGGCGACGATCTCGCGCTTGGCGTTGTACAGCCGGGCGCTGGGAGTGAAGGCCAGGTTGCGCGCCTCCAGGCGATAGCGCTGGCCGGCTTCAAAATGGTCGTAGCGCAGGCTCAGGTAGCACAGTCGCTCCTGGGGATCGGTGGTCATGCCCATGCCGCCGCCGAACACCTCGAAGTCGAAACGCACCATCAGCTCGTGGCTGCCGGGGCTGACCTGGAAGAAACGCCCGTCCCGCAGGCGCTGGTTGTCCAGGCGCTCGGCCATGACCAGCTTGCCCCCCGGCGTCGGCGTGGCCAGGTCGATCCAGGCCTGTTGCGGATCGACACTGGGCAGGGGCGTGCTGCAGGCACTGAGGGTGGCAAGGGCGAGGATCAACAGAAGTGGGCGCATGACGGAGGCCGAGTAAGCGAAAGGCCCTCAGCATAGCGCCGATCAATTGCGCTGGCAGCCCGCCGCCAGCAGGGTGTGCTGCTCATCAGCCAGCAGGTGGCGGTCCTGGGGGCGGCGTGAGGTCGATCCAGGCTTGCGCCGGGGCCGGTTCGGGCAGTCTGGCGCCGCCGGCGAAAGACAAGAGTGCGGCCGTCGGCAGCAACACGCACGTGGCGAAACTCCAGGTTGGCGAGATAGTCTTGCGGGCAGACTCTCTGTGGATGATTCCAATTGAATAGGCCGCGTTCAAGCCATGGGTTACTTGATCCTCTTTTGCGCTTTTTGTTTGCGGCCCTGACGCTTTTGCTGCTCAACGGTTGCAGCAGCGTTGCGTATTACAGCCAGTTGGCCAGCGGCCAGATGCACCTGTTGCGGGCTCGCACGCCGGTGGCCCAGGTGGTCGCCGACCCCACCCGCGACCCGACCCTGCGGGCCCATCTGGCCCAGTCGCAACGGGCCCGTACCTTTGCCAGCCAGCATCTGCACCTGCCGGATAACAACAGCTACCGGCTGTACGTCGACATCGGCCGGCCCTATGTGGTGTGGAACGTGTTCGCTACCCCGGAGTTTTCCCTGAGCCCGCAGACCCATTGCTTCCCCATTGCCGGTTGCGTGGCCTACCGCGGCTACTACAGCCAGGGCGCCGCCCGGGGCGAGGCGGCGCTGCAGCGGCAAAAAGGCATGGACGTGGCGATCGGCGGGGTGGAGGCCTATTCGACCCTGGGCTGGTTCGATGACCCGATCATCAGTTCGATGATGCATTGGGGCGATGAGCGTCTGGCGACCCTGATCTTCCATGAGCTGGCGCACCAGCGCTTCTATGTGAAGGACGACACCGAGTTCAATGAGTCCTTCGCCACTTTCGTCGAGCAGGAAGGCACCCGCCAGTGGCGGGCCTATCGTGGGTTGCCGCCCCAGGACAACGCCGATGTCCGTCAACG
Organism: Pseudomonas sp. RC4D1; assembly: GCF_018390395.1. Lineage (NCBI taxonomy): Bacteria > Pseudomonadati > Pseudomonadota > Gammaproteobacteria > Pseudomonadales > Pseudomonadaceae > Pseudomonas > Pseudomonas sp. RC4D1. Next base: position 279,122 of record NZ_JAHBAW010000001.1, read on the forward strand.
GGATCAGTTCATCCAGCTGTTGCTGGATGCTCGCAAACGCCTGGAGCAGTTGTATGCCCAACCCTTGTCCGCCGAGCAGATGCGCCAGCGCAAGGCCCAGGAGTTCGAGGTGCTGCGCCGTGATTATCGGCAGCTGCGGGACCGCGAGTGGGCCGGTTCCAAGCGCTATGACGCCTGGATCAACGCACCGTTGAACAACGCCCGGCTGCTGCCCTTCGGTCTGTACGACCAATGGGTGCCGGCGTTTGCCGCGCTGTTCAAGGAGGTCAATGGCGACTGGCCGGCGTTCTTCCTTGCAGTGGAGAAACTGGGGCGCCTGCCGGCCGAGCAGCGCAAGGCTGATTTGCTCAGGCTGCAGAGCGCCTTATCCGCCAAGCCGGCTCCCACCCCTGACCTGTAGGCGCCGGCTTGCCGGCGAACAGCGGTTCTAACGCCGCAAAAACGCCTGATGCAACTCGGCCAGCGTCTCAAAGTGATAGGCCGGAGCTTCGGCACTCAGCTCCTCACGGCTGCCGAATCCATACCCCACCGCCGCCGCATCCAAGCCATTGCGCTTGGCGCCGATCAGGTCGTGCTTGCGATCGCCGATCATCAGGGTGCTGGCCGGGTCCAGCTGTTCCTGCTCCAGCAAATGGGCGATCAGCTCCACTTTGTCGGTGCGGGTGCCGTCCAGTTCGCTGCCGTAAATCACCTTGAAGTGCCGGGCGAAGTCGAAATGGCGGGCGATTTCCCGGGCGAACACCCAGGGCTTGGAGGTGGCGATGTACAGCTGGCGCCCTTGCCCGCCGAGGGTTTCCAGCAGCGGCGCGACCCCGTCGAAGACCCGGTTCTCATACAGGCCGGTGACCTTGAAGCGTTCGCGATAGAAGTTCACCGCCTCCCAGGCCCGGGCTTCGTCGAAACCGTAGAACTGCATGAAAGCCTGCAACAGCGGTGGGCCGATGAAGTGCTCCAGCCGGGTCAGGTCCGGCTCGTCGATCCCCAGCTTGCCCAGGGCGAACTGGATCGAGCGGGTAATGCCTTCGCGGGGATCGGTCAGGGTGCCGTCGAGGTCGAACAGGACGGTTTGGTAATGCATGGCAGTTCCTCGGCAGTCAGTAGCAGATCAGGGACGGTCGTAGCCTTCGGCCAGGTGCAGGTCCTTGAGCTTCACGTAGTTGGCGGCGCTGTAGGTGAAGAAGGCGCGCTCCTTGTCGGTCAGCGGGCGCGCCTGCTTCACCGGGCTGCCGACGTAGAGAAAGCCGCTTTCCAGGTGCTTGCCCGGTGGCACCAGGCTGCCGGCGCCGACGATCACGTCGTCTTCCACCACCGCGCCGTCCATGACGATGCTGCCCATGCCGATCAGCACCCGGCTGCCGATGCGGCAACCGTGGAGCATGACTTTGTGGGCGATGGTCACGTCGTCGCCGATCAGCAGCGGGAAGCCGTCGGGGTTGAAGGGGCCGGCGTGGGTGATGTGCAGCACGCTGGCATCCTGCACGCTGGTGCGCGCGCCGATGCGGATGCGGTGCATGTCGCCGCGGATCACCGTCAGGGGCCAGACCGAGCTGTCGGCGCCGATCTCGACGTCGCCGATGACCACTGCCGAGTGGTCGACAAAGGCCCGTTCGCCCAGGCTCGGGGTGTGGTTCTGATAGCTGCGAATGGCCAAGTGCGAATGCCTCTCTGAGATTTATTAATGGGGGCTATAGCTGCGGTGGCCGCTCATTGTAATTAAGATGGTGCTACGTTTCCCTGCATGTTTCTTCCAGCCAAGGTGCCCACCGTGAGTGTGAACAACCCTCTTCTGCAGCCCTACGACCTGCCGCCGTTCTCGGCGATCCGCGCCGAGCATGTGCAACCGGCCATCGAACAGATCCTGGCTGACAACCGCGCCGCTATCGCTGAAATCCTCAAGACCCAAGCCACCCAGCCCACCTGGGCCGGTCTGGTATTGGCCATGGACGAGCTCAATGACCGCCTGAGCGCGGCCTGGAGCCCGGTCAGCCACCTCAACGCGGTGTGCAACAGCGCCGAACTGCGTGAAGCCTACGAGGCCTGTCTGCCGGCCTTGAGCGCCTACTCCACGGAAATGGGCCAGAACCGCGAGCTGTTCCAGGCCTTCGACGCCCTGGCCAAGAGCCCCGAAGCCGCCGGTTTCGACGTGGCGCAGAAAACCATCCTCGAACACTCCCTGCGGGACTTCCGCCTGTCGGGTATCGACTTGCCGCCCGAGCAGCAACAGCGCTACGCAGAGGTACAAAGCCGGCTCTCGGAGCTGGCCAGCCGTTTCTCCAACCAGTTGCTGGACGCCACCCAGGCCTGGACCAAACACATCACCGACGAAGCGGCCCTGGCCGGCCTGACCGACTCGGCCAAGGCGCAAATGGCCGCCGCGGCCCAGGCCAAAGGCCTGGACGGCTGGCTGATCACCCTGGAATTCCCCAGCTACTACGCGGTGATGACCTACGCCCAGGACCGTGCCCTGCGTGAAGAGGTCTATGCCGCCTACTGCACCCGGGCGTCGGACCAAGGCCCTAACGCCGGTCAGAACGACAACGGCCCGGTGATGGAAGAGATCCTCGACCTGCGTCAGGAACTGGCCAAGCTCCTGGGCTTTGCCAGTTTCTCCGAGCTGAGCCTGGCCACCAAGATGGCCGAGTCCAGCGATCAGGTACTGAGCTTCCTGCGGGACCTGGCCAAGCGCAGCAAACCCTTTGCCGCTCAGGACCTGGAACAGCTGCGGGCCTATGCCGCCGAACAGGGTTGCCCTGACCTGCAAAGCTGGGACAGCGGTTTCTATGGCGAGAAGCTGCGCGAGCAGCGTTACAGCGTGTCCCAGGAAGCCTTGCGCGCCTACTTCCCCATCGACAAGGTACTTGGCGGCCTGTTCGCCATTGTCCAGCGCCTGTATGGCATCGAGATTGCCGAGCAGCAGGGCTTCGACAGCTGGCACCCGGACGTGCGCCTGTTCGAAATCAAGGAAAACGGTCAGCACGTCGGCCGTTTCTTCTTCGACCTCTACGCCCGCTCCAACAAGCGTGGCGGTGCCTGGATGGACGGTGCCCGCGACCGTCGCCGCACCGTTGACGGTGTGTTGCAGAGCCCGGTGGCCAACCTGGTGTGCAACTTCACCCCGGCCGACAGCGGCAAGCCTGCACTCCTGACCCACGACGAAGTCACCACCCTGTTCCACGAGTTCGGCCATGGCCTGCACCACCTGCTGACCCGGGTCGAGCATGCCGGAGTCTCCGGGATCAATGGCGTGGCCTGGGACGCGGTGGAGCTGCCGAGCCAGTTCATGGAGAACTGGTGCTGGGAGCCCGAAGGCCTGGCGCTGATCTCCGGTCACTATGAAACCGGCGAGCCGCTGCCCCAGGACCTGCTGCAGAAGATGCTCGCGGCAAAGAACTTCCAGTCCGGGCTGATGATGGTGCGCCAGCTGGAATTCTCGCTGTTCGACTTCGAACTGCATGCCACCCACGGCGATGGCCGCAGCGTGCTGCAAGTGCTGGAAACCGTGCGTGACGAGGTCTCGGTGATGCGTCCGCCGGCCTACAACCGCTTCCCCAACAGCTTCGCCCACATCTTTGCCGGCGGTTATGCCGCGGGTTACTACAGCTACAAGTGGGCGGAAGTGCTGTCGGCCGATGCCTTCTCCAAGTTCGAGGAAGACGGCGTGCTCAACCCGGCCACCGGGCGCGCGTTCCGCGAGGCGATCCTGGCCCGTGGCGGCTCCCAGGAGCCGATGGTGCTGTTTGTCGATTTCCGCGGACGGGCGCCGTCGATTGACGCACTCTTGCGTCACAGCGGCCTCAGCGAGGACGCGGCAGCATGAGTGACGCACCCGTGAAGACCAAGAAACGCTTTATCGCCGGGGCGGTATGCCCGGCGTGCAGTGAGCAGGACAAGCTGATGATGTGGAGTGAGGACGACGTACCCCATCGCGAGTGCGTGGCCTGTGGCTACTCCGACACCCTCAACGAGCAGGGCCTGTCGGTGCCCAAGGAACTCGGGACCCGGGTCAACAGCGCGACGCCCAAGGTGGCCGACACCAAGGTGCAATCGGTGCAGTTCTTCCCCAACCCCAAGTTGAAGAAAAAAACCGACTGACCACGCCAGACAAAGCCGGCTCCCTGGTAGGAGCCGGCTTGCCGGCAAAGCGATTCGCCCCCCTTCCTTCGCCCCGTGGGCTTTGGCGAGCCAGCTCGCTCCTACGCGGCCCCCTGACCCCCCACCGTTTCGAACCAGCTTTTCCCCGAACAGGTGGCGAACACACGGGTGCTGCAGCCGCCATTGGCCAGCAATGCCCCGTGAGCCAACAGTCATAGAAACCTGAAGCTGATACGTAATTTTCCGCCGCTTCTGATCTTTTTTTCGCCTGAAACGGTTCATCCAAATGCTTAGCCTGCTACCATTTGTAACCAAATTTTGCTGATGTGCTCATAAAAACCGGGTCTTGCCCGGCCTTCTGCGTTGCCAAAACACAAAGTCGCGCCATGACGCGGCTGACCTTTCCATCAATGCCTGATGAGGTGCACCCATGTCTGATCAAGATCGAGACAACCCGCGGCGTGAGTTTTTGCGTAAATCCTTGACCTTGATCCCTGTGGTCACTGTCGCCAGTACCGGCCTGGGCAGTTCCATGCTGGCGGCCGCGCCCGATACGGCCGTCGCTGCCAGGCCGGCGGCGCCGAGCAAGCTGCCCAGCGGCAGCCAGAACTATGAGCCCAGTTACTTCAGCGCCGAAGAGTGGGCCTTCATCAAGGCGGCGGTGGAGCGCCTGATCCCGGCGGACGAAATGGGGCCAGGTGCCCTGGAAGCCGGGGTGCCGGAGTACATCGACCGCCAAATGAACACCCCCTACGCCGCCGGCGCCCTGTGGTACATGCAAGGCCCGTTCAAGGCCGACGCCGCACCGGAGATGGGTTGGCAGAGCAAGCTGGTGCCCAAAGACATCTATCGCCTGGGCATTGCCGCTGTGGATGCATGGTGCAAAGACCTCAAGGGTCAAGTTTTTGCTGCGCAAGACAGCGCTACCCGAGACGCTTTGCTCAAGCAGCTGGAAGCCGGAACCCCGCAGTTCGAGGCGCTCCCGGCCAAGCTTTTCTTCAATCTGCTGTTGCAGAACACCAAGGAAGGCTTCTTCAGCGATCCGATCCACGGCGGCAATAAAGGCCTGGTGGGCTGGACCCTGATCGGCTTTCCCGGCGCGCGCGCCGATTTCATGGATTGGGTGGAACGCAACGAGCAATACCCCTTCCCGGCAGTATCGATTCGCGGCCAGAGGGCTTGAGCATGGCAACAGTGATGAAGAAGGTCGACGCGGTGATCGTCGGTTTCGGCTGGACCGGCGCGATCATGGCCAAGGAGCTGACCGAAGCCGGGCTCAACGTGCTGGCGCTGGAGCGCGGGCCAATGCAGGACACCTACCCTGACGGCAGTTATCCCCAGGTGATCGACGAGCTCACCTACAGCGTGCGCAAGAAACTCTTCCAGGACATTTCCAAAGAAACGGTGACCATTCGCCACAGCGTCAACGACGTGGCCTTGCCCAACCGGCAACTCGGCGCCTTCCTGCCGGGCAACGGCGTGGGCGGCGCCGGCCTGCACTGGTCTGGCGTGCACTTTCGCGTCGACCCCATCGAGCTGCGCATGCGCAGTCATTACGAAGAGCGCTACGGCAAGCATTTCATCCCCAAGGACATGACCATCCAGGACTTCGGCGTCAGCTACGAAGAGCTGGAGCCGTTCTTCGACTTCGCGGAAAAGGTCTTCGGCACCTCGGGCCAGGCCTGGACCGTGAAGGGCCAGTTGGTGGGCGACGGCAAGGGCGGCAACCCTTATGCACCGGATCGCTCGGACCACTTCCCCCTGGAGTCGCAGAAAAACACCTATTCCGCACAGCTGTTCCAGAAAGCCGCCCATGAAGTGGGCTACAAGCCCTACAACCTGCCGTCGGCCAATACCTCGGGGCCTTACACCAACCCTTATGGCGCGCAAATGGGCCCGTGCAATTTCTGCGGCTTCTGCAGCGGCTACGTCTGCTACATGTATTCCAAGGCCTCGCCCAACGTGAACATCCTGCCGGCCCTCAAGCCGCTGCCGAATTTCGAGTTGCGCCCCAACGCCCACGTGCTCAAGGTCAACCTCGACAGCAGCAAGACCCGCGCCACGGGCGTCACCTATGTCGACGGCCAGGGCCGGGAGATCGAGCAGCCGGCGGACCTGGTGATCCTCGGCGCCTTCCAGTTGCACAACGTGCGCCTGATGCTGCTGTCGGGTATCGGCAAGCCCTACGACCCGATCAGCGGCGAAGGCGTGGTGGGCAGGAACTTCGCCTACCAGAACATGGCCACCATCAAGGCCTACTTCGACAAGGACGTGCACACCAACAACTTCATCGGCGCCGGCGGCAACGGCGTGGCGGTGGACGACTTCAACGCCGACAACTTCGACCACGGCCCGCACGGCTTCGTCGGCGGCTCGCCGATGTGGGTCAACCAGGCCGGCAGCCGGCCGATCGCCGGCACCTCGAACCCGCCGGGCACCCCGACTTGGGGCAGCGCCTGGAAGAAGGCCACTGCCGATTACTACACCCACCAGGTATCCATGGACGCCCACGGCGCGCATCAGTCCTACCGCAGCAACTACCTGGATCTGGACCCGGTGTACCGCGATGCCTACGGCTTGCCTCTGCTGCGGATGACCTTCGACTGGCAGGAAAACGACATCAAGATGAACCGTTTCATGGTCGAGAAGATGGGCAAGATCGCCGAGGCGATGAATCCCAAGGCCATTGCCCGACTGGGCAAGCAGGTAGGGGAGCACTTCAACACCGCGTCCTACCAGACCACGCACCTGAACGGTGGCGCGATCATGGGCACCGACCCCAAGACCAGTGCCCTGAACCGCTACTTGCAGAGCTGGGACGTGCACAACGTCTTCGTTCCCGGGGCTTCGGCCTTCCCCCAGGGCCTGGGCTACAACCCCACCGGCCTGGTGGCGGCGCTGACCTACTGGTCGGCTCGGGCGATCCGCGAGCAGTACCTGAAAAACCCCGGCCCGCTGGTGCAGGCATAAGGAGCGATGACCATGAAAGCACTCGTTATCGCCACCCTGGCGCTGCTGGGCAGCGCCTCTGTCAGCGCCGCCGAAGTGGATCAGCAGGCCCTGGTGAAGCAGGGCGAGTACCTGGCCCGTGCCGGTGACTGCGTGGCCTGCCACACCGCCAAGGACGGCCAGCCGTTCGCTGGCGGGCTACCGATGGAAACCCCCATCGGGGTGATCTATTCCACCAACATCACCCCGGACAAGACCGGCATCGGCGACTACAGCTTCGAGGACTTCGACCAGGCCGTGCGCCATGGCGTGGCCAAGGACGGCAGCACCCTGTATCCGGCCATGCCCTTCCCGTCCTATGCCCGGGTCAGCGACGCCGACATGCAGGCGCTGTACGCCTACTTCATGAAAGGCGTGGCCCCGGTGGTCAGGGACAACCAGGACAGCGACATTCCCTGGCCCCTGAGCATGCGCTGGCCGCTGTCGATCTGGCGCTGGATGTTCGCCCCGAGCGTGGAGACCCCGGCGCTCGCGACCGGCAGCGATCCGGTGATCAGCCGCGGTGCCTATCTGGTGGAGGGCCTGGGCCACTGTGGCGCCTGCCACACGCCACGGGCTCTGACCATGCAAGAGAAGGCCCTGAGCGCCAGTGAGGGCAGCGACTTCCTCTCTGGCAGCGCGCCGTTGGAGGGCTGGATCGCCAAGAGCCTGCGCGGTGACCACAAGGATGGCCTGGGCAGCTGGAGCGAAGAGCAGCTGGTGCATTTCCTCAAGACCGGCCGCAGCGATCGCAGTGCGGTGTTCGGCGGCATGAGCGATGTGGTGGTGCACAGCATGCAGTACATGAGCGAGGCCGACCTGACGGCGATTGCCCGCTACCTCAAGTCGCTGCCGGCCAATGATCCCAAGGATCAGCCGCACTCGTATGACCAGCAGGTGGCCGAGGCCCTGTGGAAAGGTGACGACAGCCAGCCCGGCGCGGCGGTGTACATCGACAACTGCGCAGCCTGCCATCGCACCGATGGCCAGGGCTACACCCGGGTGTTCCCGGCGCTGGCGGGCAATCCGGTGCTGCAATCGGCGGATGCCACCTCGCTGATTCACATCGTGCTCAAGGGCGGCACCTTGCCGGCCACCCACAGCGCGCCGTCGACCTTCACCATGCCGCCTTTCGCCTGGCGCCTGTCGGACCAGGAGGTGGCCGATGTGGTCAACTTCATCCGCGGCAGCTGGGGCAACCAGGCGTCGGCGGTGAAGGCCGGGGACGTGGCGGCGTTGCGCAATGGCGACCTGCAGAGCACGTCCAACGATGATTTGGGGCCGTTCACTGGTCGCTAGCGTCGAGGCCGGCGCCCGCTGCGGGCGTCGGTCCGGTGGTGGCTGTTCAGTCCTGGGTGAAGCGCTGGATGCCCAAGCGGCTTTCCAGTTGATAGCCGGCGATGCAGTCCGCCAGTCCGGCGTTCATCAGGTCTTCCCAGCTGGCGGGGAGCAGGCCGATGCCATCGTGGTGGGCGCTCCAGCGCACCGCGGCGAACTTCGGGTCCGCTTCATCGAAAGGTTGCTGGTCGTTCACTGTGGCCTTTTCGATGTCCTGGGTGCACAGCTCGAATTCGCAGGCCAGGCCCCAGAGCTGGCCATCGGGCGCCCTGACGATGATCAGGTCGGCGCCTTGTTCGTAGCTGGGGAGGTAGGCATCCGCTGCGTAGAAGATCTTTTCCAGCCTGCCAGGTGTCCTGGGCATGTTTGCGCTCCTGTTCTTTGAGCCTGCCTTATACCCCAACGCCACAAACCTGTAGGAGCCGGCTTGCCGGCGAAGGTGCGGCCTGTGTCGCGCCGGGGAGCGTTCACTTGCGGGGGGTGGGTTTCGGTCCGGCGGTGCTGGTCAGATAAATCCGGCTCCATTACTGTGTATGCATACAGTAATGGAGCGCTCCCATGTTCACCCCCCTGCCTCCCCGTGGTCGCGGTACCGCGAGCAATCCGCACAATCGTTTCGCGCCCAATCGTTCGGTGGCCGAGGACGACGGCTGGTACCAGGAAGTGCCGCTGACCCAGGGCACCGAGGTGCGTTTTGAAACGGCGAAATCCATCATTACCCGCAACACCTCGCCGGACCTGCCCTTCGATCGCTCGATCAACCCCTATCGCGGCTGTGAGCACGGCTGCATCTATTGCTACGCGCGGCCCAGCCATGCCTATTGGGATATGTCCCCGGGGCTGGATTTTGAAACCAAGCTGATCGCCAAGAGCAACACCGCCGCGCTGCTGGAGCAGCAACTGTCCAAGCCCGGCTATCGCTGTGCCCCGATCAACCTGGGGTCCAATACCGACCCCTACCAGCCCATCGAGCGTGAGCAGCAACTGACCCGACGCACCCTGGAAGTGCTGCTGCGCTATCGGCATCCGGTGACCATCGTCACCAAGGGCTCGCTGATCCTGAGGGACCTGGACCTGCTGGTCGAGCTGGCCCGGCAGCGGCTGGTGGCGGTGATGATCAGCCTGACCACCCTGGACGATGAGTTGAAGCGCATTCTCGAACCCCGGGCGGCGGCGCCCAAGGCGCGTTTGCGGGCGATCCGGGTGATGCGTGAAGCGGGCGTTCCGGTGGGGGTGCTGTGTTCGCCGATGATCCCGATGATCAACGACAGCGAACTGGAAAGCCTGCTCAGCGAGGCCCATGCCGCCGGGGCGCAGAGCGCGGCCTACATGATGCTGCGCCTGCCCCTGGAGGTGGCGCCGCTGTTCGAGGAGTGGCTGGCGGCGCATTACCCGCAGCGGGCCGCCCATGTGCTCAGCCTGATCCGCCAGAGCCGGGGTGGTGAGCTCTACGACAGCCGTTTCGGCAGCCGCATGCGCGGTGAGGGGCCCTTCGCCGACCTGTTGGCCCAGCGTTTCGCCAAGGCGCTCAAGCGCCTGGGGCTCGATCGGCGCGCGGGCTTCGATCTTGATTGCTCGGCCTTCTGTCCGCCGGGGGGGCAGATGTCGTTGCTGTGAGAAGCATTGGCCTATGGTTGCCTAGCGGATGTTGCTGACGGAGGTCCGCTGGTCACCTTTTGACATCGCCCATAGTGGCGTTCTAGAGCGTTCCATTCAGTTTGAGTTAAGTTTTTAGCGCTACCTTGTCCATCAAGTGACCGACGGGTCGCGGTCGGCGCCCCGGTTATTTTTTAATCGATTACTGGCGTCGTGCCGGATAATTCTGGAAAATTCACCAAATCCGACAGAGAGGCTGAATCATGAGTGACAAGGATAAACAGCCGTTGGCTGCGTCGGCTCCCGCACCCACCGAGGTTGCCGAAACCGCCGATGCAGCGCTGCAGCATATCGTTGACGGCTTTTTGCATTTTCATCATGAAGTCTTCCCGCAGCAGGAAGAACTGTTCAAGAAACTCGCCACCGCCCAGCGGCCACGGGCGATGTTCATTGCTTGCGCGGATTCGCGCATCGTTCCCGAACTCATTACCCAGAGCTCTCCCGGCGACCTGTTCGTGACCCGCAACGTGGGCAACGTGGTGCCGCCCTATGGGCAGATGAACGGGGGTGTTTCCACGGCGATCGAATACGCGGTGCTGGCCCTTGGGGTGCACCACATCATCGTCTGCGGGCACTCGGACTGCGGCGCCATGCGCGCGGTGCTCAATCCGCAAAGCCTGGAGAAAATGCCTACGGTCAAGGCCTGGCTGCGGCACGCCGAAGTGGCGCGGACCATGGTCCACGAGAACTGCGATTGCGCCGATGAATCCTCCAGCATGCATGTGCTGACCGAGGAGAACGTCATCGCCCAGTTGCAGCATCTGCGCACCCACCCTTCGGTGGCTTCGCGCATGGCCAACGGCCAATTGTTCATCCATGGCTGGGTCTACGACATCGAGACCAGTTCGATCAAGGCCTACGACGCGGACAAGGGCTGTTTCCTGCCGCTCGATGGCACTCATCCGATCCCCGTGGCGACGCCCAAAGCGCGCTTCTAATCCCGCCTAAATACACCTGAGTGGTTGTAGCCAGGGCCGCCGTTTGGCGGTCCGGCTTTGCCACGCCTGAACAAAAGTCAGGAGAACTGTCATGCGTGCAGCACAGTTGAAAAGTGTCCTGCCACGGGAGCTGCTGGCTTCGGTGGTGGTGTTTCTGGTGGCCCTGCCCCTGTGCATGGGAATCGCCATTGCCTCGGGCCTGCCGCCAGCCAAGGGCCTGATCACCGGGATCATCGGCGGGCTGGTGGTGGGCTGGTTGGCGGGCTCGCCCTTGCAGGTCAGCGGTCCGGCTGCCGGGCTGGCGGTGCTGGTGTTCGAACTGGTGCGCCAGCACGGTGTGGCCATGCTCGGGCCGATCCTGCTGTTGGCCGGGCTGCTGCAATTGTTGGCCGGGCGTCTGCGCCTGGGGTGCTGGTTCCGGGTCACGGCGCCGGCGGTGGTCTACGGCATGCTGGCGGGGATTGGTGTGTTGATCGTGCTGTCCCAGGTGCATGTGATGCTCGATGCCGCGCCCCAGGCCTCGGGGCTGGCTAACCTTGTCGGTTTCCCTCAGGCGCTGGCCCAGGCCTTGCCGAGCCTGGGTTGGCAGGCGGGCTTGCTGGGGTTGTCGACCATCGCGCTGATGTGGGGGTGGGACAAGTGGCGGCCACAATCGCTGCGCTTCATTCCGGGGGCGTTGCTGGGTGTGGGCCTGGCGACCCTGGCCAGCCTGGTCCTGGCCCTGGAGGTGAAGCGGGTCGAGGTGCCGGCCAACCTGAGTGAGGCCATCGACTGGCTGCGCCCCGCCGACCTGCTCAATCTGGCGGACCCCAACCTGTTGATCGCGGCCTTCGCCGTGGCCTTCATTGCCAGCGCCGAGACCTTGCTGTCTGCCGCTGCGGTGGATCGCATGCACAGCGGCGTGCGTTCGGACTTCGACCGTGAACTGTCGGCCCAGGGCGTGGGCAATATGCTCTGCGGCCTGCTTGGGGCCTTGCCGATGACCGGGGTCATCGTGCGCAGTTCGGCCAACCTCCAGGCCGGGGCCCAGACCCGTTTCTCGACGATCTTCCATGGTCTGTGGCTGCTGGGTTTCGTGTTGCTGCTGTCCAGCGTGCTGCAGAGCATTCCGGTGGCGAGCCTGGCCGGGGTGCTGGTCTACACCGGCTTCAAGCTGGTGGACCTCAAGGTGTTTCGCGGCCTTGGGCGCTACGGGCGGATGCCGATGTTGACCTACGCGGTGACGGCCCTGGCGATTGTCTTCAGTGATCTGCTGACCGGGGTGCTGATAGGTTTTGCCCTGACGCTGGCCAAGCTGGCGTTCAAGGCCTCGCGCTTGAAGATCAGCCTGATCGACCTTCCCGCCGCCGGCGAGATGGAGCTGCGTCTGATGGGGGCCGCGACCTTTCTCAAAGTGCCGGCCCTGACTCGGGTTCTGGCGAGCATTCCACCGGCGACGACGGTGCATGTGCCTCTCAACCACCTCAGTTACATCGATCACGCCTGCCTGGAGCTGCTGGAGGAATGGACTCGGGCCAATCAGGCCAAGGGGTCGCGGTTGATGATCGAGGCGCGGGGCTTGAAGCGACGCCTGGAAGGACGCTTGAGCAGTGGTGGTGGGATTGGAGTGGCGTCAGCAAGAAGTTGATGGCAGCAGGGAATGGGCTGCCCCCTTCGCCACAAGGCTCGTTGCGAGCCTTGCTGGCGAGGAGTGGGTTCAGGCGGCGGGCTGGTCGAGCTCTAGCTCCACGCCCAGCTGGCGTGACAGGCAGGGCCAGCGTTTCCAGGCGGCCTCGGTGTCCGGGCTGTTGAGTTTGTCGCGGTAGGCTTCCACTGATTCCAGGGCGAAGCTTTCTTCGTCGAGCATGGCGTCGACCGCGTGGTGTACCGCTTCGTCCAGCTGGTTGGCGAAGGTTTCACCGATCAGTTGGTGGGCGATGAGGTTGGCGACCGTCATGTCCAGGGGGATCAGTGGACGGCCGAAGTGCTTGATGTACAGATCGTTGACCTCTTCCACCAGGCGCAGTGCCAGGTAGGCTTCGTCCAGCAGGCTGTCGAGGCCGACGTGGCCGTCCATGATGGCCGGCGGCTGGAGGAAGAATTGCTCGGCGATCTTCAGTACAGGCTTGATCTGCGATTCGATGCCGGCTTCACGGGCCACCGCATTGGCGGCGTCCAGCAGGTCCGGAACCTGATCGATGTAGGCGCTGACGAAACGGGTCATGACGTCCTTGGCGTCGACTTCGGGCAGCTGGATGGCAGGGTGCAGGTGAGGCAGTTGCGTTTCCAACTGACGGGTCAGAAGGCCTGTGCTGGCTTCGTGTTGCCGGGCCAGTTGGATCTGCTCGCGCAATGCGGCGGTGTTCATGAAAACTCCAGGGAACAAGGGCAATTGAATAGGGAGAACATAAGTTAGCCTGCTTACGAAAATGCTTAAGACGCATTTGTCATAATTATTTCATGCTTAGACAGCGGGGTTATATCGTTCTGCCATCCCGGGCACTCGATCCCTTTTGTGCCGTGGCCTGCAAACCTCCTTTCCAGTGTTTCAGCTGATTTACGCCCTCGCGTTGCGAGGTCAGAGTCGCTGTCTATACTCGCCTTTGTATGAAGTTAGCTGATGACGCCCGACTGCAAATGCAGCGAGGCCCGGCCGGTTTAAGTTCGTAGTCTAGGCAGCCGCTCCCTTGCCGCAGGTGTTAAGCCGGCGGGATAACAAGAACGATAAGGGGAACCCGCAATGATGCGACATCCACATGTCTGGATGGGCCTCCTGTTGTTGTCGATATTCAGCCAGGCGCAAGCCGCCTGGACGGTGAATATGACGCCTGGGGCTACCGAGATAAGCCACGCGGTATTCGACCTGCACATGACCATCTTCTGGATCTGTGTGGTGATCGGCGTCATCGTCTTCGGCGCGATGTTCTGGTCAATGATCGTTCACCGCCGCTCCACGGGCCAGGTCCCGGCCCGGTTCCACGAAAGCACCACCGTGGAAATCCTCTGGACCATCATCCCCTTCCTGATCCTGGTGGCCATGGCTGTCCCGGCGACGGCGACCCTGATCAAGATGTACGACACCAGCGAGCCGGACGTGGACATCCAGATCACCGGCTACCAGTGGAAGTGGCACTACAAATACCTCGGCCAGGATGTGGAGTTTTTCAGCAACCTGGCCACCCCCGCCGAACAGATCCACAACAAGAGCGTCAAGGGCGAGCACTACCTGCTGGAAGTCGACCAGCCCCTGGTGCTGCCGGTGGGGGCCAAGGTGCGCTTCCTGGTGACCGCCGCCGACGTGATCCACTCCTGGTGGGTGCCGGCCTTTGCGGTCAAGCGTGACGCCATCCCGGGCTTCGTCAACGAAGCCTGGACCCGGGTCGACAAGCCCGGCATCTACCGTGGCCAGTGCGCCGAGCTGTGCGGCAAGGACCACGGCTTCATGCCGATCGTGGTGGAGGTCAAGAGCCAGGCCGACTACGACACCTGGATGGGCGAGCGCAAGGCCGAGGCCGCCAAGCTCAAGGAGCTGACCAGCAAGGAATGGACCCTCGATGAGCTGGTGGCCCGTGGCGATAAGGTCTACCACACCGCTTGCGTCGCCTGTCACCAGGCGGAAGGCCAGGGCCTGCCGCCGATGTTCCCGGCCCTCAAGGGCTCGAAGATCGCCACCGGGCCCAAGGGCGATCACTTGAATATCGTCCTTCACGGCAAACCGGGGACTGCCATGGCGGCCTTCGGCAAGCAGTTGTCGGAAGTCGACATCGCCGCCGTCGTCACTTACGAGCGCAACGCCTGGGGCAACAATAAGGGCGACATGGTCACGCCAAAAGAAGTGCTGGCGCTGAAACAGGCGGAAAGCAAATGAGCCGGCTTATTGGGTATTTCCGCAACCGCTCGGGGTGCAGTGTCCCTGAGCGTCCAGCCCACCCGTTTGCAGGAGACAGGGCATGAGTGCAGTGATCGATGACCACGGCCACGCCGGCCATGATGACCACGCCCATGGTCCCGCCAAGGGCCTGATGCGCTGGGTACTGACCACCAACCACAAGGACATCGGCACCCTGTACCTGTGGTTCAGCTTCGCGATGTTCCTGCTGGGCGGCTCCTTCGCCATGGTGATCCGCGCCGAGCTGTTCCAGCCCGGGCTGCAGATCGTCGAGCCGGCGTTCTTCAACCAGATGACCACCATGCATGGCCTGGTGATGGTCTTCGGCGCGGTGATGCCGGCTTTCGTCGGCCTGGCCAACTGGATGATTCCGCTGATGATCGGCGCCCCGGACATGGCCCTGCCGCGGATGAACAACTTCAGCTTCTGGCTGTTGC
This sequence comes from Pseudomonas sp. RC4D1, assembly GCF_018390395.1. NCBI lineage: Bacteria > Pseudomonadati > Pseudomonadota > Gammaproteobacteria > Pseudomonadales > Pseudomonadaceae > Pseudomonas > Pseudomonas sp. RC4D1. The sequence continues at coordinate 294,439 of NZ_JAHBAW010000001.1, forward strand.
CGGCGGCCTTCCTGATGCTGGTTTCGACGTTATTCATGCCCGGCGGCGGGCCGAACTTCGGCTGGACCTTCTACGCCCCGCTGTCCACCACCTACGCCCCGGAAAGCGTGACCTTCTTCATTTTCGCCATCCACCTGATGGGCATCAGTTCGATCATGGGGGCAATCAACGTGATCGCCACCATCCTCAACCTGCGTGCCCCGGGCATGACCCTGATGAAGATGCCGCTGTTCGTCTGGACCTGGCTGATCACCGCCTTCCTGCTGATCGCAGTGATGCCGGTGCTGGCTGGTTGCGTGACCATGATGCTGATGGATATTCACTTCGGCACCAGCTTCTTCAGCGCTGCCGGCGGTGGTGACCCGGTGTTGTTCCAGCACGTGTTCTGGTTCTTCGGTCACCCCGAGGTGTACATCATGATCCTGCCGGCCTTCGGCGCCGTCAGCTCGATCATCCCCACCTTCAGCCGCAAGCCGCTGTTCGGCTACACCTCGATGGTCTATGCCACCGGGGCCATCGCCTTCCTGTCGTTCATCGTCTGGGCGCACCACATGTTCGTGGTGGGCATCCCGCTGGTGGGCGAACTGTTCTTCATGTACGCCACCCTGCTGATTGCCGTGCCCACCGGGGTCAAGGTGTTCAACTGGGTGAGCACCATGTGGCAGGGCGCGCTGACGTTCGAGACGCCGATGCTGTTCGCCGTGGCCTTTGTCATTCTGTTCACCATTGGCGGCTTTTCCGGGTTGATGCTGGCCATCGCCCCGGCGGACTTCCAGTACCAGGACACCTACTTCGTGGTGGCGCATTTCCACTACGTGCTGGTGCCGGGGGCGATCTTCGGGATCTTCGCCTCGGCCTATTACTGGTTGCCCAAGTGGACCGGGTACATGTACGACGAAACCCTGGGCAAGCTGCACTTCTGGCTGTCCTTCGTCGGCATGAACATGGCCTTCTTCCCTATGCACTTCGTGGGTCTGGCGGGCATGCCGCGGCGGATTCCGGACTACAACCTGCAGTTCGCCGACTTCAACATGGTGTCCTCCATCGGCGCCTTCACCTTCGGCGCGACGCAGATCTTCTTCCTGTTCATCGTCATCAAGTGCATTCGCGGTGGCAAACCGGCCCCGGCCAAGCCGTGGGAAGGGGCCGAAGGGCTGGAGTGGAGCATTCCATCGCCGGCGCCGTACCACACCTTCGTCACGCCACCGGAAGTGAAATGAACAGCTGTGTTGTAGGAGCGAGCTTGCTCGCGAAGGCGCCAGAACCTGGTGCCCGGTTCGTCGGCAAGCCGGCTCCTACAGGTTCGGGAGGACGTTGAGATGGCCGAGATCTCGCTGAAGAAGCTGGTGACCCGCCTGTTGCTGGTGGTGGCGGCGATGTTCGTTTTCGGTTTTGCCCTGGTGCCGATCTACGACGTGATGTGCAAGGCCTTGGGCATCAATGGCAAGACCGGCGGGCAGTACGCGGACCAGGGGCAGCAGATCGACGCTTCGCGCCAGGTGCGGGTGCAGTTCCTGTCCACCAATGCCATCGACATGGTCTGGGAGTTCTATCCCAAGTCCGATGACATCGTGGTCCATCCGGGGGCGGTGAACGAGATGGTCTTCATCGCCCGCAACCCCAGCGATCACCCGATGAGCGCCCAGGCCATCCCGAGCATCTCCCCCAGCAGCGCGGCCATGTATTTCCACAAGACCGAGTGCTTCTGCTTTACCCAGCAGGTGCTGCAGCCCGGGGAGAAGATCGAGATGCCGGTGCGTTTCATCGTTGACCGCGACATGCCCAAGGATGTGAAGCACCTGACGCTGGCTTACACGCTGTTCGATATCACCGCGCGTCATCCACCGGTGGCGGTTGCCGCCAAGACCGGTGGATAGACGATCTGGCGTGCCCGATAAGGAGAACAACCCATGGCGACTCATGAGCACTATTACGTTCCTGCCCAGAGCAAGTGGCCGATCATTGCGACGGTGGGCATGTTCGTCACCGTGTTCGGCCTGGCGACCTGGTTCAACGACCTCAAGGCGGCGCGCCCGGAATCCCATGGCCCGCTGATCTTTTTCGTCGGTAGCCTGCTGCTGGCCTACATGCTGTTCGGCTGGTTTGGCGCGGTGATCAAGGAAAGCCGCGCCGGCTTGTACAGCGCCCAGCTCGACCGCTCGTTTCGCTGGGGCATGAGTTGGTTCATCTTTTCCGAAGTGATGTTCTTCCTGGCCTTCTTCGGCGCGCTGTTCTATGTGCGACACCTGTCCGGGCCCTGGCTCGGCGGTGAGGGGAACAAGGGCATCGCCCATATGCTTTGGCCGAACTTCGAGTTCGTCTGGCCCCTGCTCAACAACCCCAATCCGAAACTCTTTCCATCGCCCACGGGCACCATCAGCCCCTGGGGCTTGCCGCTGCTCAACACCGTGCTGCTGGTCAGTTCCAGTGTCACCGTGACCATCGCCCACCATGCCCTGAAGAAAGGCCATCGTGGAGCGCTGAAGATCTGGTTGGCGCTGACCGTGCTGCTGGGGTGCGCCTTCCTCGGCTTCCAGGCCGAAGAATACATCCACGCCTATCGCGAGCTGGGCCTGACGCTGGGCTCGGGGATCTACGGCGCCACCTTCTTCATGCTCACCGGTTTCCACGGCGCCCACGTGACCATCGGCACCTTGATCCTGTTCGTGATGCTGATGCGTGTCATGCGTGGGCATTTCGACGCCGAACATCAGTTCGGCTTTGAAGCGGCCAGCTGGTACTGGCACTTCGTCGATGTGGTGTGGATCGGCCTGTTCGTTTTTGTCTACGTGCTCTGAGGGCCTGCAGCGCCCTACCAGGGCGCGTGGGACACCAGCTGGCCGCTGAAGAAACCCCAGGCGATCAAGCCCACGGTGATTGCGGCCAGGCACACCCGAATACTCAAGGCGGTCACCAGGCGTTTGGATTGGCTGTCGTCCTTGACCAGAAAGAACAGGCCGCTGAACAGGCTGATAACCGTGGCAATCAGCATCAGGACGATGGCTGCTTTGAGCATGGTGGGACTCCGGGGGAAACGCGATGTACAGCAGTATAGCGAGTGGATTTCTCAGCCTTGCGGGCCGGTCATGAAAGGCTTCCGGCCGGGAGTCGTGCCAACCCTGGTGGTGCTGTTGCTGCTGCCTGCGCTGGTTTCCCTGGGCTTCTGGCAACTGAGCCGTGGCGAGCAGAAGCGCCAATTGCTGACCAGCTACGCCGAGCGCCGCGCGACCGAGCCGGTGTCGTTGTTCGAGTTGCTGGCGGTCGAGGACCCGGCCTTTCGTCGGGTGCGCCTGCACGGTCATTTCGATGCCGATCACAGCCTGCTGCTGGACAACCGCCTGCACGACGGCAAGGTCGGGGTCGAGCTGCTGCAACCCTTCCTCGATCAGGCCAGCGGGCGCTGGTTGCTGGTCAATCGTGGCTGGCTGCCCTGGCCCGATCGGCGCACGCCTGCGGCATTCAGCACCCCGGAGCAGAGCCTGAGTCTGGATGCCTGGGTCTACGTTTCTCCGGGCGCGGCGTTCCAACTGCAGGCCGACCCGGCGGCTGCGCGCTGGCCACGGTTGATCACCGCCGTGAACCCGGAGGCTCTATGGGCCGAGCTTGGCCGCAGCGGCTTCAACCATGAAGTGCGTCAGGAGTCCGGTGCTGGCGCCTACCTGACCGCGTGGCCGGTGGTGGCCATGGGGCCGGAAAAACACCTGGGCTATGCCGTGCAGTGGTTCGCCATGGCCCTGGCCCTGCTGCTCCTCTATCTCTATTTCGGCTGGCACAACGCACGGGAGAACCGCCATGGGAACGGCCATGAATCCACCCAACATCTCTGACGCCCAGGTGCCCAACCGGCGCCGCGGCCGTTGGCAACTGATCCTGATCCTGCTGATGGTGATCGGTCCGATGATCCTCGCCACCGGCATGTACAAGCTGCAGTTCTGGGTGCCGGAAAGCCGCAGCTATCACGGTGAGCTGATTGGCAATGGCCAGACCCGGGCGCAGATCGGCGTGCAGTCCGAGGAGGCTCGCTGGCAGATCCTGGTCACGGCCCCCAAGGCGTGTGATGCCGATTGCCAGCAATTGGTGTACCTGGCGCGGCAGATTCAGGTGGCCCTGGGCCGCGATGCGTCGCGGGCCAGCCATGCCCTGGCCAGCGCCCAGCCGCTGAGCGCCGAATACCAAGCCAGGCTGCAGCGCGAGTACCCGCAGTTGCAACGCTACCCCCTGGACCTGGTGACCTATGCCAAAGGCGTCAACGACAAGGACGCGCCGCAGCTGTGGATCGTCGATCCCCACAGCAATCTGGTGTTGCGCTACGACGCTCGGGTCAAGGGCAAGGACCTGCTCAATGACCTGCGGCACCTGCTGAAACTGTCGAATATCGGATAAGGGCATCGTCATGGCCAAACCTGGATTTCGCCTCGCGTTGTTTGCCACTTTGCTGGCTCTGATCGTGGTGCTGCTGGGCGCCTACACCCGGCTGACCCACGCGGGCCTGGGCTGCCCGGACTGGCCCGGCTGCTACGGTTTTATCAGCGTGCCCAAAAGCGAAGCCCAACTGGCCCATGCCGAACTGCATTTTCCCGACACCCCGGTGGAAGCCCACAAGGGCTGGAACGAGATGATCCACCGCTATTTCGCCGGCACCCTGGGGCTGTTGATCGTGCTGCTGGCGGCCCGCGCCTGGACCCATCGCCGGCATCCCGGGCAGCCCCTGAAGCTGCCGCTGTTCCTGATGGTGGTGGTGTTTGCCCAGGCGGCCTTCGGCATGTGGACGGTCACCCTCAAGCTCTGGCCGCAAGTGGTCACCGCGCACCTGTTGGGGGGCTTTGCCACCTTGAGCCTGCTGTTCCTGCTGACCTTGCGCCTGTCCGGCGTGCTGCCGGCGCTGATTGTGCCGCGACGCCTGCAGTACTGGGCAACGGCCGGGCTGGTGCTGGTGATCGGGCAGATCGCCCTGGGCGGCTGGGTCAGCTCCAACTACGCCGCCGTGGCCTGCATCGACCTGCCCACCTGCCATGGCCAGTGGTGGCCGAACATGGATTTCGCCAACGGCTTTCACCTGACCCAGCACATCGGCCCCAACTACCTGGGCGGACAATTGGACAGTGACGCCCGCACCGCCATCCACATGACCCACCGGGTCGGCGCGGTGCTGGTGACCCTGGTGTTGCTGGGGCTGGCCTGGCAACTCCGGCAAACCGGCATGACCCGCCTGGCCGGGCTGGTGCTGGTGGCGCTGGCGGCGCAGGTCAGCCTGGGCATCAGCAACGTGCTGTTCCATTTGCCACTGCCGGTGGCGGTGGCGCACAACGCAGGGGGCGCGGCGCTGCTGCTGACCCTGGTGCTGGTCAACTATCACGCCCGTACCAGCCTGGTGCAGGCCCGGGATCGCCTGCCCCTGGGCTGGCGTCTCAGCCCGCGCAAACAGATGGCGGGTCCCATCACCATCAAAGGAGAGATGCCATGGCGACTCTGATCAGCGAACGTCAGCATCCCCAGGCCATCTGGCGCGATTACCTGGAACTGACCAAACCCAAGGTGGTGGTGCTGATGCTGATCACCTCCCTGGTGGGCATGTTCCTCGCCACCCGCGCGGGGGTGCCGTGGACAGTGCTGGTGTTCGGCAACCTGGGCATTGCCCTGTGCGCGGGTGGCGCGGCGGCGGTGAACCATGTGGTGGACCGACGCATCGACGCGCTGATGGCCCGGACCCACAAACGGCCCCTGGCCCAAGGTCGGGTTTCACCCCGGGCGGCCTTGGCGTTCGCCCTGTGCCTCGCGTTGGCCGGGCAAGCGCTGCTGCTGGCGTTTACCAATCCGCTCACGGCCTGGCTGACCCTGGCGTCCTTGCTGGGCTACGCGGTGGTCTACACCGGCTTTCTGAAACGCGCGACGCCGCAGAACATCGTGATCGGCGGGCTGGCCGGTGCGGCGCCGCCGCTGCTGGGCTGGGTTGCTGCTACCGGGCACTTGAGCGCCGAGCCGCTGCTGCTGGTGCTGATCATTTTCGCCTGGACCCCGCCGCACTTCTGGGCCCTGGCCATCCATCGCAAGGAGGAATACGCCAAGGCCGATATCCCGATGCTGCCGGTGACCCACGGTGAGCACTACACCAAGGTGCACATCCTGCTCTATACCTTTGCCCTGCTGGCGGTGAGCCTGCTGCCCTATGCCATCCACATGAGCGGCGTGCTGTACCTGGTGTGCGCTTTGCTTCTGGGCGGGCGCTTCCTGCAATGGGCCTGGGTGCTGTACCGTGGCACTCGGCCGCACGCGGCGATCAACACCTTCAAGTACTCTATTTACTACTTGTTCCTGCTGTTCATCGCCCTGCTCGTAGACCACTACCTATTGTTGAACCTATGACTCGAACTCAGAAAACCGTCTTTATTCTCGTTGCGCTGGTGGCCCTGATCCTGGGGCTGACCGTCAACAAAGTACTGTCCGGCAAGGGTCAGGGCGATCCCACCGCATTGATCGACGCCGGCATCATCCTCCTGCCCCAGAGCCGTACCCTGCCTGCGGTGAAGATGCTCGACCAGGACGGCCAGCCCGTGGTGATCGATGAGTTGAAGGGCAAGTGGTCGCTGCTGTTCTTCGGCTACACCTTCTGCCCGGACATCTGCCCAACCACCCTGGCCCAACTGCGGCAGATCAAGAGTGAGCTGCCCAAGGAGGCGGTGGACAAGCTGCAGGTGATCCTGGTCAGCGTCGACCCCAACCGCGATACGCCGCAGCAGCTCAAGCAGTACCTGGGCTACTTCGACAAGGACTTCAAGGGCCTGACCGCCGCCTCGGTGGAAGACCTGCAGAAGCTCGCCAACGCGGTGAGCATTCCCTTCATTCCGGCGGACACCAGCAAGCCCAACTACACCGTGGACCACAGCGGCAACCTCGCGGTGATCGGTCCGGACGGCCACCAGCGTGGCTTTATCCGCGCACCGTTGAACAACCAGAAGCTGGTGGCCCAATTGCCGGTGATGTTGCAGCGCCAATAACGCGGCATGCTTGAACCGTTGAACCGTTGAACCGTTGAACCGTTGAACCGTTGAACCGTTGAACCGTTGAACCCTGTAGCCGCTGCCGCAGGCTGCGATCGGCCTCGAAGAGGACGCATGCTTGAGGCCCTCGGAAGGCGCTTCGCGCCTTATCGCAGCCTTCGGCAGCGGCTACAAACAAAACGGGGCGCCCCAAGGCGCCCCGTTTGTATTTCTGCAACCGATCAGAACGCTGGCAGCACGGCGCCTTTGTACTTCTCGAGAATGAATTGCTTCACTTCTGGGCTGTGCAGGGCGGCGACCAGTTTCTTCATGGCGTCCGAGTCCTTGTCGTCAGGACGGGCGACCAGGATGTTCACGTAAGGCGAATCCTTGCCTTCGATCACCAGGGCATCCTTGGAAGGGTCCAGCTTGGCCTGCAGGGCGTAGTTGGTGTTGATCAGGGCCAGGTCGACCTGAGTCAGCACGCGGGGGATGGTAGCGGCTTCCAGTTCGCGGAACTTCAGGTCCTTGGAGTTCTCGGTGATGTCCTTGATGGTGGCCAGGATGTTGTTGGAATCCTTGAGCTTGATCAGGCCGGCCTTGTCCAGCAGCAACAGGGCGCGACCGCCGTTGGTGGCGTCGTTGGGGATCACCACGGTGGCGCCGCCTGGCAATTCGGAGAGTTGCTTGTATTTGCTGGAGTAGGCGCCCAGGGGTTCCAGGTGCACGCCGGCCACGCTCACCAGCTTGGTGCCCTTGGCCTTGTTGAACTCATCCAGGTATGGCTGGTGCTGGAAGAAGTTGGCGTCCAGGCGTTTCTCGGCCACTTGCACGTTGGGCTGCACGTAGTCGGTGAAGACCTTGACCTTCAGGTCCACGCCTTCTTTGGCCAGGGCCGGTTTGACGAATTCCAGGATCTCGGCGTGGGGCACCGGTGTGGCGGCCACGGTCAGGGTTTCGGCGGCGTGCGCGGAGAACGCGGCAACGGCTGCGAAAGCGACGAGTAGTTTTTTCATCGAACAAGCTCCTTGTAAGTCGCCCGACCCCGGGCGCCTGCCGGCCGGGGCCGGCGATTGCAATTATTTGCGGGAAAAGTGCACCACCAGCTTATCGCCAACGGTTTGCAGAACCTGAACCAACACAATCAGCATCACCACGGTCACCACCATCACATCGTCCTGGAAACGCTGGTAACCATAACGAATGGCCAGGTCACCGAGGCCGCCTGCACCCACGACACCGGCCATGGCGGTGTAGCCGACCAGGGCGATGGCGGTGACCGTGATCGCCGCGATGATACCGGGGCAGGCTTCTGGCAGCAGGGCGTTCATGATGATCTGCCGGGTCGTGGCGCCCATGGCCTGGGTGGCCTCGATAATGCCGCGATCCACTTCACGCAGAGCGGTTTCCACCAGGCGCGCGAAGAAGGTGGAAGCGCCCACCACCAGCGGAGGGATGGCGCCCGCCACACCCAGGGAGGTGCCCGTGATGAGGATAGTGGTCGGAATCATCACGATCAGCAGGATGATGAACGGCAGCGAGCGGATGGCGTTGACCACAAAGCCCAGGATCGAATAGACATTTTTCTGTTCCAGCAACTGCCTTGGGCTGCACAGGAACAGCAAGACCCCCAGCGGCAGGCCGACCAGTACGGTGAATACCAGGGACGTGCTGAGCATGACCATGGTGTCGCTGGCCGCCACTCCGATATCGGCCCAGTCAACGTTGTCGAAGTAATGCAGTAAGCCGCTCATTAGCGCAGCACCTCCATGTGGACATCCGCCGCGGTGAAGCGGGCGAAGGCCGCTTCCATGTCACCGCCGGTGATGGCCAGGGTCAGTTGCCCGTAAGGGGTGTCTTTGATGCGGTCGATGCGTCCGGCGAGGATGCTGTAGTCGACCCCGGTCTCCCGGGCCACAGTGCCCAGCAGCGGTGCGTAGGTGGAATCGCCCTGGAAAGTCAGGCGCACGATACGCCCCGGTACGTGGGCGAAGTCGTCGCGTTGCTCGTTCTCGTCGATCTGCTCGTCTTCCTGGACGAAGCGTTTGGTGGTCGGGTGCTTGGGGTGCAGGAACACCTCGGCCACCGAGCCCTGTTCGACGATCTGGCCGGCGTCCATGACCGCCACTTGGTCACAGACGCGACGGATCACGTCCATCTCGTGGGTGATCAGAACGATGGTCAGGTTCAGCTCGCGATTGATCTCGGCCAGCAGTTGCAGGACCGAGGCCGTGGTCTGCGGATCGAGGGCGCTGGTGGCTTCGTCGCACAGCAGGATCTTTGGCTTGGTGGCCAGGGCGCGGGCGATGCCGACGCGCTGCTTCTGGCCGCCGGACAGTTGTGCCGGATATTTCTTGGCGTGGTCGGACAGGCCGACCCGCTCCAGCAACTCAGCCACACGGCGTTCGATGTCGCTGCGCGACAGCTCGCCGGCCAGGGTCAGGGGCAAGGCGACATTGTCAGCCACAGTCTTGGAGGACAGCAGATTGAAGTGCTGGAAGATCATCCCGACCTGTTGGCGGAAGCGGCGCAGGCCGTTGGCGTCCAGCGCGGTGACTTCTTCACCGTCGACGATGATCGTGCCGCCGCTGGGGTTTTCCAGGCGGTTGATCAGGCGCAGCAGCGTGCTTTTGCCCGCGCCGGAATGACCGATCAGGCCGAACACCTGGCCATTCTCGACCCGAAGACTGGTCGGGTGCAGGGCGGGAATATCCTTACCGGCGACCCGGTAGGTTTTATGGACGTTTTGAAACTCGATCACGTAGCGAACCTTGTGGGGCGCGTTAGAAAAGGATCAGCGGTTAGCCGGGCGCGCATTTTAGCCTGTCCGTATAGAGGTTCTTAGCATTTATTTCGCAATCATCCTGCCATTTGGCAATAACGCGATCAAAGGTCATAAAAAAGGAACGCTCGCGGTTTCTCGTCAGTCACTACTTAAGCCACTCGAAAAGCCCCAGGTGCCGTGCCTGCGGGCCTGTGTTCACGAAGCCCCGGCGCGCCAGGGACTTCGCCAACGAGGAGTTTTTGTCTGATGAGTACGAAAAAGCCCAATGCCCCGAAAAGCCAGATGGCCGGGACCGATACCCTGGACCGGGGCAACAGCAACACCAAGTTACAGAGCCTGGAGCCGTTCCGCTCCGACGCCACGGGCCAGGCCCTGCGGACCAATCAGGGGGTGAAGGTCGCTGACAACCAGAACAGCCTCAAGGCGGGCGCTCGTGGTCCTTCGCTGCTGGAAGACTTCATCATGCGGGAGAAGATCACCCACTTCGACCATGAGCGGATTCCCGAGCGCATCGTCCACGCCCGGGGTGTTGGCGCCCATGGCTACTTCCAGAGCTACGACAATCATTCGGCGCTGACCAAGGCCGGTTTCCTGCGCGATCCGCAGAAGAAGACCCCGGTGTTCGTGCGCTTTTCCACGGTCCAGGGACCAAGAGGCTCCGGCGATACCGTGCGTGATGTACGGGGATTTGCAGTGAAGTTCTTCACCGACGAGGGCAACTTCGACCTGGTGGGCAACAACATGCCGGTGTTCTTCATTCAGGACGCGATCAAGTTCCCCGACTTCGTGCATGCGGTGAAACCCGAGCCGCATAACGAAATCCCCACCGGCGGCTCGGCCCACGACACCTTCTGGGACTTCGTATCCCTGCAGCCGGAGTCGGCACACATGGTGATCTGGGCCATGTCCGACCGGGCCATTCCGAAAAGCCTGCGCAGCATGCAGGGCTTTGGTGTGCACACCTTCCGTCTGATCAACGCCGAGGGGCGCGCAAGCTTCGTCAAGTTTCACTGGCGGCCGACGGTGGGCACCTGTTCCCTGGTCTGGGACGAGGCGCAGAAGCTCGCCGGCAAGGACACCGACTTCCATCGCCGTGACCTGTGGGACTCCATCGAAGCCGGGGATTACCCGGAGTGGGAGTTCGGCGTGCAGATCATCGCCGAAGAAGACGAACACAATTTCGACTTCGACATTCTCGACCCCACCAAGCTGATCCCCGAGGAACTGGTGCCGATCACGCCCCTGGGCAAGATGGTGCTCAACCGCAACCCCGACAATTATTTTGCCGAAACCGAGCAGGTCGCCTTCTGCCCGGGGCACATCGTGCCGGGGATCGATTTCTCCAACGACCCGTTGTTGCAAGGGCGGCTGTTTTCCTACACCGATACACAGATCAGTCGCCTGGGTGGGCCGAACTTTCATGAGCTGCCCATCAACCGACCGCTGACCCCTTTGCACAATGGTCAGCGCGACGCCATGCACCGCAGCACCATCGACAGGGGGCGGGCTGCCTACGAGCCGAACTCCATTGATGGGGGCTGGCCGAAAGAAACCCCGCCGGCGGCCCAGGATGGTGGCTTCGAGAGTTATAACGAGCGCATCGATGCCCACAAGATCCGCCAGCGCAGCGAGTCGTTCGGCGATCATTTCTCCCAGGCACGGCTGTTCTTCAACAGCATGAGCAAGCACGAGCAGGAACACATCATCGCGGCCTACAGCTTCGAGCTGGGCAAGGTCGAGCGGCAGTGGATCCGTGAGCGGCAAGTGAACGAGATCCTCGCCAACATCGATCTGCACCTGGCCGCTCGTGTGGCCGAGAACCTGGGCTTGGCGGCGCCGAAGAAGGCCACTGTGGCTGAGCGCAAGACGTCGCTGACACGCTCGCCGGCCCTGAGCCAGGCGAACCTGCTGCCGGGTCATATCAAAACGCGGAAAGTGGCAATTCTAGCGGCCAACGGCGTTGATGGTGCAGCGATTGACGCGTTGAAGAAGGCTCTCAAGGCCGAAGGGGCGCACGCCAAGCTGTTAGGGCCAACCTCGGCACCGGTTACCAGCGCGGATGGCAAGCGCCTGTCGGTGGATGCTTCCATGGAAGGCCTGCCGTCAGTGGCGTTCGACGCGGTGTTCGTGCCGGGCGGCGCGCAGTCGATCAAGACCCTGAGCGGCAATGGTGTGGCGCTGCATTATCTGTTGGAGGCCTACAAACATCTCAAGGCCATCGCCTTGCACGGCGAAGCCCGGGAGCTGCTGGCGGTGCTCAAGCTGGAAGCGGACAAGGGCTTGATCGTTGGAGGAGATGCCAAGGCATTCAAAGCGTTCTTTGCCGCCATTGGGCAGCATCGGGTCTGGGATCGAGAGGAAAAGGCCAAGGCAATCCCGGCCTGAACAAACTTTCGCCGACTAGCCCGCTCCCGGTAGGAGCCGGCTTGCCGGCGAAGGTTTTACTGCGCCTTGCGCGGGCTCAAGACCATCTGCGCCGGTACATGGCGCACGATCTGCCGGCTGATCTTCTGTTCAAAGTCGGGGTCGAGTTTCTTCACCCGCTTGCCGAGCAAGGTCGACAGCCAGGGATAATCCTCAGTGCGCGGCACCTGGATGCTCACGTCGCACTGATAATTCACCACATCGGTGGCCAGCGCATCGAGCTGATGACGCAGCTTGCGGATATCGGTGACGTTCAAGGCGATGGTGGTGCTCTGGGCCGCAGGATCGATCAGCTTGGCCGCTGGGCGCGCTTCGGCAGCCTTCAAGGCGGCTTCGGCCTGGTCCAGCTCGGCCTTGCGTGCATGGGCGATGGCGTTGTTGACCCCACCGGTCAGCGCCGGGGCCTTGGGCATCAGCGCCCGAGCCCGACTCAGGGCTGTGGCCGCGGCGTTCACATCGCCCTTTTGCAAGACGATCTGGCTGCGCTGCAGATAGGCTTCGGCAATCTGCCGCTGGTATTGCACCAACTGTGGGTCGTCAGGCGTTTGTGCCTGCAGTGCACTGAGTTGGTCTTCAGCGGTAGCCAGCTCACTGCTGGCAATGTTTTGTTCCAGCTGCGCGATGGCCGAGGCCCGCGCATCGGGGACCTGGGTGGTCGCCGGTGGCGTGCTTTGGCAGGCCCCCAGCAGCAGGGAGAATGCGACAAGGAGCAGATAACGGGAGGCGAACGGCTTCATTCCTGCGACTCTCTAATTGCGCAAAAAGCGAGCAAGTCTACACCCCTCGACGGGGCAGAACAAAACTCAGCAGAAACAGTGCGGCGGCCGTGACCACGATCGACGGCCCGGCCGGGGTGTCCTTGAACCAGGACAGCGCCAGCCCGCCGCACACCGCGAGCATGCCCAGCAGGCTTGCGCCCAGGGCCATCTGCTCCGGCGAACGGGCGTGACGCTGTGCCGCAGCGGCCGGGATGATCAGCAACGAGGTAATCAGCAATACCCCGACAATCTTCATCGCCACCGCAATCACCACGGCAATCAACAGCATCAGCGCCAGGCGCAGCGAAGCCACGGGCAGGCCTTCGACCTTGGCCAACTCCTCGTGCACGGTGATTGCCAGCAGGGGCCGCCACAGTGCCACCAGCAGCAACAGCACCGCTGCGCTGCCGCCGAGAATCCACGCCAGATCGCCCGGGCTGATCGCCAGCAGGTCACCGAACAGGTAGGCCATCAGGTCGATTCGCACTTCATGCATGAAGCTTAGTACCACCAGGCCCAGGGACAGGGTGCTGGGAGCAAGAATCCCCAGCAGCGTGTCGGATGCCAGAGGCTGGCGTTGTTGCAGGGTCACCAGCAGCACCGCCAGCAACAGGCAACCTACGGTGACGGCCACGGCGGGGCTGACATCCAGCAGGAAACCCAGGGCGACTCCCAGGAGCGCAGCATGGGACAGGGTGTCGCCAAAGTAGGCCATGCGCCGCCAGACCACGAAGGACCCCAAGGGGCCGGCAACCACCGCCAGGGCCAAACCTGCGAGCAGGGCGTAAAGCAGAAAATCAGCCATGCTTGCAGTTTTCTCCGTGGACATGGGGGTGGCCCGAGGCGGGCTGGGTGACCACCGAGCCATGCAGGTCATGGGCGTGATCGTGATGGTGGTGGTAGATCGCCAGGCTTGGCGCGTTCTTGCCAAACAGCTCGACGAAGGCGGGATCGCCGCTGACCTGTTCGGGGTGGCCCGAGCAGCAGACGTGGCGGTTCAGGCAGACCACCTGGTCGGTGGTGCTCATTACCAGATGCAAGTCATGGGAGACCATCAGTACGCCGCAGCCATGCCGGTCCCGCAGGCGGGTGATCAGGCTGTAGAGCTCGGCCTGGCCGGCGACGTCAACGCCTTGTACCGGCTCGTCGAGTACCAGCAGTTCAGGCTCGCGCAGCAATGCCCGGGCCAGCAGCACGCGCTGCATTTCGCCACCGGAAATGCTTTGCACCGGGCTGTCGATCACCTGCTCGGCGCCGACTTCCTTGAGGGCTGCCAAGGCTCGGCTGCGATCCACGCCCGGCACCAGGCGCAGAAAGCGCAGCACCGACAGGGGCAGGGTCGGATCGACATGGAGCTTTTGCGGCATGTAGCCGACCCGCAGCTTGGGCTTGCGCCAGACGCTACCGCTGTCGGGCTTGAGCAGGCCCAGTACGGCGCGTACCAAGGTGGTCTTGCCGGCGCCGTTGGGGCCGATCAGGGTCACGATCTGCCCGGGCTCGACGCTGAGCTGGATTTTGTCCAGGACGTTCTGCCCGGCAAAGGTCACCCCGACCTGCTCGAGGCGGATCAACGCAGTGCTCATCAAGCCCCCTGGCAGCCCGAGCAGAGTCCGACCACTTCGACGGTCTGGCCCTCGACCACGAAGCCGACGTCGCGGGCGCTGGTGATGATGGCGTCGCTGATGGATTTCTGTTCGAGCTCGATGGCGGCGTGGCATTCGCGACAGATCAGGAACTGACCCTGGTGCGCGTGTTCCGGGTGGTTGCAGCCGACGAAGGCGTTAAGCGAGGCGATGCGGTGTACCAGGCCGTTTTCCAGGAGGAAATCCAGGGCCCGGTAAACCGTTGGCGGGGCGGCGCGACGACCGTCCTGCTCGCTGAGTACGGCGAGAATGTCGTAAGCCCCCAGGGGCTTGTGGCTTTGCCACACCAACTCCAGTACCCGCCGACGCAGGGCGGTCAGGCGCAGGCCTTGCCGTGCGCACAGGGCGTCGGCCTCAGACAGTGCGCTGTGTACGCAGTGAGAGTGGTCGTGTGGACGGCTGGCAAGGGGTGTTTTAGGCATGAGCGGCGACGAGGTTTGTGAGAGACGTTATTATGTTACCCGTTCTCGCCTCTTCGAGTGTCCATCGTGCCCACACTTTTTCGCCTTTTTGTCGCTTTTACCTTCAGCTTGTTCGCGATCGGCTCGGCCCAGGCCGAAGTCCGGGTACTCACCAGCATCAAGCCGCTGCAACTGATCGCGGCGGCGGTGCAGGACGGCGTTGCGGTTCCTGAGGTGCTGCTGCCGCCGGGTGCGTCGCCGCACAACTATGCGCTGCGTCCGTCGGACGTACGCAAGGTGCAGAGTGTGGACCTGCTGTACTGGATCGGCCCGGACATGGAGGGTTTTCTGCCGCGGGTCCTTAAGGGGCGCAGCCTGCCCTCGGTGGCGGTGCAGGATCTGCCGGGCATGAAGCTTCGCCATTTCGCCGAAGATAGCCACTCGCATGCCGAAGAAGCCGACGAACACGATCACGATCATCGCCCGGGAAGCCTGGATGCCCACCTGTGGCTGTCGCCGATAAATGCCCGGGTGATCGCGACGCGCATCGCTGCGGACTTGAGCGCTGCCGACCCGGCCAACGCTGCCCGTTACCAGAGCAACCTGAAAGCATTCAATGAGCGTCTGGATGCCCTGGATACCCGTTTGAAGGCTCGTCTGGCGGGGATCGCCGGCAAGCCCTACTTCGTGTTCCATGAGGCATTCGATTACTTCGAGGACGCTTATGGCCTCAAGCACGCCGGGGTGTTCAGCGTTGCTGCGGAAGTGCAGCCGGGTGCGCAGCACGTGGCGGCCATGCGCGCGCGCTTGCAGCAGGTGGGCAAGACCTGTGTGTTCAGCGAGCCGCCTCTGCGTCCACGGCTGGCCGAGACGTTGGTGGCCGGCTTGCCGGTGAAACTGGCAGAGCTGGATGCGCTGGGTGGTTATACGCCCGCGACCGCTCAGGGCTATGAGCAGGTGCTGGAGAAATTGGGGAACGATCTGGCGGGCTGTCTGGAGCAGCTTTAAGCAGGGATTGTTGCGGGATGACTTTCGCGGGCCAGCCCGCTCCTACAGAGTGCACCTGTAGGAGCGGGCTGGCCCGCGAAAAGTTTTACAGGGCGAACGGCAGCGTGAGGCTGACCTGTTGCCGCTGTGCCAGGCGCTGCTGGAACTCCATTGGATCGTGAATCAGTACGTCCTGCCCGGCGAAACTCTCGGCGGCAATCAGTCGTGACAGCCAGAAGCGTACGCAGGCCACCCGCAGCATGGTCGGCCAGAGTTCGGCCTCGGCGGCAGTGAATGGCCGCAGCGCCGCATAGGCGCCCAACAGCGCCCGGGCCCGTGGTCCGTCGATCACGCCTTCGGCGTCGGAGCACCAGTCGTTCAAGGCAATGGCCACGTCGTAGAGCATCGGCCCCGAGCAAGCGTTGTAGAAGTCGATCAGGCCGGTCAGGTGGGTGCCTTCGAACATCGCGTTGTCGCGAAACAGATCGGCGTGGATGTTGGCCCGAGGCAAGGCAAGGATCCCGGTCTTCTGTTCGGTGATTTCATCCAGCGCTCGTTGCAGCAGGTCTTGAGCGGGAGCATCGAGGTGCGACAACAGCTGGGTGCCCTCTTCCTGCATCCAGTCCAGGCCACGATCAGTCTTGCGTTTGATCATGTTGTCCTTGGTCGCCACGTGCAGATGCCCGAGCAACTCACCCACCTGGGCACAGTGCTGGGCGTTGGCTTGCTTGATGTGCTTGCCCGCCAGGCGCGGTTGCAGCAGCGCCGGTTTGCCAGCCAATTCGCGCAGGGCCACGCCGTCTGTGGTGCGCAGTGCGTAAGGCACCGGCAGGTCGGCCTGGTGCAGCACGTCCAGCAGTTCGATGAAGAACGGCATTTCCTGGACCGGGCCGCGCTCCACCAGGGTCAGGACGAACTCGCCCTGCTCCAGGCTGATGAAGAAGTTGGTGTTTTCGCTACCAGCGGCGATCCCCTGGAAGTCAAGCAGGCGGCCGAGCCCATAAGGGGCGAGAAAGGTTTCCAGCTCGGGCCGAGCCAGGGGGGTGAACACAGACATGGTTAAAAACTGCCAGTACGGGCGCCGCTATCGAGCCAGCGCCAATGAGTTGAAGTCGGAGTGGTTTACCACTCAAAGATTTTCCACGAAGGGATCAGCATATCCGGCTGATCCGAACGGATGAAGTTGCCGTCGGAGCCATCGGCGCGCACCAGGAAGTAGGGTTTACCGCCCTTGGGCGTGACTTTGATGGCGTACAGAAAGCCATTTTGCCGGTATTCCTGGATGGTCTTGTCGCCTTCCGTGCGAATGGTTACTTCCGGGTCCGCTGACGGCGCATCTTCTGCGGCGATCACGGCCATTGGAGCGATTGCAATCAAGCCGGCCAGCAGCAAGCGATTTAGTGTGCGCATGATAACCTTGTCCCTTTGTCGTCAACGGTCCCGCTATTCTAGCGCCGGACCCGCCGAAAAGGTTGATCCTGCTCATGAGCCAAGCCCCCCTCGTCCTGGTGGACGGTTCTTCATATTTGTACCGCGCGTTTCACGCGTTGCCACCTCTGACCACCTCCAAAGGCCTGCCTACCGGCGCGGTCAAGGGCGTGCTGAACATGCTCAAGAGCCTGCGCAAGCAGTACCCGGACAGCCCGTTCGCGGTGGTCTTCGATGCCAAGGGCGGGACCTTCCGCGATGACATGTACGCCGAATACAAGGCCAACCGCCCGAGCATGCCCGATGACATGCGGGTGCAGATCGAGCCGCTGCACGCCAGCGTGATCGCCCTGGGCTTCCCGCTGCTGTGCGTAGAAGGGGTCGAGGCCGATGACGTGATCGGCACCCTGGCCCGCAGCAGCGCGGCGGCGGATCGCCCGGTGGTGATTTCCACCGGTGACAAGGACATGGCCCAGTTGGTCGACGGGCACATTACCTTGGTCAACACCATGTCCGGTAGCAGCATGGATGTGGAAGGCGTGAAGGAGAAATTCGGCGTCGCTCCCGAGCAGATCATCGATTACCTGGCACTGATGGGCGATTCTTCCGACAACATTCCGGGCGTACCGGGTATTGGTCCGAAGACGGCTTCCGGTTTGCTGGTCGGGGTCAATGGCGGCCTGAAGGAGCTCTACGAGCAGCTTGATATCGTGCCGACCCTGCCGATTCGCGGCGCCAAGACCTTGCCGGCCAAGCTGGAAGAGCACAAGGAGATGGCCTTTCTCTCCTATCAGTTGGCGACCATCAAGGTGGATGTGGCCCTGGATGTGGGGCTGGATGACCTGCACTTGCGCGAGCCCGACCGCGAGAAACTGGCGGAGCTCTACAGCCTGCTGGAATTCAAGAGCTGGCTCGATGATTTGCAGCGTGACGCCAAGCGCGTCGAGCTCAGCTCTGCCGATGCGCCTGAGGCGGTGGCAGAGCAACCGGCAGCGGCGGAGCAGGCGCCACTTGAGTTGCAGTACGAAACCATCCTCGACCAGGAGCGTTTTGCGGTCTGGCTGGAGAAGCTGAAAAACGCCAAGCTGATTGCGTTCGATACCGAGACCACCGGTATCGATGCACAACAGGCGCAACTGGTGGGGCTGTCCTTCTCGGTCAAGGCCGGGGAAGCGGCCTACGTTCCGTTGACCCACTCCTATATGGGCGTTCCGGAGCAACTGGATCGCGACACTGTGCTGCTGGCTTTGAAGCCGTTGCTGGAAGATCCCAAGCTGCTCAAGGTCGGTCAGCACGCCAAGTTCGACATGAACATCCTGGCCAATTGCGCCATAGGTGGCGATCAGGCCAACGGCATCACCGTGCGCGGCATTGCCTTCGACACCATGCTCGAATCCTACGTGCTCAACTCCACCGCCACTCGCCATGACATGGACAGCCTGGCGCAGAAGTACCTGGACCACAGCACCGTGAGCTTCCAGGACATCGCCGGCAAGGGCGCCAAACAGCTGACTTTCGATCAGATCCCCCTTGAGCAGGCGGGGCCGTATGCTGCTGAAGATGCCGATGTGACCTTGCGTCTGCACCAGGTGCTGTTCGAGAAGCTGACAGCCATTCCGAGCCTGGCCAGCGTATTGACCGATATCGAGATGCCGCTGGTGCCGGTCCTGGCGCGTATCGAGCGTCAGGGCGCTCTGGTGGACGACAAGCTGCTGGGGATTCAGAGCATCGAGCTGGGGGACAAGATGGTTGCCCTTGAGCGCGAGGCTTTCGAGATCGCGGGTGAGGAGTTCAACCTGGGCTCGCCCAAACAGCTGGGGACGATTCTCTACGACAAACTCGGCCTGCCGGTGCTGAAGAAGACCGCCAAGGGCCAGCCTTCTACGGCTGAAGAGGTGTTGGCCAAGCTCGCCGAAGACGACTATCCGCTGCCCCGGGTGTTGATGCAGTACCGCTCCATGAGCAAGCTGAAAAGCACCTACACCGATCGCCTGCCTGAGCAGATCAACCCGCGCACGGGGCGTATCCACACCTCCTATCATCAGGCTGTGGCGTCTACCGGGCGTCTGTCCTCCAGTGATCCGAACCTGCAGAACATTCCGGTGCGCACCGCGGAAGGTCGGCGTATTCGCCAGGCCTTTATCGCCCCGGCCGGCTATAAGCTGCTGGCGGCGGACTATTCGCAGATCGAGTTGCGGATCATGGCGCACTTGTCCCGGGACGAAGGCCTGCTCAATGCCTTCCGCAACAACCTGGATGTGCACACCGCTACGGCTGCCGAAGTGTTCAAGGTGGAGCTCAAGGACGTTACGTCCGATCAGCGTCGCAGTGCCAAGGCCATCAACTTTGGTCTGATCTATGGCATGGGCGCGCAGAAGCTGGGCAAGGATATCGGCGTCGATACCAAGCAGGCCAAGGCCTACATCGATACCTATTTCGCCCGCTATCCGGGGGTTCGCGAGTATATGGACCGTACCCGTGCCCAGGCGGCTGACCAAGGGTATGTGGAGACCATCTTCGGTCGCCGGCTGTACCTGCCGGAGATCAACTCCAACAAGCCGCAGGAGCGTGCCGGGGCCGAGCGCACCGCGATCAACGCGCCGATGCAGGGCACGGCGGCAGATATCATCAAGAAGGCCATGGTGGCGGTGGACAACTGGCTGGAGTACTCGGGGCTGGATGCCCGGGTCATTCTGCAAGTACACGACGAACTGGTGCTGGAGGTGCGTGAGGACCTGGTGGATCAAGTACGTGATGAGATTCGCGGCTACATGAGCGGTGCCGCAACCCTGGATGTGCCGTTATTGGTTGAAGTCGGCGTGGGAAATAACTGGGATGAGGCCCACTAAGGGCTCTTTTAAGCGGTTTTTGCCGCGGCATAGTGTCGCGGCAAAAGCTGGCCAGGGGCTATTAGCACGGAAAATTTCATCGTTTATTGCCAATAGTTTTTGCAATCCGCCGGAACTAAATCGGTGAAAGCTCACTCAGAGTTACTGAATGGCTGGTGAAGCCCTTCGATGCTCCTATGTTGTGTTAAGTGTTGGCAGATATCTGGACCCCGCCCTAGCGGTCTAGAACTTGAACCCCGAACTTCCCCCTCCCCATACGAAGTCCGGGGTTTTTTTTGCCTGAAAACTGCCTGGGAAATGATCATGCTGCGTTAAAAGCGCGGCGCGAAATGCTCATTTACAGCCAGTAAACTCCGCTTTCGCACCGCGCTTTTGCCTTGCCTGATCATCCCCCAGACAGTTTTCCCGACGGCTCTCAGGCCTCGGTTTCGGCGCCTTTGTCGGCCAGTTCCATCCAGCCTGCCAGCACGGTGTAGGCCTCTTCCAGGCCCATGCGCTTGGGGGCCGAGAATAGTTGGATGGTGACCGCTTCGCCCCAGCCCTTGCGGATCTGCGACTGCACCTTGAGCAGGGTGTTCTTGGCTGCGCCATAGGTCAGTTTGTCGGCCTTGGTCAGCAGGATGTGCATCGGCATGCCGCTGGCGACCGCCCAGTCCAGCATCAACAGGTCGAAGTCGGTCATGGGATGACGGATATCCATCATCAGGATCAAGCCCTTAAGGCTCTCGCGGCTGCCCAGGTAAGCTTCCAAGTGGCGCTGCCAGTGCTGCTTCAGCGGGATCGGTACTTTGGCGTAACCATAGCCCGGCAGGTCGACCAGACGGCGATCGTCGTCTAGCTTGAAGAAGTTCAACAACTGCGTGCGACCCGGGGTTTTCGAGGTGCGTGCCAGGCTGGCGTGGGTCAGGGTGTTCAGGGCGCTGGATTTACCGGCGTTGGAGCGCCCGGCAAAGGCCACTTCAAAGCCGTCATCGTCAGGACATTGATCGACTTTGGCGGCGCTGAGCATGAACGTAGCCTGTTGGCACAGACCGAGGATGGGGTTCTTGAGTTGCATGGGATTTCCGATAGGGGCGATGCCGAGAGTGGACGCGGCGAGCGGTGTCGTTTCCGTTTCAGTAACGCCAGTATATAATGCCGCAGATTTTGTGTGCGCTTTGTCCCAGCGTAGGATGAAGTTCACGAGAGCGATAAACCTTGAATGCGCATTAGAACGCAGCACGCTCTCAACCCTGAAAAGGTCGTTTTATGACGAAATGGCTGCTAGCTGCCGGTGTCTTGATGCCGCTTTACAGCGCTCAGGCTACACAGGATCCGGAAGCTGTGTACAACCGTGTTTGTGGGGCTTGTCATTCCGGCCAACTACCCACGGCGCCCCGCAAGGGCGACCAGGAAGCTTGGGCGCCGAGGTTGGCGCAAGGTATGGAGACGCTGGTGCAACACGTGACCCAGGGTTTCAAGGCGATGCCGCCGCGTGGTTTGTGCATGGACTGCAGTGCCGAGGATTACCGAGCCATCATCCATTGGATGAGCGAGTGATTCCGGTCCATAACTCTTAACCCTTAGCCGTAGTTGGATTAGCTGATGAACAAATTACTCGTGAGTCTGCTGTTGACCTTGGGCATCACAGGTGTCGCCCATGCCGCAGGCGACGCTGCTGCCGGTCAGGCGAAAACCGCAGTATGTGGCGCTTGCCACGGCCCTGATGGGAACAGCATGGCGCCAAACTTTCCCAAGCTGGCGGGTCAGGGGGAAAAGTACCTGGAGAAGCAGCTGCACGACATCAAGTCCGGCAAGCGGCAAGTGCTGGAAATGACCGGTATGCTGACCAATCTGAACGATCAGGACCTGGCTGACATCGCCGCCTACTTCGCCAGCCAGAAAGGCAGCGTCGGCGCCGCTGATCCTAAAGTCGTGGCCCGTGGTGAAGAACTCTTCCGGGGCGGCAAGCTGGATCAAGGCATGCCTGCCTGCACCGGCTGCCATGCGCCAAATGGCGCGGGTAACGCAGCGGCCGGCTTCCCTCACCTGGGTGGGCAGCACGCACAATATGTGGCCAAGCAGCTGACCGACTTCCGCGAAGGCAACCGCACCAATGACGGCGATACCATGGTCATGCGCAGCATCGCGGCCAAGTTGAGCAACAAAGACATCGAGGCGGTGTCCAGCTATATTCAGGGCCTGCACTAAGGCCTGCTCGATCAAGTTGCCGAGGGTGTTGAGCCGCGGCAACGTTAATGATCGATTAATCTGACGGTGCAAGCATAAAGGGTGGCTCAGGCCGCCCTTTTTTATGGCGTCTGCCGCTACACTAGCGAACTCAAGCCCGCCATGATCTGTCTGAATTCAGGTCGCGCGAGGCGCCAAAATTGTCCAGGAGTAAAGCATGCGTAATCTGATTCTCAGCGCCGCTCTCGTCACCGCCAGCCTGTTTGGCGTGACCGCTCAAGCCGCCGAGCCGCTTGAAGCCGGTAAAACATATGTCGAGTTGAGCAGCGCCGTTCCGGTTGCCGTGCCTGGCAAGATCGAGGTGGTAGAGCTGTTCTGGTATGGCTGCCCGCACTGCTACGCCTTTGAGCCGACCATCAATCCCTGGGTTGAAAAACTCCCTAGCGATGTCAACTTTGTGCGTATCCCGGCGATGTTCGGCGGTATCTGGAACGTTCATGGCCAACTGTTCATCACCCTGGAAGCCATGGGCGTCGAGCACAAGGTTCACAAGGCCGTGTTCGAAGCCATCCATAGCGGCAAGAAACTCGCCACTCCAGAGGAGATGGCTGAGTTCCTGGTGGCCGAAGGCGTCGACAAGGACAAATTCCTGAGCACCTACAACTCCTTCGCCGTCAAAGGCAAGGTCGAAGACGCCAAGAAGAAGGCTCAGGCCTACCAGATCACTGGCGTACCGACCATGGTGGTCAACGGCAAGTACCGTTTCGACCTGGGCTCCGCCGGTGGTCCTGAAGGTGCGCTGAGCGTCGCCGACCAGTTGATTGCCAAAGAGCGCGCAGCCAAGTAAGCGCCGCCGCCATGCCGCGCTGGGGCTCTGAACGCATCGTTGGCCTGCATGATCCGCAGGTCAACGAGCACCATTTGGCGTCGACCGGCCTGCCGGCGGATAGCCGCCTGCGTTTGCTCAGTTTCAATATTCAGGTCGGTATCAGCACCGAGCGTTATCGCCATTACCTGACCCGTGGCTGGCAGCACCTGCTGCCCCATAACGGACGCGCGGACAACCTGCAGAAGATCGGCAATCTGCTGGGGGACTTCGATCTGGTAGCTCTGCAGGAAGTCGATGGTGGCAGCCTGCGTTCAGGCTACGTCAATCAGGTGGAGCACCTGGCCCAACTGGGTGCCTTCCCTTACTGGTACCAACAGCTCAATCGCAACCTGGGACGCCTGGCTCAGCACAGCAACGGTGTGCTCAGTCGCTTGCGCCCCTGGGCCATCGAAGACCATCCACTGCCCGGCCCCAAGGGGCGCGGCGCGATCCTTGTGCGATTTGGCGAAGGCCCCGAGGCGCTGGTGGTGGTGATGATGCACCTGGCGCTCGGCGCCCGGGCTCGAACCCGGCAACTGGCGTACATCCGCGAGTTGATCGGTGGCTACAAGCATCAAGTGCTGATGGGAGACATGAACACCCACGCCAGCGATCTGCTGGAGCACTCCCCTTTACGTGACCTCAGCCTGTTGGCGCCGCAACTGCAGGCGACCTTCCCCAGCTGGCGTCCGCAACGCTGCCTGGACCATATCCTGCTCAGCCCCAGCCTGACCCTGGAGCGAGTCGAAGTCCTGGCCCAACCCATATCCGATCACCTGCCGGTCGCGGTAGAGATTCGTCTGCCGGGTTCGCTCACGGCCGATGCATTGCCCGCGTTGAGTCCTGCACCTCGCGGAACCGATGAATGAGCGACGACGCCCAACGCTGGAAAGAGAAATACCTCAAAAGTATCGAGCAGCAGGAAAAGCTTGAGCGCCGATGGGCCGCTCGACTGGACTTGCTACGTCGTGGCCTGGTGCGTAGCACCCTGGCGGCGGAGGGTACCGATCGTGCGGTCGACCAGTGCATGAAGGAGATGCGCGAGGTTGTGCGCACCGACGACATGGATGCCGGGCTTGCAGCGCTGCTGCCCCGTCTGGAAAAAGCCGTGCTGGACTCCGAGCAGCGGCGTGAAACCCGGGTCAACCAGATGAGCAGTGCCTTGACGGCCCTGGTTACCCAATTGCAGTCCCTGCCCCTGCCCCGGGAAGTCAGCCGCCCGTTGAAGGCCTTCGCCAAGCAACTGGATGGCCGGGTCAGTCAGGCGCGAGAGATCCCCTTGCTGCTGGGGGAGCTGAGCAATCTTCAGGGCAAGGCCCTGAGCCAGCTGGAAACTCCCGCCGAACCAGATCGCCCGAGTCTGCTGCAGCGCCTGTTCGGGGGCCGTGACACCGCCGATGCTCCCCAGGCTGAGGCGGTTACGCCAGCGGCGCCTGCTCCAGTCCCTGCGGTGGACGCCCGTCCCCAGGTTGAAGAGGCTGGCGAAGCGGACGAAGTGGTTCGCGAGCATTATCAGACCCCGGCCACGGATTTGCCGGAAGTCGCGGAGGTCCCTCCGGCACCTGTCGCCGTGACACCGGCCAAGCCCGAGGCAACACCCGCTGCGCAGCCCGTTTCCGAGGCCCCTGCCAAGATTGAGCCCGAAACGGCCAGCGTACCGCCCCCGTCGTCGGTGGTGGCATTCGTGCCACCAGTCCTGGCACAGGAAGCACCCCTTGAGCCAGCGCCCCAGGTCGCGATCGAAGCTCCGGCTCCGGCTGCAGCCGAGGTCGCGCCTCTGGCCTCTGTCGCCGTCGATGCTTTACCGGTAGCGCCTCTGCAGCCGCCGGCAGAAGTACCCGCCGCACCTCAGAGCGAGCCCGGTCCGCTCAACCCCGATGAGCTGTTGCCGCTTCCCGCGGTTTCCCCGGCAGTGCTGCTCGACAGCCTGCCCTTGCCGCCGGTCATGGCCGAGGCCTTGGCGGCCATCGATCCAGAGCAATCCGAGCACGATGTGCTCTACGCCCTGCCGGACTCTCCTGAGCCCTCCTACAGCTCGGTGGCCAAGCATATCGAACACACCCTGCTAGGACTGCTCGATGACCTGAGTCTGCCGGAACGCCATCGGCCTCAGGCCGAAGCCATGCGTGATCGTCTGCAACATGGCCTGAACTGGTATGAATTGCTGCCAATCCTCGATGATCTGGCGGTACTGATGCTGGCAATCACCGATTCGGGCCAGCATGAGTTCGAGACGTACCTCAAACAGCTCAACGAGCGCCTCGAGGCCTTCCAGAGCAATCTGCAGGCGGCCAGTGATGGCCACGCCGACAGTAGCTCGGCGGCACGGGCCATGGACACCCAGATCCGTGAGCAGGTCGATGGCCTGCAGAGCAGCGTGCAGGAGGCGGCAGACCTGGATGACCTCAAGCAGGTACTGGAAAGCCATCTGGAAGGCCTGCTGGGCACCATGGATCACCACCAGAAGCAGCGCGATGAGCGTGAGAAGGAAGTGGCGGCCCGTCTGCAAAGCCTGGCAGAGCGGGTTTCGAGCATGGAGCAGGAGGCCCAGGGCTACCGTGAGCACCTGGAGGAACAGCGGCAAAAGGCTCTGATCGATCCGCTGACCGGGTTGCCCAACCGCGCCGCCTGGACCGAGCGTCTGGAGCACGAGGTCGGTCAATGGCGGCAACATGGCAACAGCTTGCTGCTGGCCATGCTCGACCTCGATCACTTCAAGCGGATCAACGACAACTACGGTCATCTGGCCGGTGACAAGGTGTTGAAGATCATCGCCAATGTGTTGCGCAAGCGCCTGCGTGGCAGCGACTTTATCGCGCGTTTCGGCGGCGAGGAGTTTGTCCTGCTGATGCCCAATACCTCGTTGCCAGCGGGCGCGCGGATAGTGGAAGCGCTGCGAGCGGCGGTCGAGGCGTGTCCGTTCCACTTCAAGGGCGAGCCAGTGACCATTACCGTGTCCGTCGGACTGAGTGCCTTCAAGGCCGGTGATCGCAGCGATCTGGTGATAAAAAGAGCCGATCAGGCGTTATACCGGGCCAAGGATGCGGGTCGCAACCGGGTAGAGGCAGGCTGAGACGCTTGCCGATTCCTGTCTGAAACCTCGGTTTTGCCCATGGCGTTGGGAGCAGTACGTTACACTGTTGCATTCTTTTCTTCAGCGTACTGCCCTTTGCCATGAAACTTCTTGTTCTTGCTTTTTCGCTCCTGGTCCTCGCCGGTTGTGCCAGCGGTCCGCGTATTGACACCAGCCACCCTTCGGTCAATTACGACCAGCGCGCCCAGTTCATCATCGTTCATTACACCTCGGCATCCCTGGAACGCTCCCTGGCCCTGCTGACCCACGGTCAGGTCAGCAGTCATTACCTGATCGGCGACGACAAGTCCGCCACGATCTACAAACTGGTGGACGAGCAATACCGCGCCTGGCACGCCGGCGAGAGCCAGTGGCAGGGCCGGACCTGGCTCAACTCCAGTTCCATCGGCATTGAAATCGTCAACCCGGGCTTTCGTGATGGTCCCAACGGACGGCTCTGGTATCCCTACAGCGAAGCGCAGATCCAGAACCTGATCGTGCTGCTCAAGGACATCAGCAAGCGCAACAACATCTCCCCGCGTCACATCATTGGCCACAGCGACATCGCGCCATCGCGCAAGCTCGATCCGGGTCCGCTGTTCCCCTGGAAGCGCCTGGCTGACGCCGGACTCGGCCTGTGGCCAAACGCTCAGGCAGTGGCCCGCCAGCAGGCGTTTTTTGCCGCCAACCTGCCGAGCATCAGCTGGTTCCAGCAACAGTTGGCGGTCCTGGGCTATGCCACGCCGCAGACTGGCGAACTGGATGTTGCCACCCGCCACGTGCTGGCGGCTTTCCAGATGCACTATCGCCCGGGCCGATTCGACGGCACCCCGGACGCCGAAAGCGCAGCCATCCTGCAGGTGCTCAACCAGACAAAATAATGACGCCGCCGGACGGTTCGGGCCGATTGCTCAATCAGTTGCTATAACTCATTGGTAATCCTTCGGATCTTTCATGATGCCGGTTGCTCGCCAGACCCTGCGTACCTGGTTCCATCGCCCCTGGTTGCTGGCGACGCTGGCGGCTGTGCTGAGCGCGGCGGTGTTGTTGCTGGGCAGTGCCGGAGTGGCCATGCATCAGGTCCAGCAGCGAGAAAGCCAACAGATGAACGCCCAGGGCCAGCGTTTTCTGGAGCGTCTGGAGCAACTGTTCGGGCAACTGCGTGAAGGCCTGGATGTGCTGGAGGCCCAGCCGCTGCGCGAGTGCAACGCCGAGCTGATCGCAGCCCTGCAGCAGGTCAGCTACAGCTATCGCTTCATTTATGAAGCGGCCTACATGGATGCCACCCAGACGTGCTCAAACTGGCCGCGGCAGAATCTCCTGCCCTCGCCCAGGGCTCCGGATATCCGCGGGCCGACCTACAGCTACTGGCTCAACACCTCGACCCAACCCAATGAAAACCTCGCTGCTCTGATGCTGGGGCGGGGCAATTTTCGCGTGGCCACCTCCCGTGGGCACTTGACCGATGTGGTGGACCTGCCGGCCGGTGGCAGCCTGATGGTGGTGGTCGAGCATGGCTCCCGGGCGATTCCGGTACTGGGTCAGGCCCGTTCCTGGCCGCCGGTGGAGCCCTGGCGCGCCAGCCGCGAGGGGCCGCTGCAGGTCACCCCAGACCTGCTGATCTATCGCATGCCGACCCAGAATCCCGAGTACCAGTTGGTGCTGATCACGCCCCGGGCCAGCCTGCAGGCGGAAGTACTCGATGGCTGGTGGTGGTTGTTACCGTTCAGTCTGTTGCTGGCGCTGTTTATCGGCGGGCTGGTGTATCAGTTGGCGCGGCAGCGCCAGTCGTTGGGAGCAGAGCTGCAAGGGGCGCTGCGACGCGGTGAGCTGCAGGTGCTGTACCAGCCGATCTTCGACCTCAACAGCAGGCTCTGTGTAGGGGCCGAAGCGTTACTGCGCTGGCGGCGTCCGGACGGCACCCTGACCAGTCCCGATCTGTTCATTCCGTTGGCGGAAAACACTGGGCAGATCCGCCAGATCACCGACTTCGTCCTGCAGCGTCTGCTGGAGCAACTGGGGCACGTACTGCGAGCCAATCCCCAGCTGTATATCTCGGTCAACCTGGCGGCCTGTGATGTCATGGTGCCGCGCATCGGTCAGGTCATGGCGCGGCTTCTGGCCTTGCACAAGGTGGCGGCGCGACAGATCGCCTTCGAGGTCACCGAGCGTGGCCTGATCGACGTGGTGGTGGCGCGCAACAACCTGCAGGCCTTGCGGGATGTCGGGCATCAGGTGCTGATCGATGACTTCGGCACCGGCTACTGCAGCCTGGCCTATCTGCAAAGCCTGCCAGTGGATTGCCTGAAGATCGACAAGGCCTTTATCGACGCCCTGGGTCACGATGCTGCCAGCAGTGGCGTGGCGCCCCACATCATTCGCATGGCCCACGCCTTGAATCTCACGGTGATCGCTGAGGGCATCGAATTCGAGGACCAGGCTTCGCTGCTCAGCAGCGAGGGGGTGAGCTTCGGTCAGGGTTGGCTGTTCGCCCATGCCCTGAGTGCCTTGCAGTTTACCGAGCTGATTACTCGAGGCCGGCGTCTGGTGCCCCGGCGCCTGGATGATGAAGCCTGAAGCCCTAGAGCGGCAGGGCCAGATAGAACTGGGTGCCCTGCCCCGGCCTTGAGTAGACGCCCATGCGTCCACCGTGGAGCTGGACGATTTCCTTGCACAGGGCCAGTCCGAGCCCGGCGCCGCCTTTCTTGCGTCCGACCTGAACGAAGGGTTCGAAGATCCGACCCTGCTGACCGTAAGCGATGCCCTCGCCATTGTCCTCGACGCTGACAATCACCCGTTCGCCATGGCGCCTGGCCTGCAGGCGGATCTGGCCACCACTGGCGGTATGGCGCAGGGCGTTGTCGATCAGATTGTCCAGGACCCGTTCCAGTTGCGGACGGTCGGCGTGCAGGCGCGGCAGTGGCGCCTGGATCTCCAGCAGCAGGCTGATGTCCTGCTGCTGCGCCTGTTCGTTGAAGCGGCCCTGGGCCTGCTCCAGCAACTCTTCCAGTGGACAGGGCGCGAGAGTGAGTTTCTGCAGGCCATTCTGATAGCGGGAAAAATTCAGCAGGTCGTTGATCAGTTGCATCAGCCGCTGCATTTCTTCGTTGACTGTATTGAGCAGGTCGGTTTCCCGGGACTCTTCGGCAAAGTGCAGGCGTTCCTGAAGCAGGCCGAAGGCCATGTGCATGCCGGTGACCGGGGTTCGCAGTTCGTGGGAGGCGCGCAATACGAACTCGCTGCGCACCCGCTCGAATGCCCGCTGTTCGGTGACGTCATGAAGCACCATCACCGCGCCGAGAATATGGCCCTGGGTGTGGCTCACCGGGGTCAGGCTGTAGGTCAGCAGGCGCGATTCGCCATCGACCTCGATATCCAGGTCTTCCGGGGCCCGCTCCAGGTTGCCGCCACGCAGAACCAGCTGCAGCTGTTCATCCAGCTCCGGGCGTTGCAGGGCGCTGCCCAGGCCCTGGCCGAGGCGCTCCTGGTCCCAGCCCAACTGCCGTTGGGCCACAGGGTTGAGGTGCTCCAGGCGGCCTTGGCGGTCGATCATCAACAAGCCGTCGTCGATGCTGTCGAGCACCGCCTGCAAGCGCTGCTGGCCGGCCAGCAGTTCATCGACATTGGTGGCCTGATGCTGGCGCAGGGCTTCGGCCATGATGCCGAAGCGGCGGGTCAGCAGGTTCATTTCCGCGGCGGCCGAGATCGGCAGGGTGACGTCGAAATTGCCTTGGCCGATCTTGTCCGCGGCCTTGGCCAGGGCTTCGATCGGTCCGCCAAAGCGCCGGGCAATGGCATGGGCGGTGATGAAGCCGATGATCAGCACCGCCAGGCCGACCAGGCCCAGCAAGCCGGCTACCAGCAAGGCACGGTCCCGGGCCTGGCGTTCCACCTGGCTGATGTTGTCCAGGGCCCGCTTGTGTTCGTTGATCAGGCCGTTGCGCAAGGTATTGAAACGCTCGGTCAGCGCTTCGTTGTTGTTCAGGCTCGCGGCAGTGTTGCTGTGTTCGAAGGCCTGGTAGAAGCTCAGGTAGTCGCTGCGGGCCTGCTTGAAACCACCCACGGACGGGTTCTGCTGTTCGTGGGCGATGCCCTGGTCGAGGAGGTCCAGGTAGTGCTGCCGCGAGGCTTCCAGGGCTGCGGAGTCGGGCTTGTTGCTGAGCATGATGATCAACTGATCACCCAGGGTCTGGCGCAGCTTGAGCCCCAGATCCAGGGTGATGAAGTTGTTGCGGATCAACGATTCCTGGGTACTGGCCATCTGCATCACGCTGACCAGCCCGAGCACCAGCCCCAGCAGGGCCACGGTGATCAGGGCCGAGATGCTCAGAAACAGCCGGGTCCGCAGTTTCATCGCTAACTTCATAGGGTGATGCTCACAGGTTGTACTGTTTGCGCTTGCGGTACAGGGTCGAAGCGTCGATGCCCAGGGTCTTGGCCGCTTGGTCCAGGGTGTCGCTGGTGGCCAGGACGGCGCCGATATGGGCTTTTTCCAGTTCGTCCAGGCTCAGCGCGGCACCGATTCGCGGGGCGTTGTTGGTGGGCTGTTCGGCCATGCCCAGATGGCTGATTTCAACCCGTTCCTGGGGACAGATGATGCTTGCCCGCTCCACCACGTTGCGTAGTTCGCGGATGTTGCCCGGCCAGCGGTAATTGAGCAGGGCTTCCCGGGCGTCGTCGCTGAAGCCTCGGGCCGGTCGCGAATACTCTTTGACGAAGCGTGCAAGAAAGCGGTCGGCCAGGGTCAGGATGTCTTCGCTGCGTTCGCGCAAGGGCGGCAAGTGCAGGGTGATCACGTTCAGGCGGTACAGCAGGTCTTCGCGGAAGCGCCCGTCGCGCACCATGTCCTCGAGATTGAGGTTGGTGGCGGCGAGGATGCGCACGTCGGCCCGGCGAGTCACCGGGTCGCCGACGCGCTCGTATTCCTTGTCCTGGATAAAACGCAGCAGCTTGGGCTGCAGGGTCAGGGGGAAGTCGCCGATTTCGTCGAGGAACAGGGTGCCGCCATCGGCCTGGTTGACCCGGCCCAGGGTACTTTCGCTGGCCCCGGTAAAAGCGCCGCGGCTGTGGCCGAAAAGTTCGCTTTCCATCAGCTCGGCGGTCAGCGATGGGCAGTTGATGGTCACGCAGGACTTCTTCGCCCGTTTGCTCCAGCCGTGGATGGCCCGGGCCAGTTCGCCCTTGCCGGTACCCGACTCGCCGAGGATCAGGATATTGGCATCGGTGCTGGCCACCTGGCGGGCGGTTTCCAGTACCACTTTCATCGCTGGACTGTGGGAGTCCAGGCCGTCCTTGGGTTTGCGCACTTCGCCTTCCAGGGCTTCCAGGCGCGCCGAGAGCTGGCGCACTTCCAGTTGCTTGGCGGTAGCCAGGCGCAGTTGGTCGGGGCTGCAGGGTTTGACCAGGTAGTCGGCGGCACCGGCCTGGATTGCGTCCACCGCCGTGTCCACGGCGGAGTGGGCAGTGACGATCACCACCCGCATCCAGGGCGCTTGAGTACGCATCTGGGCCAGCACATCAAGGCCGTTGTCTTCCCCCAGGCGCAGGTCAAGGAAACACAGGTCGAACACCTGGCGTTGCAACAGCGTATCCGCCTGGGCCGCGCTGTTGGCGGTGGCCACGGTATAGCCCTCGTCTTCCAGGCAGTAGCGGAAGGTGCGGAGGATGGCGGATTCGTCATCCACCAGCAGGATGCGGCCTTGATTCTCCGGCGCTGACTCCATTTCCCAGGCTCCTTTAATGAATGATCTTATTTAGTCCCAGAAAAATCGGGCAAGTTGCAAGGTTGATTCTGATCCATTCCACGGCCTGAAGGTTAGATATCTCCGCCGAAAATGGCTAACAGACTGAAATCCCTAATGTTTTGCCAAGGCTAGACCCTGGGTGGGTCTGTATCAGGCTGTCCGCGGCTCGGCAAAGTTCCCCCTCTGATCAAAAAGCCATGGACCCGGAACGGTCCGATCGTGCATTTCGCACGGTTGGCCGGTGGGGATCGTGCAGGATGCGTGTGAGTGGGCGTCTTTGAATTGTTATAAGTGATTGATTTTATTGAATTATTTTTCTGATTGAAAGCTGGCATGCAGACTGCAATATCCCTCTCATCGTGAAGCGCAAGTCAGGGCTTCCATAACAACATCACCACCAGTGTGGGAGGAGTTTCAGGATGAATCGCCAAGGTCTTGCCCAATTGCGTATCGCGCCACTGCATCTCCAGCAAGGCCTGTTTGCCAGCCTGGCGTTACTGGTCACCTTGATCGCCGGACAGCAGTTCCAGCGTTGGCAGGATAGCCAGGCACCCGCCCCGCGCGTGCCGGCTCATCACTTCACCCAGACCCATTTCAGTTCGGTGAGCAGTCAGATCAACGATGCAACGCCAGTGCAACTGATGGCCGTCGACCAGGCACAACCGGTGCTTGAGGCTCCGCGTCAGGAACGCTGGGTGTTCTAGGCACCAAGGTCTGGGCCGCATTCGGCGGCGCACGACCGGCTTCATAGGCAGCACCCCTGAGCACTATTAATAGAAGAGTAAGGAGAATCATCATGCTGAGCTGGGCAATCACATTCCTGATCATTGCCATTGTCGCTGCGGTCCTGGGCTTCGGTGGTATCGCGGGCACCGCCACGGGTATCGCCAAGATTCTCTTTGTCGTGTTCCTGGTGATGTTCATCGCTTCGTTCTTCTTTGGCCGTCGTGGTCGAGGCTGACCATGAGTCTTTCGTTGAAAACATTGGCTGCCACGCTGCTGCTGGGCGTCAGCGCCCTGGCGTCGGCGGCCAATGATGGCCAGGCACGTACCAACCAGCTGCTGGGTTCAGACCCGCAGTTTCGTGACACCTGGCAGGGGGTTGTGCACAAGGAAGAGCGCTTGCCTGAATGGGTGATGAACCTGTCGGGCGATGCTCAGCAACAGATGAACGCAGTGACTGAAGACGGCGATCAGTACCTGGTTGGACCGCTCTGTGAGACTGCGCAGAGTTGTCAGAACCAGCGCCTGATCGTGGCCTTCAGCTTCGACAAGAAGCACGCCTACGCGATGTTGGTGGAGGTGCCTGCGGGCTTGCCTGCGGACAAGTCACCGACCCGTCACGCGAGCTACCGCTTTCTCGGCAAACCCGATGAAGGAATGCGGGCATTGCTTCAGGAGCAGTTGCGCAAAGACCCGAACTGGTACTGAGCGCGCATTGCCGATTTTGCATAACAGCTAGAAGAAAGGGCCGCCCTGGCTCTTTCGACTGTTGCACCACCCGAGGAGGGTGAGTGCATGACCAAGGGGTCGGGACGTTCTGATCCACTGATGATCGGAGTGACCTAGGGGTACAGGGAGTGCCTCCGCAAGGGCCGGGTCAGGAAAGAGCAGCGGCGTAAGCTCCCAGGTCGAGCATCGACTTGACGAGCTTGCGGCGTGCTTGAAGAGCAAAGTCTTGTCCTAGAGCCATCGGTCCGTCTTTTTCGTGATTCCCCAAGGAAAAAATCTTCCTTTGACTCCAGTCAAACGTTTCCTGGTGTTTCTCTGCGACCGTATATCGAGAAACTTTGCGTCAATTGCGCAACCTTTCCGAACGCCCGAATCAGAGTAATCCTAAACTTTTTCAGACCTTTTCCTGACCCTTCCGACAAGCCTGCACGCCGCCTGAAATGGCCGTTTCACGGTATTTCTGCCTGCCGAAATGTCGTATTCGAACCGGTTGGGACGCCCGTTTAGTTTGTAAAAACTCATGCCGATTCGGCATAGGGTAGGCGTTTACGGCATTAGACGCGCCCCCCTAGCATCGGAATAGTTGCGCCTTTTTTCGCCCGCAGAGAGCCGTAAATGCTCGTTCGGGATGACCTTATACGGGGGCCGATGCACAAACTTTTCCGCCATTGAGCGTTCCAGTTCGCGCATCAGCCCGAGTCCAACTGAAGTAAGGGTAATGATATGAAGAAGGCAAAATTAAGCCTCGCCTGGCAGATCCTCATCGGTCTGGTCCTGGGGATTGCAATTGGCGCGCTGCTCAATCATTTCAGTGCTGAAAAGGCCTGGTGGGTCAGCAACGTTCTGCAACCTGCAGGCGATATCTTTATCCGCTTGATCAAGATGATCGTGATTCCGATCGTCATCTCCTCGCTGATCGTCGGCATTGCCGGTGTCGGCGACGCCAAGAAACTTGGCCGCATCGGTCTGAAGACCATCATCTACTTCGAAATCGTCACCACCATCGCCATCGTCGTGGGTCTGCTGCTGGCCAACCTGTTCCATCCGGGCGCGGGCATCGACATGAGCACCCTGGGTACCGTGGACATTTCCAAGTACCAGGCCACCGCCGCCGAAGTGCAGCATGAACATGCGTTCATCGAGACCATTCTCAACCTGATTCCATCGAACATCTTCGCGGCCATGGCCCGTGGCGAGATGCTGCCGATCATCTTCTTCTCGGTGCTGTTCGGTCTGGGCTTGTCGAGCCTGCAGTCCGATCTGCGCGAGCCGCTGGTGAAGATGTTCCAGGGCGTCTCGGAAAGCATGTTCAAAGTCACCCACATGATCATGAACTACGCGCCGATTGGTGTGTTTGCCCTGATCTCGGTGACCGTCGCCAACTTCGGTTTCGCCTCCCTGCTGCCGTTGGCCAAGCTGGTGATCCTGGTGTACGTGGCCATCGCCTTCTTCGCCTTCGTGATCCTCGGCCTGATCGCCCGCCTGTTCGGCTTCTCGGTGCTCAAGCTGATGCGCATCTTCAAGGATGAACTGGTGCTGGCCTACTCCACCGCCAGCTCGGAAACCGTGCTGCCGCGGGTGATCGAGAAGATGGAAGCCTACGGCGCGCCGAAAGCCATCTGCAGCTTCGTGGTGCCCACCGGTTACTCCTTCAACCTGGACGGCTCGACCCTGTACCAGTCCATCGCGGCGATCTTCATTGCCCAGCTGTACGGCATCGACCTGTCCATCAGCCAGCAATTGCTGTTGGTGCTGACCCTGATGGTCACTTCCAAAGGCATTGCCGGAGTTCCGGGCGTGTCCTTCGTGGTGCTGCTGGCCACCCTGGGCAGCGTGGGCATTCCGCTGGAAGGCCTGGCCTTCATCGCCGGTGTCGACCGGGTGATGGACATGGCGCGCACCGCCTTGAACGTCATCGGCAACGCCCTGGCAGTCCTGGTCATCGCCCGTTGGGAAGGCATGTACGACGATGCCAAGGGCCAGCGCTACTGGAATTCCCTGCCGCACTGGCGCAGCAAAGAGAAGCTGCCGGCAGGCGAAGCGTCCAAAGGCTAAGCGCCTCGGTGTAGGAACTGGCTTGCCGACGCAGAGGCCCTCAAGTCCTCTATACGGCTCAGATGCGCCTTCGCCGACAAGCCGGCTCCTGCAATGAACGAACCCCGGGTAATCCGGGGTTTGTCGTTTCTGCGGGCCCCGCTATCATTCGCCGCATCTTCCGAGGGATATGACCGATGCTCAATGGCCTGTGGCTTGGCTTCTTTATCGTAGCGACCGTGTCCGCCCTGGCGCAGTGGCTGGTGGGCGGCAACGCCGGGATCTTTGCCGCCATGGTGGAAAGCATTTTCGCGATGGCCAAGCTGTCGGTGGAGGTGATGGTGCTGCTGTTCGGCACCCTGACCCTGTGGCTGGGTTTTCTGCGGATCGCCGAGAAGGCCGGCATCGTCGATTGGCTGGCCAAGATCCTGGGCCCGCTGTTCAAGCGCCTGATGCCGGAAGTGCCGCCAGGGCACCCGGCCCTGGGGCTGATCACCCTGAACTTCGCCGCCAACGGCCTGGGCCTGGATAACGCTGCCACGCCGATCGGCCTCAAGGCCATGCGCGCCCTGCAGGAACTCAACCCCAGCGCCACCACCGCCAGCAACGCGCAGATCCTGTTCCTGGTGCTCAACGCTTCGTCCCTGACCCTGCTGCCGGTGACCATCTTCATGTACCGCGCCCAGCAAGGTGCGGCGGACCCGACCCTGGTGTTCCTGCCGATCCTCCTGGCCACCAGCGCTTCGACCCTGGTCGGCCTGCTGTCGGTGGCGGTAATGCAGCGCCTGCGTCTCTGGGACCCGGTGGTGCTGGCCTACCTGATTCCCGGGGCCCTGGCCCTGGGGGCCTTCATGGCGCTGCTGGCGACTCTGTCGGCCACGGCCCTGGCATCCCTGTCGTCGATCCTCGGCAACCTCACCCTGTTCGGCCTGATCATGCTGTTCCTGGTGATCGGTGCGCTGCGCAAGGTCAAGGTCTACGAGGCCTTTGTCGAAGGGGCCAAGGAGGGTTTTGACGTCGCCAAGAACCTCTTGCCGTACCTGGTAGCCATGCTGTGCGCGATCGGCGTATTGCGGGCGTCCGGGGCGCTGGATTTCGGCCTCGACGGGATTCGCCATCTGGTGGCCTGGGCCGGCTGGGATACACGCTTTGTCGACGCTCTGCCCACCGCCATGGTCAAGCCGTTCTCCGGCAGTGCCGCCCGGGCGATGCTCATCGAGACCATGAAGACCCAGGGCGTGGACAGTTTCCCGGCCCTGGCGGCGGCGACCATCCAGGGCAGCACCGAGACCACCTTCTATGTGCTGGCGGTCTACTTCGGTGCGGTGGGTATCCAGCGGGTGCGGCACGCGGTGGGCTGTGCCTTGCTGGCCGAGTTCGCCGGGGTGGTGGCGGCGATTGCGGTTTGCTACTGGTTCTTTGGATAAGCCTTCGCCGGCAAGCCGGCTCCTACGGAGGTTGTAGGAGCCGGCTTGCCGGCGAAAGGGCCGTTCATTGTTTCAGCGCCAGGTTGCCCTGCCCCACCGCCCAATCCACTACCTGCCGGGTAAGCGCGTCGCTGGCTTGGCCAAACCCTGTCACCACCGCCGGCACTTGGGGTTCGCTCAGGGGTTGGCGCACTTCAAAGCGCCGGCTGGCGAGGATTTTTTGGTCATAGCCACGAATCAGCCGCGCATCCAGGCGGATCACCACCTGGACGGCGTTGCCCTGATACTCGGTCTGAAAGGCTTGCAGGTCGCCGCCCAGGGCCAGGTCGGTCTGCAGGTTGCTGTCGTCGGTGCTCAACAACTGCACCCGGCCATCGCGCTGGAAGCCGTCCAGCAGGCGGTTGCGCAGCAGGATCGGTGCCGGGTCGCTCCAGCGCGAAGCCTTGTAGCTGCTGATCAGGTTGCCCTGGGGAATCACCGCGATGCGTGCGCTGTTCAGCGCATCGCCAGCCTGCGGCTTGAGCAACTGCAGCGACCACGACAGTGCCTTGCCCGTGGCAGGGGTCGCGTTTTGCCCTACCGGCAGCCGGTAGATATCCAGTGGTTCGCCCTTGGGCAGGATCGAGCAGGCAGCGCTCAGGGCCAGGGTGCACCCCAGGGCCAGTCGGGCCAGCAGGTGACAGGCAGGCTTCATGGCGTGAACTCCTTGTTCTTCTCGTTACCCAGCAAGTAACCGCCGGGGTTGGCTTCGAGGCGGCGGGTGATGGCTCGCAGCGAGCTCAGGGTCTCGCGCAGCTCGCGCACCGCCGGCGCCAGGCCGTTGAGCCCTTGCATGCCATTGTTCAGCGAGTCCTGGTTGTCGCTCAGCAGTTTGTTCAGGGTGGCGCTGCTCTGCTCCAGGTTGCGCATGGCGTGCTCGGCGCTGCCGAACATCTGCTTGCCCTGGTCGTTGAGCAGGCCGTTGGCATTGCGCATCAGCGCGGTGGTCTGTTCCAGCATGGCGCTGGTCTGCTTGCTGATAGAGCCCAGTTGCTGCATCAGCTGGCGCAGGTCGTCACGTTGTCCGGCGATGCTGGCCGAGGTTTTCTGCAGGTTGTCCAGGGTGTTGCTGACCCGCTCCACGTTGTCCGGAGAAAACATGCTGTTGGCGTTGTGCAGCAGCAGGTTGACCCCGGTCATCAGGTCATTGCTGTTGTTCAGCAGGCGGGCAATGGGCGATGGCGAGGCAATGATGGTCGGCAGGTGGCCGTCCTTGCCCTTGAGGGGCGGGCTTTGCGGTGTACCGCCGCTGAGCTGGATGATCGAGGTGCCGGTGATGCCGGTCAGGGCCAGCTTGGCCTGGGTGTCCTCCTTGATCGGGGTTTCACTGCCCAGGCGGATCTGCGCCAGTACCCGGCGCGGGTCCTTGGGGTCCAGGCGCAGGTTGACCACATCGCCGACCTTGATGCCGCTGTATTGCACGGCGCTACCCTTGGACAGGCCGCTGACCGCCTCATTGAAGACAATCTGATAGTCCTGGAAGGCGCTGTCGACGCTGGACTTGGCCAGCCACAGGCCGAACAGCAGGGCGCCGGCCACCACGATCACGGTGAACAGGCCGATCAGTACATGATGGGCTCGGGTTTCCATGTCATCCCTCGTTGGTCTGTGTAGCGGCCTGGTAGGCCGCGCGGCCGCGTGGGCCATGGAAGTATTGGTGAATCCATTCGTCCGGAGTTTCGGCGACGATCTCGATGGCGTCCGCCACCAGTACCTTTTTCTGCGCCAGTACCGCCACCCGGTCGGTGATGGTGTAGAGGGTGTCCAGGTCGTGGGTGACCAGGAACACGCTCAGGCCCAGGGCATCGCGCAGGGTCAGGATCAGTTGGTCAAAGGCTGCCGCCCCCACCGGGTCGAGGCCGGCGGTGGGTTCGTCGAGAAACAGGATGTCCGGGTCCAGGGCCAGGGCACGGGCCAGGGCTGCGCGCTTGATCATGCCGCCGGAGAGCGAGGATGGGTATTTGTCGGCGGCCGACAGGGGCAACCCGGCCAGGGCCAGTTTCACCGCCGCCAGGTGTTCGGCGTCGCTGCGGGACAGGCCTGCATGCTCGATCAGTGGCAGGGCGACGTTCTCGGTCACTGTCAGCGAGGTGAACAGCGCGCCCTTCTGGAACAGCACGCCAAAGCGCCGCTCGATCAGGGAACGTTGCTGCTCCGGCAGGCTGGGCAGGTCCTGGCCGAAGACCCGCACCGAGCCTTCGCTGGGTTGGCGCAGGCCGACGATGCTGCGCAGCAGCACCGACTTGCCGCTACCGGAGCCGCCGACCACACCGAGGATCTCGCCCTTGTACACGTCCAGGTCGAGATTTTCGTGCACGCTCTGCTTGCCGAAGCGGTTGCACAGGCCACGGACCTCGATCACCGCCTCGGCGGGCGGGCGCGTCGGGCGGCTCACCAGCCCATCTCCATGAAGAACAGCGCGGCCACGGCGTCGATGACGATCACCACGAAGATCGACTGCACCACGCTAGACGTGGTGTGGGCGCCCACCGATTCGGCGCTGCCGCTGACCTTGAAGCCCTCCAGGCAGCCGATGGCGGCGATCAGGAAAGCGAAGATCGGCGCTTTGACCAGGCCCAGCAGAAAGTGCTTAACGCCGATGTCCGAGTGCAGCAGCGAAAGGAACATCGCCGGGGAAATATCCAGGGACAGGGCACAGACCACGGCGCCGCCGATGATCCCCGAGAGCATCGCCAGAAAGGTCAGCATCGGCAGCGCCACCAGCAGGGCCAGCACCCGAGGCAGCACCAGCAACTCCATCGGGTCCAGGCCCAGGGTGCGGATGGCGTCGATCTCTTCGTTGGCCTTCATCGAGCCGATCTGCGCGGTGAAGGCGCTGGCGGTGCGCCCGGCCATGAGGATCGCGGTGAGCAGCACGCCAAATTCCCGCAGGAAGGAAAACGCCACCAGGTCGACGGTAAAGATGCTGGCGCCGAAGTTGGCCAGCACCGTGGCCCCGAGAAAGGCCACCACCGCCCCCACCAGGAAGGTCAGCAGGGCGACGATGGGCGCGGCATCGAGGCCGGTCTGCTCGATATGCGCCACCACCGGGGTGATGCGCCAGCGCTTGGGGTGCAGCAGGCCCCGGGCCAGGGTTTCGAGGATCAGGCCGATAAAGCCCAGGACCTTCAGGGTGTCCTGCCAGACGGTGTAGACCGCACTGCCAATGCGTGAGAGCAGTTGCACGCTGACGGCAATCTCCGGTTCCTTGACCGGTACACAAAAATCGTTGAGCGAGCTGTAGACCGTATGCAGCAATGCGCGGTCGGCGGTGGACAGGGTGCAATCGGGGTGTTCGGCGGATTGCCCCAGGCGTTCGGTCCCCAGGAGTTCTACCAGCAGCGAGGCACCCGCGGTGTCCAGGGCTCCCAGGCCGTTGAGGTCGACGTGGGTGCTGCTGTCGTAGTGGCCGTTGAGGCTCTGGCAGAGGCGCTTGAGGTCGCTGTAGTGGGCCAGCGTCCAGTCTCCGCCGATGCGCAGTTGCGCCGGAGTGTGGGCGTTATCCAGTTGAGCGGTGCCGGGCGTCATGCGGGTATTCATAAGCTCCGAGCTTGTGTGGCGATTGCGCAGTGCTACGTAATAGCACGATCCCCGTTACTTTGCCTCGCCGCTCTTGGCTGGATCTTGATCTGGGTCGGTGATCTCGAAGCGCAGCACACCAATCACCTGTCCGTCCTCGGTGATCACCCGCACTTGCCATTTTCCCGCTGGGTTGCCGGGGAAATTCTGCTTGTGGGACCAGGCGCGGTAGCCCTCCTTGCGTCCGCCGTGAATATCCAGGGCGATGCGATCAACTTCGCTGCCGTTGAACTTCCAGACGTGATAGATGCGCTCGTCCAGGCCCCGGGGGGCGTTGATCGCGGTGTAGGCGTACAAACCGCTGCTGCGTACCTGGCTGGCACTCACCTGTTCGAGGCTGTCCCCGGGCGTGCGGTCCTGGAGTTGGGTGCTGATGGCGTCCTCGGTCAGCCACAGGGTGGCCGGCGGCACCCAGGAGCGCAGCAGCCAGCCGGTGCTGCCAATGGCCAGGGTGATACACAGCACCGCCAGTGCGCTGCGCACGCTGCGGATCGGCAGGATCGACGCCAGGCTCGGGAAGGACAGGAGCATGGCGATGCCCAGGGCCAGCTTGAAGCTCTGGGCCGTGGTCAGGTGCAGGATCAGCGGCAGGGCCGTGAGCAAGGCGGCGAACAGGGTCAGGGTGTGCAAGGCGAGGAACAGCCAGCGCCGCGGCGCCAGCCACTTGTAGTACAGCGGGTCGGTGATGGAAATCAGCGCCGCTGCCCCCAGCAGCCCGGTGAATACCAGTTGGCCGCTGTTCCAGCTGGTGGTGATGAAGAAGAACGGCAGGACGAAGAACAGGCTTTCCTGGTGGATCATTTGTGTCGCGTAGCGCAGCAACGGTTGTGGGATCTCGCGCTTGAAGACCTTGGTGAACAGTTGGGTCAGGCTGTTTTCCAGCATCAGCCAGACCCAGCTCACCAACAGGATCACGGCGATCCACGAGGCCAGGCTCTGTTGCCGGTCCACCAGGATGAAGCTGCCGACTCCGGAGATGAAACCGCCGAGCGCAATGACCCCCGGGTAGCGCTTCATCAGTTCCAGAATGCGCTGAATATAGTGGGTCAGGTTAGGCATCGGGCGGGGTCACAGTCTTGGCAGGAAAAAACCGTGACAGGATACCTGTTGGCCGCGGCCTGTGGCGAGGGAGCAGGCTCCCTCGCCACACCGGCTAGAGGGTGCGCCGGCGGTACAGCAGGTAGCCGCCCAGGCTGCCGAAGACGATCAGGGCCAGCAGGCCGCCGGTCAGCCAGAGCAGTTGCTCGTCCCCCAACAGGGGTTTTTCGATTCGCACATAGCCCGGCTGTTGCAGCAATTGCTTCAGCGCCAGGTTGGCCTGCTTCAGGCTCACCGCCCGCAGGCGCTTGGCCGGGTCGCTGAAGCGGCCGTTGTCGAAGTCGCCGAGGGCACTCCAGTAGTAATCCGCCAAGGCGCTGTTGCCCTGTACTGCCCAAGCCTGGCGATCGATGGCGGCCTGCTTCAGGCGCTCGAAAGTCGCGGGGTCCAGACCGTCCTTGAGCAGTTTCGCCTTGAGCTGCTCGACCACCTGTCGGGCCTGGGGCAGGTCATCGCGTTCGAGGTCGGCATTGAGGCTGAGAAAACCGACGCTGCCAAACACTTCACGGTCGCTCCAGGGGCCGTAGGACAGCTCATGCTCCAGGCGCAACTGACGGTATAACGCCCAGTCCAGATAGTCCTTGAGCAGGTCGAAGGTCTCGTCGTGCTGCTGCTCCAGCAGGGGTTCGGGAAACAGCCAGTGCAATTGTGCGCTCTGCCCTACCCAGCCATGGATCAAGTTGCGCTCGGCGGCGGCCGTGCCCTGGATCTGTGGCAGCTCGCGGTGCTCGCTGGGCTCTACCGGCTCGAGGGCGCCGTAGGTGCGTTCCAGATAAGCCGGCAGCAGGCGATCCAGTTCGCCGACGACGATCAGGGTCATGTTGTTGGGGGCGTACCAGTCTTTGCGCACTTGCTCCAGCTGGGCCAGGGTCAGGTGCCCGACTTCGGCGCGCTCGGCGCATTTGAGCCCCAGTTCCACCGCCAGCTGGTTGCCGGCCTTGTGGCCCAGGTCCTGGCGGTCGAGCCAGCGTTGCAGGTGCGAGTAATGGCCGCCGTCTTCGCGCTCCACCACCTGTTTGGCGGCGGCCACGGCGTTGTCGCCAAGGTGGGTGCGGGTGAGCAATGCCAGCAGCAGATCGAGGACCTTGCGCTGGTTTTTCGCTGGGGCTTCGATGACGAAGGTGGTGTCGGCATTGCTGGTATAGGCGTTCCATTCGCCGCCCAGGGCTTGCATGCGCTCTTCCAGGCCGCCCTCGCCGCTGGCGTCGATGCCGCTGAACAGCAAGTGTTCAAGCAAGTGCGGCAGTTCCTTGTCGGCACAGGGGAAATCGTCCAGGCCGACGCCCACCACCAGGCGGATCGCCACATGGCCGCGTTCGCTACCGGGCTTGAGCAGCAGTTGCAGGCCGTTGGGCAGGGTGTAGCCTTCGACCTGGAAACGATCCAGGGCCCATCCTTGTGCACTGCCCAGCAACAGGCAGGCGAATAACAGACAACGCATAACAAGCTTCCTTACGGCGTGCGTAAGTTTTAGAGACTTCAGATCACTCTGGACGTTCAGGGTGAATGGGTGATGTCAGCCATGTTCTCGATTTCCAGCGCCCCGGTTTCCGAGGTTTCCAGGACCACGTAGGCGCTGCTGCAGAACAGCGAGTTGAGACGCTTCATGTCGGCGATCAGTTCCAGGTGCAGGGAGCTGGTCTCGATGCTCTGGACGATCTTGCGCTGCAGCCGGCTGACGTGGGCGTGGGCCAGGCGCCGTTCCTGGGCGCGGAAGCGGCGTTTCTCCCGCAGCAATTGACGTGCGCTTTCCGGGTCGGCGCTGAGAAATACCGAGAGTCCCAGGCGCAGGTTGGCGATCAGTTGCGCGTGCAGTCCGGTCAGCTCTTCCAGACCCACTTCGGAGAAGGAGCGGCGTTGCGACGTCTTCTGCTGCTGGACCTTGCGCAGCATGCGTTCAATCAGGTCGCTGGCCAGCTTGAGGTTGATCGCCAGTTCGATGATCTCCGCCCAGCGCCGGCTGTCCTGCTCGCTGAGGTCTTCCCGGGGCATTTGCGCCAGGTACAGCTTGATGGCGCTGTACAGCGCTTCGACATCCTCGCTCAGGGCGCGCATTTCCTGGGTAATGGCGGTCTGCTTGCCACGCAGCACATCGCGCATGGCTTCCAGCATATTGTCGATCAGGTCTCCGATGCGCAGGGTTTCCCGGGCGGCGTTGGCCAGGGCCAGGCTCGGGGTGGCCAGGGCAGTGGGATCGAGGTGCCGTGGTCGTGCACGGCCGTTGTCCTGGGGGCGCTCGGGCATCAGCCAGGCACAGAATCGGGCCATGGGGCCGACAGTGGGCAGCAGCAACAGGCAGCGGACGGTGTTGTACAACAGGTGGAAGCCGATCACCACTTCCTGTGGACTGAAGTCCAGGCTATCCATCCAGTGGGCCAGCGGGTCGAGCACCGGAATGATCAGCAGCAGGCCGATCAGCTTGTACAGCAGGCTGCCCAGCGCCACCTGGCGTCCGGCGGTGTTCTGCATGCTGGTGCTGAGGAAGGCCAGCACCCCGCTGCCGATGTTGGCGCCGATCACCAGGCCGATGGCCACCGGCAGGCCGATCACCCCGGCCCCGGCCAGGGTGGCGGTCAGCAGCACCGCCGCCAGGCTGGAGTAGGACACCATGGCGAACACCGCGCCCATCAGCGCATCCAGGAGGATGTCGCCGGTGAGTGAGGCGAACAGCACCTTCACCCCTTGGGCGTGGGTAATCGGCGCTGCGGCTTCGACGATCAGTTGCAGGGCCAGGATGATCAGGCCCAGGCCGATGCCGACCCGGCCCAGCTGGCCGGCGCGAGTCTGTTTGCGCGACAGAAAGAAAATCACCCCGAGGAAGATCAGCAACGGTGACAGCCAGGACAGGTCGAAAGTCAGCACCCGAGCCATCAATGCGGTACCGACATCGGCCCCCAGCATGGTGGCCAGCGCCGGGGTCAGGGTCATCAGGCCCTGGCCGACAAAGGAGGTCACCAGCATCGCCGTGGCGTTGCTGCTCTGGACCATGGCGGTTACCAGGATGCCGGCGACGAAGGCCAGCGGTCGCCTGGCCATGTTCTGACCGATTACGTGGCGCAGGTTGGAGCCGTAGACCCGCAGGATGCCGGTACGGACGATGTGCGTGCCCCAGATCAGCAGGGCCACGGCGGAAAGCAGATTGAGCAGGGTCAGCATGAGAGGGCCCCCCTGGGGTGAAGAGCCCCAAGCGGGGCCAATGGACGTTGTTGCGCGAGGTTCTACGTTATGTACTTAAGCTGTAGTT
Source organism: Pseudomonas sp. RC4D1 (assembly GCF_018390395.1). Taxonomy (NCBI): domain Bacteria; kingdom Pseudomonadati; phylum Pseudomonadota; class Gammaproteobacteria; order Pseudomonadales; family Pseudomonadaceae; genus Pseudomonas; species Pseudomonas sp. RC4D1. The sequence continues at coordinate 339,418 of NZ_JAHBAW010000001.1, forward strand.
GGCTAACGCACAGGACGCCAGCATCGCATAGCTAAACCGGTGATTGAAACAAAACTGTCATGAAAACAGCTGCCTGCAGCCGTGAAAAAGGGGCTCGTAAGCCCCTTTTTCTGTAGCGCGTTGGCGGTTTATTGACCAGGAATGTCCTTGCGCAGTTTCACCGGGTCCTGCTGTTTTTTCTTCTTCGCGATGGCGGTGCGCATCTTGATGTTGATGGCTTCCACCGCCAGGGAGAAGGCCATGGCGAAGTAGACGTAGCCTTTTGGTACGTGCACTTCGAAGGCCTCGGCGATCAGTACGGTACCGACCACCAGCAGGAACGACAGCGCAAGCATCTTCAACGACGGGTGCTTGTCGATGAATTCGCTGATGGCGCCGGCCGCCAGCATCATCACCAGGACCGCGACAATGATCGCCGCCACCATGACCGGCACATGGGACACCATGCCCACTGCGGTGATGACCGAGTCCAGGGAGAAGACGATGTCGATGATGGCGATCTGGATGATGGTGTAGATGAAGTTGCCGCCCTTGCCTTTGGGTTCATCCAGGGTTTCGTCTTCACCTTCCAGTGCGTGGTACATCTCCTGGGAGCTTTTCCACAGCAGGAACAGGCCGCCGAAGAACAGGATCAGGTCCCGCCCGGAAATGCCTTGGCCGAAGACCACGAACAGATCGGCCGTAAGGCGCATGACCCAGGTGATCGACAGCAGCAACAGAATCCGCGTGACCATGGCCAGGGCCAGGCCGAAGATCCGGGTGCGCGCCTGCATGTGCTTGGGCATGCGGCTGACCAGGATCGAAATCATGATGATGTTGTCGATGCCCAGGACGATTTCCAGGGCGGTCAAGGTAAAGAAGGCAACCCAGATTTCCGGGTTGGTCAGCCATTCCATGTGTATTCCTTTGAGCGGTTGTTATGGCCCGGGCCGGGAAGCCGGCCCGAGCGAAGAATCATTGCTTTTATAGCGTGCTGAACAGCGGAAAAATCCCCATCAGCAGAGCGGCGAACATTATGCACAGACAGACCAGAACTGCCCACTTGAGGGTGAAGCGCTGGTGATCGCCGAACTCGATGCCAGCCAGGGCCACCAACAGATAGGTCGAGGGTACCAGCGGGCTGAGCAAGTGCACCGGTTGGCCGACGATCGACGCCCGGGCCATTTCCACCGCCGTGATGCCGTAATGACTGGCGGCTTCTGCCAGCACTGGCAATACGCCGTAGTAGAAGGCGTCGTTGGACATGAAGAAGGTGAACGGCATGCTCACCAGCGCGGTGATCACCGCGAGATAGGGCCCCAGGGCTTCAGGGATCACTGCCAGCAGGCTCTTGGACATGGCGTCGACCATGCCGGTACCGGACAGGATGCCGGTGAAGATACCGGCAGCGAAGATCAGCCCGACCACTGCCAGCACGCTGCCGGCGTGGGCCGCAACCCGGTCTTTCTGCTGCTGCAGGCAGGGGTAGTTGACGATCATGGCAATACTGAAGGCCACCATGAACAGCACGGGCAACGGCAGCAGCCCGGCGATCAGCGCGCACATCAGGGCGAAGGTCAGGGCACCGTTGAACCAGATCAGCTTCGGACGACGGGCGTCGGGGTACTGCGAGACGCTGATTTCACTGTGATCGATCTCATCGCCCGCCAGGTGCAGTTCGCCCAGGCGTGCCCGTTCACGTTTGCCGTACAGATAGGCGATCGCCAGGATCGCCACCACACCGGCCAGCATCGCTGGGATCATCGGCACGAAAATGTCCGACGGGTCCACGTGCAAAGCGCTGGCGGCGCGGGCGGTCGGGCCGCCCCAGGGGGTCATGTTCATCACCCCGCCGGCGAGGATGATCAGGCCCGCCATGATCCGCGGGCTCATGCCGATGCGGCTGTAAAGCGGCAGCATGGCGGCCACGCAGATCATGTAGGTGGTGGCGCCGTCACCGTCCAGGGACACCACCAGGGCCAGCACGGCGGTGCCGACCGAGACCTTCAGCGGGTCGCCCTTGACCAGCTTGAGGATCTTGCGCACCGCCGGGTCGAACAGGCCGGAGTCGATCATCAGGGCGAAATACAGAATGGCGAACATCAGCATCACGCCGGTGGGCGCCAGCTTGGTGATGCCTTCGAGCATCATGGGACCGATCTTCGGTGCGAAACCGCCGAACAGGGCGAACAGGATCGGCACGATGATCAGGGCGATCAGCGCGGACAGGCGCTTGGTCATGATCAGGAACATGAACGTGATGACCATGGCAAAGCCAAGGAAAGTCAGCATGGGAATACTCCAGGCGTAGCGCGGCTAGGGAATGGCGAACCGGGTGGGATCAGCGCAGAACGGCAAGCACGAGGCGTACGGGGGGAGTCGAAGCGAACAGGCGGGTACGAGCGGACATCAGAATCACCATTGTTGTTGTTAATAGGGCCGGGAGCGCCAGAAACGCCCGCTGTGGCCAACCGGTCTTTTGCCGGTAGTGGAGGCGATCCTAATCGGGGAAGCTTTCAGCCAGCTTTCGGCATTGAAAGGAAACGGTGGATGTTGCGGCAGGCGACCAGCGGCATAAAGTGACGGGCATGGGCCCGAAAGAGGAATGCACATGAGTGAGTTGCACACCGGCGGCTGCCACTGCGGGCGGCTGCGCTACCAGTTCAGCGGGCCACTGCGGGATATCGCCCACTGTCATTGCTCGATCTGCCGCCGGGTCAGCGGTGGTCTGGTGACCACCTGGATCACTTTGCCCGCCCAGGCTTTCAAGTGGCTGGAAGGCGTTCCCGCGCGCTACGACTCATCTGCAAGTTGTGCGCGCTATTTCTGCGCTGACTGCGGTGCTCACTTGGCACTGGTTACCCACCTGAGCCCGGACAGCATCGATGTCACCATCGCCACTCTGGATCACCCGGAACGGGCGCCTGCGGACCGGCATATCTGGACCGACAGCCGGCTTCCCTGGCTGCACCTGGATGAGCAGTTGCCAGGTGAGGCGCAAGAGACGCTATAGCGCCATGGGCTGTAGGGCGTTCAGGGGGCTGACGCTGTTTGCCATGAGTGAACGCTTTGGGGTTCCCACTGGCGCGTGCCGTGGCCCCAGGAATCGTCGCTGCTGCGCAGCCCCGCGGGAGCAAGCTCCCTCGCCACAGGTTGTTTTTTGCTCGGTCTATTGTCCGACTGAACGGGATTGGGCCTTGGGCACTCTTTTCAATCGAGGAGAAGGTTCCTGGCAAGGTTCGGACAGGTCCGTCCTTGGGGGCTTCAGTGGGTGGAAGCCAGGATGGCACAAGCCAGGACAAGATCATCGTAGTGATCCAGGTCGCCCTTCTGACGCAGCATCAGCAGGGCCGACTCAAGTAGCGCCCCACGAACGGCGGTATTGGTGGCGACAAAGGCCGCGGCGTCATCGCGGGCTAGCAGCAGTCGCTTCTGATCGCTGTCACTCAGTTCGTTGAATGTCACTGTTGTGCCGATAAACGGGCCGGTTGTGGTGAGGGCTCCCCAGAACACCGTGGCCAGGCCAGGCTCTGTATCGAAATCGGGGACTACCTTGATGGCCTGGGCAGCGGTGCTAAGTGCCAGGGTGCCTAGAATGCTGAAGCCTAAACGCGCGGCGATAGTCTTGGGGCTTTTCATGGTGACGTGCATCCTGTAGCCGTAGGTGTGGACCCGCTGCAAACGAGGTGCTTTCTGGCGGCTAGCAGGCACAAAGCACCGACTATAGATCAGGGAGTCAAGGCAGTTCCAGGCCGCCTGCTGCCTTGTGCAGAGCCCGCAGGTGCTCGCCCACCTGCTTCAGATTGGCCTCGTTGGCGGCGATCTCGGCGGCCCGGGCTGGTTCGAGCAACGCCCGCACTTCCTTGTCCAGTTCGCCGGTCAGCGATTGCAGCTGTTTCTGCCGCTCACTGCTTTCGGACTCCAGGCGCTGCCATTCGCCGGGCTGGGGCAAGCCATAGCCGCTGCTGCCCAGCAGTTCCGCCGGTCGGCTGAGGAAGCCGCTGTTGGCGAGAATTTCCTGCAAGGTCTTGTTGGCTTTTTCCATGCCGCCATTCTTCAGTTCCCGGGCGCCCAGGTAGCGCTGCTTGACCTCGTCCTGGGCCAGCAACAGTTGCCGGCGATAGCTGGCCTGCTCCAGGAGCAGCAAGGCCGCGCTGGTTCGCAGGTCGGCCCGGTCGAACCACTCGCGGCGTTGCGCAGCGCTCAGTGACAGCCAGTCTTCGACGCTGGCCTGTTTGATCGGCAGGTGCTTTTTGATCACTTCGAACATGGCCTGGTAGCGGTCGCGGAAGGAGTCGAAGCGATAGCCCAGGCGCAGCGCTTCCCGGGGATCGTCGAGTACGCTGGTGTCCGCCAGTCCCCTGCCCTTGAGCACTTCCAGCAAGCCGTTGGGCATGATGCTGTCGAGGCCGATCAGTTGTTTGTTGTTGCTGCCGCTGCGCAGCAGCTTGAGGCTCTCCACTGCGCAGTTGTTGGACAGGAAGTAATAGTTGCCGTCATAGCTCCAGTGCATCTCGGCGGCGTGCTCCACCACTTCCTCGATCTCGCTGCGTGACAGCTTCAAGGGCACGGATGCCAGGCTGCGCAGTTCGGTCTTGGTGTATTCATCGATGACTTGCGACAGCGGCAGGACGAACAGCCGCGAAGGATATTTGCCCACCAGGCCATCCCAACTGGACAACTGTACGTCGCCGACAAAGGCGCGGTAGGACAGCACCAGGTGTTGGTCCAAGTCCAGGCGGCAATCCGGGCCACGGGGTCGGCCTGGGGCACAGATCACCAGGCGCAGCATGCTGTGGCCCCAGCGGCTGACCCAGTTCTGGTTGGCCTCGGCCAGCAGGTAGTCCACCGCGTAGACCCGTTCCGGGTCGACCTTGCCCAGGGGCGTCTTGGCGAAGTCGTTGCCGGCGTTGAGGAAGGCAAAGGACTGGGCACAATTGTCCTTGGCTGCAGGGGCCCAGGCGAAATGTTCCTGGTAGTAGCGATACAGCGCCGGGCGGCGGCAGGCGTAGCTCGGATCGAGGAGGAAGTACTCCATGTTCACCGCTACGAACTCTTTCGGGTTGGTGATCTCGTAGAGGTCCGGACTGCGGGCAACCTGCCGGTTGTGCTGTTCCCGCTCTCCGCGGCGACCGACATATTGCGGCCAGCCGGCCAGGTCCAGCAGCCGCGGGTCGTCGCTGAGGGTAAAGCGGCGATCGTTCTGGCCCCGGCACTCATCCGGCAGGCCGATCAGGCCGGAAGTACCGGTCTTGCGGGTGCAGCGCTGGATCAGGCTGCGTTCGGCGCTGGGCCATAAACGCGCACGATCATAAATATGGGTCAGTTCATGAAGTACGGTGGCGAGCAGTTCCCGGCGCACGGTGCCATGGGGGCGACTGGTCTTCTGGGTCGCGGCCGAGCCATCGGCCAGGCTGGGCAACAGGGCACGATTGAGGTCCAGTTCCGCAACCAGGGATGCCGCGCCATAGGCATTGTCGGGCATCTGGTCGGTCCAGCCGACATCAATGGTGCGATCCAGTTGCTGGATGAAGCGCGGCGGCAGTGCCTGCATCGCTTCATCCAGCAGCGCCTGGCTGGCGCGTTGTTGCGCCGGGCTCAAACCATCGGTCTTGAGGCGCAATTGCAGGTCGGCTTGGGCGGTGCCACAGAGCAGCCCCAGGGTCCCGGCCAGCAGCCAGGCGAAAACTGGCTTCACAGAGCGAGGATAGCTTCGGCGAGGACCTGATCGCTGGCGTTACGGGCTTCCGGCAATTGGGTGCGCAGTGCAGTGAAGGCAGCTTCCAGTTGTGCGCCACGGATATCGCCATTGCTGGCGACAAAGCTGGCGGCATCGTCATGGGCTTCGCGCACGACTTTGGAGTCACGGATCGAGGTGGTGGTGTCCGAGGTGAAATCGATCGTGCGGCCAGAGGCGCGGACGATGATATTACTGGTGGCCACCAGGGTTTGTGCCTGGGCCACGTCGGCCAACAACAGCAGGCCAAGGGTGGCGGCAATCAGCGGGCTACGCATGGAACGACTCCGGAATAACAGGGATGGCTATTGGACGAGAATTGCCTGCGCCAGTTCAAGGTCGCTGGCATGAAGTTTTGCCTGGTGTTGCCGCAGATATTTCAGTGCGGACTCCAGGCGTGCCCCACGCAGTTGGCCGTCGGTCGCAATGAAGGCGGCGGCGTCATCCTGGGCGGCGAGCAGCAGTTTATGGTCGAAGGGCGCCGAGGTCACCTGGCTTGTAGCGTAAGCCGTGATGACCGAGCTCTGGGTCGTCAGGTCAAATGCCTGCACCGAGGAGGCCCAACAGACAGCGATCAATAGTGGAGCGAAAAGCGAAATTCGGAACAAACCCAAGAGTCTCGACAGCTGAAAACCAGCGCCAAGGCTAGCGCAATGGCCCGGGCAGGGCCAGTGCAGAGGGTTTCAGGTGCGTACACGCACCTGAAACGGCAGGTCAGATCGCCAGGATTGCTTGAGCCAGTTGTGTGTCAGTGGCCTGCAGTTGAGGGGCTTGTTGGCGGATGTGGGCGAAGGCACTTTCCAGTTTTACCCCGCGAATTGCGCCGTCGGTGGCGACGAAGCTGGCGGCGTCATCCCGGGCAGCGCGGACAATCTTGTTGTCGCGCAGGGAGGAGGTGACGTCGGAGGTCGCATCGGTCGTGGCCTTGAGGGCGCCGACAATGGCGTCAGTGGTCACGATCAGGCTAGTGGCGTGGGCATTGGCGGCCAGGGACAGCAGTGCGGCAGCGCTGAGCAGTCGAAGACGGGACATGGGTAACTCCTGTGAATGAAACAGACAATTAAAGGGCGCTGAGTGAGACGCCGGGCAGCCACTGCGAGGTGCTGTGTCCGATGAAACTGACGCAACTCGGAAGAAAATCGCTACGTCACTTCAGATATTAGGCTGAGCTTTTCTATTCGCACAGATCTGTGTCAGGGCTGGGGGCCGCCAACAATGAATTCATGACGCAGTCCTCGTCGAGACGTCGAGCGATTGGCTTGCAGCATCAAGCTATTGGGTTTCTCGGCGAAGAGACAGATAGGCTGGGATTGGAACTGTACCTATTATATTTTTGTTTTTATTAAACTGTACCTGTCATTGGCTGGTACAGACTGTCCTTCACCTCTGAACGTTTGTCATCGGCCCACAACGACAAAACCCGTCGCAGTTTCCCGCGACGGGTTTTGTGTGTGCAATTCGGGGTGCTGGCGGTGGACCCGGAGGGTCAGAGCCAGCGACGCTGAGTTAGCGCCAGAACGGCTTGCTCAGCTCTTCGTAGCGTTGTGCTTCGCTGATCCCGGCATCGGCCAGCAGACGCGAATCCAGGCGAGCCAGTTGATGGCGGCTGGAGATGCGGCGCTGCCACAGCATCAGGTTGGCGATAACGCGCAGAGGCAGGGAAGCCTGGGTTTTTTCAGCTTTGTCTTCGAAGAACAGTTCGGAACTGAGTGTACGTTCCATGGTTGACATCCTTCCGCTTGTGGCGGGATCAGGTAGTGATTTAACTGGTGCCCATGATCCTCTTCCCGCGCAAGACTCTGTAGATACAGTTCACCTGTATTGTGAAGGACCAGTTAACTGTTTATAGAGGCTGTACTGTTCGTAAATGGCGCAACTGTACCTGTCAGCACCTTTTTGGTGCGTTTAGGCGGTTTTTGATTGGAAGTTAACGGTTTTAGGCGAGGGAAAGACCGGTACAGCAGTACAGTTTTTGTCGGCCTATGATGGGCGGCTGGCGAGCTGACGAAACTGTGTTTGCGTCAGCTGCCAACTGTATCAATCACTCGGCGAGCATTTTCCCGGTTTCTTCCAGATTGATGTGCCAGCTCAGGGCATCACGCAGTATGTGTGGTGTGTGACCACCCAAGGCGCAGGCCTTGGTGAAGTAGTCATTCAGCGCGTCGCGGTAGGACGGATGCACACAGTTGTCGATGATCACCCGGGCCCGCTCACGTGGCGCCAGGCCACGCAAGTCTGCCAGGCCGATCTCGGTCACCAGGATGTCGACGTCATGCTCGGTGTGGTCCACGTGGCTGACCATGGGCACCACGCTGGAAATCGCCCCGCCCTTGGCAATCGACTTGGTGACGAAGATCGCCAGGTGCGCGTTGCGGGCGAAGTCGCCGGAGCCGCCGATGCCGTTCATCATCCGCGTGCCGCAGACGTGGGTGGAGTTGACGTTGCCGTAGATGTCGAACTCCAGGGCGGTGTTGATGCCGATGATGCCCAGGCGGCGCACCACTTCCGGGTGGTTGGAGATCTCCTGGGGGCGCAGCACCAGCTTGTCCTTGTAGCGTTCCAGGTTGCCGAACACGTCGGCGTTGCGCCGGCTCGACAGGGTGATGGAGCTGCCCGAGGCGAAGCTGAGCTTGCCGGCGTCGATCAGATCGAAGGTCGAGTCCTGCAGCACCTCGGAGTACATGGTCAGGTTCTCGAATGGCGACTCGATCAGGCCGCACATCACCGCGTTGGCGATGTTGCCGATGCCCGCCTGCAGCGGGCCGAGCTTGTTGCTCATGCGTCCGGCATCCACTTCCTGCTTGAGGAAGTCGATCAGGTGATTGGCGATGCCTTGTGTTTCGCTGTCCGGGGTGGACACGGTAGACGGCGAGTCGGACTGGTTGGTGATGACGATGGCGACGATCTTTTCCGCTGGGATCGGAATCGCGGTGCTACCGATGCGATCGTCGACCTTCACCAGTGGGATTGGGGTGCGGGTTGGACGATAAGTCGGGATATAGATGTCGTGCAGGCCTTCCAGGTTCGGGTTGTGCGCCAGGTTGATCTCGACGATCACCTGCTTGGCGAAGATCGCGAAGCTGGCGGAGTTGCCCACCGAAGTGGTCGGCACGATATGGCCCTGTTCAGTGATGGCGACAGCCTCGATCACTGCAATGTCCGGCAGCTTGAGCTGCTGGTTGCGCAGTTGCTCGACGGTTTCCGACAAGTGCTGGTCGATGAACATCACTTCGCCGGCGTTGATCGCCTTGCGCAGGGTGCTGTCCACCTGGAACGGCATGCGCCGGGCCAGGACGCCGGCTTCGGTGAGTTGCTTGTCCAGGTCGTTGCCCAGGCTGGCACCGGTCATCAGGCTGATTTTCAGCGGGGTCACCTTGGCCCGTTCGGCCAGGGCATGGGGTACGGCCTTGGCTTCACCGGCGCGGGTGAAGCCGCTCATGCCGACGGTCATGCCGTCCTCAATCAGGGCGGCAGCGTCGGCGGCGCTCATCACCTTATCCAACAACGAAGGCAAGCGGATACGATCACGGTACATGGATTGTTATCTCGGGCAACGGAAGCAAGAAGCGCAGTCTAGTGATTTCAAAAAAAAACGCCCCGCGACAAAGGTCGAATGAAAGGCCCTGATCTAGAGCCTTCTGTCGACTTTATGGTGTAAATAAAAAACCCCAGCCTACTAAAGGCTGAGGTTTGGGTTATTGCGCTACAGCAGCTTTATTCGACGGCTTTGACCATGTCTTCGATGACTTTCTTCGCGTCGCCGAAGACCATCATGGTCTTGTCCAGGTAAAACAGTTCGTTGTCCAGGCCGGCATAACCACTGGCCATGGAGCGCTTGTTGACGATGATGGTCTTGGCCTTGAAAGCCTCGAGGATCGGCATGCCGGCGATCGGCGATTTCGGATCGTTCTTCGCTGCCGGGTTGACCACGTCGTTGGCACCCAGGACCAGCACCACGTCGGCCTGGCCGAACTCGGAGTTGATGTCTTCCATCTCGAACACCTGGTCGTAAGGCACTTCGGCTTCGGCCAGCAATACGTTCATGTGGCCGGGCATGCGCCCCGCTACCGGGTGGATCGCGTACTTCACGGTTACGCCGCGGTGGGTCAGCTTCTCGGTCAGCTCTTTCAGCGCGTGCTGGGCCCGCGCTACCGCCAGGCCGTAGCCGGGAACGATGATCACGGTGTCCGCGTTGGTCAGCAGGAAGGTCGCATCGTCAGCCGAGCCGGATTTCACCGGACGGGCTTCCTGTGCACCGGCCGGGCCGCCCGCATCGGCGCTGTTGCCGAAACCGCCCAGCAGCACGTTGAAGAACGAACGGTTCATCGCCTTGCACATGATGTACGAAAGGATCGCGCCGCTGGAGCCCACCAGGGAGCCGGCGATGATCAGCATCGAGTTGTTCAGGGAGAAACCGATCCCTGCCGCTGCCCAGCCCGAATAGCTGTTGAGCATCGACACCACCACCGGCATGTCGGCGCCGCCGATCGGGATGATGATCAGCACACCCATGACGAAGGCCAGGGCTAGCATGAGGGCAAAGGCGCCGAGGTTGCCGGTGAGCATGAAGGTCACGCCCAGGCCGAGGGTGGCCAGGCCCAGCACCAGGTTGAGTTTGTGCTGGCCGGCGAACTGTACCGGTGCGCCCTGGAACAGGCGGAACTTGTACTTGCCCGACAGCTTGCCGAAGGCGATCACCGAGCCGGAGAAGGTGATGGCACCAATGGCCGCGCCGAGGAACAGTTCCAGGCGGTTACCAGCGGGGATCGCATCGCCCAGGTGTTTGACGATGCCCAGAGACTGCGGTTCGACCACGGCGGCAATGGCGATGAACACCGCGGCCAGGCCGATCATGCTGTGCATGAAGGCCACCAGCTCCGGCATCTTGGTCATTTCTACGCGCTTGGCCATGATCGAACCGGCGGTGCCGCCGATCAGCAGGCCCACGATGACGTAGCCGATGCCGGCGGTGGCCAGTTCTGCGCCGAGCTTATAGATGAGGCCAATGGTGGTCAGTACCGCCAGGGCCATGCCCAGCATGCCGAACAGGTTGCCGCGTCGGGACGTGGTCGGGTGCGAAAGCCCCTTGAGCGCCTGGATAAAGCACACCGAGGCAATCAGATAGAGGGTTGTTACCAGGTTCATACTCATTACTTCTGCACCTCTTCTTTCACGGCTTTGGGCGCTTTCTTCTTAAACATTTCCAGCATGCGGCGGGTCACCAGGAAGCCACCGAACACGTTGACCGCGGCCAAGGCAACGGCCAGGGTGCCCATGGTCTTGCCCAGGGGGGTCACGGTCAGGGCGGCAGCCAGCATGGCGCCGACGATGACGATGGCGGAAATGGCGTTGGTCACCGCCATCAGCGGCGTATGCAGTGCGGGTGTGACGTTCCAGACCACGTGATAACCGACATAGATCGCCAGCACGAAGATGATCAGGTTGTAGATACCGGGGGAGATAAGCTCTTCCATCGTCTGAATCCCTGCTTAGGCGTTTTTGCGGATGACTTGGCCGTCGCGGCACATCAGGCACGCGGCGACGATGTCGTCTTCGAGGTTGACTTCGAACTGCCCTTCTTTAGTGAATACAAGCTTCAGGAAGTCCAGCAGGTTGCGGGCGTACAGCGCCGAGGCATCTGCTGCTACCGCGCCGGCCAGGTTGGTCGGGCCGACGATGGTTACACCGTTTTCGACCACGACCTGATCCGCTACGGTCAGCGGGCAGTTGCCGCCCTGTGCTGCTGCCAGGTCGATGACCACAGAGCCGGGTTTCATCTGGGCGACGGTCTCGGCGCTCAGTAGCGTCGGTGCCTTGCGGCCTGGGATCAGCGCGGTGGTGATGACGATATCGGACTGCTTTGCACGCTCGTGGACCGCCTGGGCCTGGCGCTGCATCCAGCTGGCCGGCATGGGACGGGCGTAGCCACCGACACCTACAGCGCACTCGCGCTCTTCGTCGGTCTCGTAAGGCACGTCGACGAACTTGGCCCCCAGGGACTCGATCTGCTCCTTCACCGCTGGGCGCACGTCCGAGGCCTCGATCACCGCACCCAGGCGCTTGGCCGTGGCGATGGCCTGCAGCCCTGCCACACCGGCGCCGAGGATCAGCACGCGGGCTGCTTTGACGGTGCCAGCGGCGGTCATCAGCATTGGCATGAAGCGCGGATAGTAGTGGGCGGCCAGCAGCACAGCTTTGTAGCCGGCAATGTTGGCCTGGGACGACAACACGTCCAGGCTCTGGGCCCGGGAAGTGCGTGGTGCCGCCTCGAGGGCGAAGGCAGTAATGCCACGTTCGGCCAGCTTGGCGATGGTTTCATTGCTGAACGGATTGAGCATGCCCACCAACACGGTGCCGCTCTTGATCAGAGCCAGCTCGCTGTCGCTGGGGGCCACTACCTTGAGGATCAGTTCGGCGCCAAAGGCATCGTTGGCGTTGCCAATGGTTGCCCCTGCCGCTTCATAGGCACTGTCGACCACGCTGGCGTTAATGCCGGCGCCGCTTTGCACAGTGACTTTATGACCCTGGCCGATCAGCTTCTTGATGGTTTCCGGGGTTGCAGCAACCCGTGTTTCACCCGTCTGGGTTTCGAGAGGAACACCAATGTGCACGTCAAATCTCCTGCTTGATCTTATTGCTTTCGATCTTTCTTAGAAGGCCAGCGCACTGAGGAGGGTGCGGCTGGGGCGGCCGATCAGCACGATCCCGCTGAAATCACAGCGGGGCGCGGCATTTTGCAGGCGAACTTTGAGGCCTTCAAGGGATTCTGACTAGTGACGGAAAATTAACTACAAGTCACCCCGTGACCGAATGTCGCAACGTACAGACTTAAACCCTTGTAAGCCGCGCCTTTCAAGGCTTTAGACATGAAATTAAGATTTTTCTCATCGGTGGCGTGAATAGTCTTACATCGCCTCTAAATAAACCCTACAAGCCGCGTGGTTAGGCGCTTGTAGAACGATTGTCCAAGGTGTCGGTACAGTCTGTCTAGATGCGACAAATAGTTATATCTGTAGGGCTTTTAATTAGTTGACTACGGGGTCAGCTATTGGTGTGTAGCCTTTATTTTCCAAGGTTGTAGCTGTTCGCCTGGTTTACTAGCCAGTCGCGAAATGCCCGTAAAGAGGCTGATTCAACCTTGCGCTCAGGAATCATCAGGTAGTACGCCTTGATGCTCGTGAGTGCTTGAGGGTTGGCAATCACCAGGCGTTTTTCTGCCAGTTCGCGCTGAATGAGAAAGGCTGGAATCAGGGCGATACCCATGTCGTGCATGGCTGCCTGGGCGAGCATGGAGAATAGCTCGTAGCGTGGCCCTGTCATGTCGCGGGGGATGCTCATTTGTTGTGAGTTGAACCACTGTCGCCAGGCGTAGGGACGTGTGGTCTGCTGCAACAGGGGCAGTTCGGCAATGGCTTCGGCACTCAGTTGCTGGTGGTTGCCCAGTATGGCCGGGCTGCACACCGGCACTGGATGCTCGCCCATCAGGCGATGGGACTGAGTACCGGACCAGTCGGCGTCACCGAAGTAGATGGCTGCGTCGAAGGGGGTATCGGCGAACAGGAAGGGGCGTGTGCGGTTGGTCAGGTTGACGGTGACTTCGGGGTGTTGTTTCTGGAAGTCCTTGAGGCGTGGTAGCAGCCATTGAGTGCCGAAGGTCGGTACCACTGCCAGTTCGATGACATTGGCGCCTTGCTGACCCATCACGGAAAGGGTGTCGCGCTCTACGGCATCCAGTTGAGTTGCGACCCGTCGACTGTAGGAAAGGCCGGCTTCAGTCAGTTTGACCCCCCGCCGCGAGCGTCGGAAGAGTTCTACGCCGAGGAACTCCTCCAGGCTGGCGATCTGTCGGCAGACGGCGCCCTGGGTCAGGGAAAGCTCCTGCGCCGCCTTGGTAAAGCTCTCGTGGCGGGCGGCGGCCTCGAAGCTGATCAGGGCGGCGGTACTGGGGATCTTCCTGCGCATGTACGGCTATCTCACTAATGGTGGCTGTAGATGGCACTTTTTGCCGTCACGAAGTGAGAAATTAGCACAACAGTATGCAAAATCCTCGTTTGCCGGAAGGCTCCTGCTGGGCCTAGGATCAGCCCACGATAGTTGACCTACTTCACGAGGATTCACTCATGGGCGGCAAAGCAAGCTTCAACTGGATCGATCCCCTTCTGCTGGACCAGCAACTCACCGAAGAAGAGCGCATGGTCCGCGACAGTGCCGAGCAGTTCGCTCAGGACAAGCTGGCACCACGGGTTCTGGAAGCTTTCCGCCATGAGAAGACCGACCCGGCCATCTTCCGTGAAATGGGTGAAGTCGGCCTCCTGGGCGCGACCATTCCCGAGCAGTACGGCGGCAGTGGCCTGAACTATGTGTGCTATGGCCTGATCGCCCGTGAAGTGGAGCGCGTGGACTCGGGTTACCGCTCCATGATGAGTGTGCAGTCGTCCCTGGTGATGGTGCCGATCAACGAGTTCGGCACCGAAGCGCAAAAGCAGAAGTACCTGCCGAAATTGGCGTCTGGCGAATGGATTGGCTGCTTTGGTCTGACCGAGCCGAACCATGGTTCCGATCCGGGCGCGATGATTACTCGTGCGCGCAAGGTCGAAGGTGGCTACAGCTTGACCGGCAGCAAGATGTGGATCACCAACAGTCCGATCGCGGATGTGTTTGTGGTCTGGGCCAAGGATGACGCTGGTGATATCCGTGGCTTCGTTCTGGAGAAAGGCTGGAAAGGTCTGAGCGCTCCAGCCATTCATGGCAAGGTGGGTCTGCGGGCGTCGATCACTGGCGAGATCGTCATGGATAACGTTTTTGTCCCGGAAGAGAACATCTTCCCGGATGTGCGTGGTCTGAAAGGTCCTTTCACTTGCTTGAACTCGGCACGCTACGGCATCTCCTGGGGCGCGCTTGGCGCGGCGGAATTCTGCTGGCACACCGCGCGTCAATACACCCTTGATCGTCAGCAGTTTGGCCGTCCTCTGGCTGCGACTCAGTTGATCCAGAAAAAGCTGGCAGACATGCAGACCGAAATTACTCTCGCCCTTCAGGGCTGCCTGCGTCTGGGGCGGATGAAGGATGAAGGGACCGCGGCGGTGGAAATCACCTCGATCATGAAGCGCAACTCCTGCGGCAAGTCTCTGGATATCGCGCGGATGGCTCGTGACATGTTGGGTGGCAACGGTATCTCCGATGAGTTTGGTATCGCCCGTCACCTGGTGAACCTTGAGGTGGTCAATACCTACGAAGGCACTCACGACGTGCATGCGCTGATTCTCGGGCGTGCACAAACCGGTATCCAGGCGTTCTATTAATAGGAGAGCGGCCATGGGCGCGTTATCGCATCTGCGGGTACTGGATTTATCACGGGTACTGGCCGGGCCTTGGTCCGGGCAGATCCTTGCGGACCTGGGAGCCGAGGTCATCAAGGTCGAGCGTCCGGGCAATGGTGACGATACGCGCGCCTGGGGGCCGCCCTTCCTTAAAGATGCCTATGGCGAGAACACCACGGAGGCTGCTTATTACCTGTCGGGCAACCGTAACAAGCAGTCAGTGACCATCGACTTCACTCGTCCTGAGGGGCAGCAGTTGGTGCGTGAGCTGGCTGCCAAGTCGGACATTGTCATCGAGAACTTCAAGGTTGGTGGGCTGGCTGCATATGGCTTGGACTATGAATCGCTCAAGGCAATCAATCCGAGACTGATCTATTGCTCGATCACCGGGTTTGGTCAGACCGGTCCCTATGCCAAGCGTGCGGGTTATGACTTCATGATTCAGGGGTTGGGTGGGCTGATGAGCCTGACCGGACGCCCTGAGGGGGATGAGGGGGCTGGGCCGGTGAAGGTCGGTGTGGCGTTGACCGATATTCTGACCGGGCTG